>CAZZAD010000008.1:0-28933 GCA_964652055.1 uncultured Burkholderiaceae bacterium | reverse complement strand
GAGCTACGCAAGCCGTTGTGCGAGATGTGATCAAGAGACAGGGCGCAGGCCGGGGTGACGACGTTCCAGACGTTCCGAGAAGCGCGTGTATTTTGTCTAACTAAGCAGCATTGGGGCTCACCCCATGAATCTGATCGACTCCATCGTTAAACGCCGCGCTGAGCTCGAAGCCATACGGCGCGATCTGCACGCTCACCCTGAGTTGCGCTTTGAGGAACATCGCACGGCCGATGTGATCGCCCGGCACCTGGCGGCCTGGGGCATCGAGGTGCATCGCGGCCTGGGCGGCACCGGCGTCGTGGGCTCGCTGCGTTGCGGTTCGTCACCCCGCGCCATCGGCCTGCGCGCCGACATGGACGCACTGCCCATTCAAGAAGCCAACACCTTTGCGCACGCCTCGGTGCATGCCGGGCGCATGCACGCCTGTGGACACGATGGCCACTGCGCCATGTTGCTGGGAGCAGCGCAGTATTTGGCGCATGAGCGTCACTTTGACGGCACGGTGCACTTTATTTTTCAGCCGGCCGAAGAAGGTGGCGCCGGTGCGCAGCAAATGATTGCGGCGGGTCTGTTCGAGAAATTTCCGTGCGATGCCGTGTTCGGCATGCACAACTGGCCCAGCTTGAACGTGGGCCAGTTTGGCGTGCGCGTTGGACCCATGATGGCTTCGAGCAACCAGTTCGAGATCACCATCCAGGGCAAGGGGGCCCACGCCGCCATGCCCCACCTGGGGGTCGATCCCGTGCTCATTGCCGCCCACCTGGTCACCGCCTTGCAGGGCATCGTCACGCGCAACCTCAACCCCATCGACAACGCCGTGCTCTCGGTCACCATCCTGCGGGCGGGCGATGTCACCAACGTGGTGCCCAACACCGCCACCCTGAGCGGCACGGTGCGCACCTTCCGCACCGAAGTGACCGATTTGATCGAGCGCCGTTTGCGGCAAGTGGCCACCCTCACCGCCCAAGCGCACGACGCGCAAGCTCAGGTGAGTTTTGTGCGTGAGTACCCGCCGCTGGTGAACCACGAGGCGCAAACGCAATTTGCCGCGCGCGTGCTCGATGACATCGTGGGCCCGTCCCACGTGGTGCGCGATGTAGAACCCACGCTGGGCGCGGAAGACTTCGCCTTCATGCTGCGCGAGCGGCCCGGTTGTTATGTATTCATCGGCAACGGCGATGGCACGCACCGCAGCGCCGGCCATGGCCTGGGCCCGTGCATGCTGCACAACCCCAGTTATGACTTCAACGATGCCCTGCTGCCCCTGGGCGCCACGTACTGGGTGCGCTTGGTAGAACAGTTTTTCTCAACGACAAAGGAACTTTCATGAAGCTTTATTACGCGCCAGGCGCCTGCTCGCTCTCGCCCCATATTGCGTTGCGCGAGGCGGGGTTGTCTTTCACCTTGGCCAAGGTCAATGGCAAGACCAAAGAAATCGCCGATGGCGGCGATTTTCGTTTGGTGAACTCCAAGGGCTACGTGCCCGCCCTTGAAATGAATGAAGGCGGCGTGCTCACCGAAGGCCCGGCCATCGTGCAATACATCGCCGATCAGGCCCCCGCATCAAAACTGGCCCCCGCCAACGGCACGTTGTCGCGCTATCGCTTGCAAGAGTGGCTCAACTTTATTTCCACCGAACTGCACAAACAGTTCTCACCCCTCTTTGATGCCACCACGCCCGAAGACATCAAGACCAAACAGCGCGAAAAAATTGGCGGCCGACTGGACTGGACCGCCAGCCAGCTAGGCACCAAGCCCTATCTCATGGGTGAAATTTTTACGGTGGCTGACGCCTATCTCTTCACCGTGCTCAACTGGGGCCAGTGGGTAAGCATTGATCTGGTGCAGTGGCCTGCACTCAAAGCCTTTCATGAGCGCGTGGCCGCGCGCCCCAAGGTACAAGAAGCGCTGAAGGCTGAAGGTCTGCTCAAGTAATTACGGGGTCACGATGGGTGCGCTGCCCACCCTGTTCATTTCGCACGGCTCACCGCTACACGCGCTGCAGGAGTCGCGTGCCAGTGCGGGTTGGCGTGCTTTGGCCGCGCGCCTTTCCCGTCCCCGCGCGGTGCTGATGGCCTCAGCGCACTGGGAAAGCGCCGCACCGCAGATCTCTACCGCCGCTACGCCTGCGACGATCCACGACTTCGGTGGCTTTCCCGAGGCGCTCCACCGCATGACCTATCCCGCCCCCGGCGCACCCGAGATGGCTCGCAAGGCGTTGGCTCTGCTCGAAGACGCAGGGATCGCCGCCCAAGGCAACCCCGAGCGCGGACTCGATCACGGCGCCTCGGTGCCCTTGCGTTATCTGTACCCCGAGGCCGACGTTCCCGTGGCGCAGATCTCAGTGCAAAGTCACCTTGACGCCGCGCATCACCTGCGACTGGGCCGCGCGCTGGCGCCGCTGGCCCACGAGGGCGTACTCATCGTGGGTTCCGGCCACCTCACGCACAACCTGCGCGAATTTTTCCCGCGCATGGCGCTTGAATCACCGCAACCCACTGAGCGTTATGTGACCGAGTTTTCTGAATGGATGGCGCACACGCTGGCCACTGGCGACGAGACCGCGCTCACGCAGTGGCTCACGCGCGCACCCAACGCACGCCGCGCGCATCCCACCCCAGAACATTTTTTGCCGCTGCCTTTTGCTTTTGGCGCCGCGGGTATTGCGCCCACCGTCGAACGCATTGAACTGGGCGTGGATGCGGGCGTGCTGGCGATGGATGCGTTTCTCTTTGGTTCGCACGCACCCTAAATTAGGGTGTCCACCAGTAGCGCACCAAATGAAAAAACATCGGCGCTGCAAATACCACTGAATCAATGCGATCAAGCATGCCGCCATGGCCTTCGATCATGCCGCCCCAGTCTTTTACGCCACGGTCGCGCTTAATGGCTGACATCACCAGGCCACCTAAGAATCCCATCGTGCAGATGGCCAATGACACCCACGCCGATTGCCATGGGGTGAAGGGTGTGATCCAGTAAAGCGCTGCACCAAGCAAGGTGGCGGAGGCCACGCCGCCGATTAGGCCTTCTACCGTTTTGGTGGGCGTGATCTGCGGCGCCACCTTATGGCGACCCATGAGCTTTCCCCAGACGTACTGCAGCACGTCGCTGCCTTGCACGACGATGATCAGGTATGCAATCAGCAGCAGGTGGCGGCCTTCATAGCCGGGGATGTTGAGCGTGAGCAACGCCGGCAAATGTGACAGGCAGAACACGCAAATCATGAGTCCCCATTGCATCTTGGCCGTGCGCTCCAGAAACCGCGTGGTGTCGCCACTGAGGCTTGCCAAAATCGGCAACACCAGAAATACATGCACGGGGATGAAGATGGAATACAGGCCGTACCAATCCAGCCAGATCAGGTAGTACTGCATGGGCAATGCCACGTAGAACATCAGGGCCAGGGCCAGGTGGTCACCTGTGCGGGTATAGGTCAGCGTGATGTATTCACGCAATGCGGCAAACGACATGAACGTAAACAGCAGCAATACACCCGTCTTGCCAAACACAAACGACAAGCTCACGAGCAGTGCCATCACCCACCAGGCTTTGATGCGGCTGTTGAGGTTGTCGATCACCCCATGGGGCTCACCGCGCGCCACGCGCCATTTGAGCAGTGCACCCACCGTGGATGCGAGCACCAATACGCCGAGCACGGCCATGAAGAGCATCTCGGTGCTTCTTTGAAAAGAAGCGTCAGCAACTGGCGACATCATGGTGCAAGGCTTTCTTTAGGGCGCAGTGCCAGCACGGCGGCTTCGGCCCGACGCAGGAATGCGTCTTTGTCTTCGTTGAGGTCACGCACGAGCGGCGCACCGTAGGTGACGCTGCATCCCATGGGCACAGGCAACCATTGGCCTTTGGGAATGACGCGGCGGATGTTGTCGATCCACACGGGAATGAGTTCGACTTCGGGGCAGGCACAGCTCAAATGAAACAGCCCGCTCTTGAAGGGAAGTAATGACGCCTCGGTTGAGTTTCGAGTGCCTTCTGGAAAGAGGATGAGCGATTCACCACCCCGCAGCGCCGTGGCCATCTCGTCCACAGGCGAGGGTGCGCCCGCCTGGGTTTGACGATCGATCAGCAAGGCATTGAAAACCTGCAAGCTGATGAAGCGCTTGAGCATCGATGCGCTCCAATAGTCTTTGCCGGCCACCGGTCGAACCTTTCGACGCATGCGGCCAGGCAGCGTGGTCCAGATGAGCACAAAGTCGCCATGGCTGCCATGGTTGGCGAAATACACCCGCAGCGCAGGTTGGGGCAACGCGCCTTGCCACACCGGTCGCACGCCGGTCAGCACGCGGGCAAAAAACATAATCAGCTCGCCAACGGCGATACCGGGTAGTTGTTTGGTGAACTGCACGAGAGACGCCATGCCGCCTGGTCCGTTCTGTTGAGGTGCTGACACCCAGTCAGCAAGGCCACCATGCACCTACTGCCAATCCAAATAGAGGCAGTAGGGTCACGAGTTGCCAACGATACAAGCGGCGCGCCCCCGCAATGCGCGGGGCCAGAGCGCGTCCGGCTTTATGGCCACGCACAACAAACACCTGCAGCAGTGCGTTGTCGAGATCTTGCAGGCTGGGCAATGTTGCGTCGGCCAGGCGGTCAAACAGCCTTGCGTCCAACGCCACGCGCACGCTCAGGTAGCACTCGATCAACGCAAGGACAAACAGTGCGGCCAGCCACACCAGTTGCCGGTCACCCCAAGGACTGGCATGCAACGCCAGGCCCATCAAAGCAGCCAGCACCAACCCCCAGGCCAGCACGGACCACCGTCTGCTCGTCGTCAAAAAATCGGCACACACCGCGCACGCGGCACGCTCGGCGGGGCTAAGCGGCGCAGCGTTCACGCCGCTACTCTCGCAGTCGCCACGGCTTGTTCGATAGCGCGCAGCAGGTCGGGCTTCAACACCACTTGGGGTCGGACCTCGCGGATCCGACTCAGGGCCTGGGCCACATCAAGAAATCCGCCATGCACACACGCCCAGGTGGCCACCACCGCCGCGCTGCGAGAAAAGCCCAGCGCGCAACACACCAGTACCGGCCCGTGGGCGCTGGCGCGTTGCACGCAGTGGGCAGCGGTAAGCAACTGTGCGGGCGTGGGCTCGACAAGGTCCAGCCAACCCGCGGCCAGCGTGCCCGGGTGATAGGCCGCCAACTCGGAGGTCACATCCACCAAACGCCTAAAGCGATGGTGGTCAGCCTCCCACGGCAACGGCAATCTGCCCAGCCACACCGCCCCGGCAATCGGCACGCTGGCCGGCAGGCGATGCGTCCAGCAACGCGCATTGATCCACGCACCCAGTCGGTAGGGCCAAAGCAGTAAGCGAACCGCCACGCTGTGTCGTCCGTTGTCGCGCTTTTGAAACCCCGACTCGCCCAGGGCGGCATAACAAAGCGCAACCAGAGCCAGCGAGGCCGCGGGCCAATAAAGCCACCACCAAGCCCGGCCGATGCCCGCACACAACGCCAGCGCCAGGGCCGCGCCGCCATAGGCGAGCGCAAGCTGCTGCCGCTTGGGCGATGTCGTCCAGTGCCATGTGGGGCGCGCACCCTCCAGCGGCCACAGCCACAGGCAAAGCGCCCCGGCCCACAGCCCGGTGGGCACGTCGATGGCATGGTGCTGATAGGTGGTGAGTACCGATAGACCGATGAGCGCGCTCCACACATGCAGCACGCCCTTCCAGAACCCGTGCAAGCGACGACGATAGAAGTCCCAGAGGATCAGCAGCAACACGATGTGCAATGACGGCGCTTGGTTGTACGGCAAATCAAAACCCGCCAGCGCATCAAACAACGGGCCCGCCCAACCCTCCACCGCAGGGCGCGGCGTCGAAAAGCGCAGCGGAACGAGCAGGAATCCGGCCACGCAGATAATCTGCGCTGTAAGCAGCCGCAGCGCATGCCGTGTGAGTTCAAGCCGGGTGCTGCAAATCAGCAGGGACAAGCCATAGAACAGATCAATCGACCAATACGGCAAGATGGTCCAGGGCCAAAAGGGAATGTGTTGCTCCCAGTCGAAAACAATGCTGGGCACCGAAGGCAGCGCAGCCGCCCAGTGGTTGGCAAACCCATAACTCGCAAAAAACAATGGGCCCAGCACCAGCAGCCAGATCAGGCCGGGGCGCCAGTGTGGCCAGTGGAGCCACAGTGCAGGCAAGCGCATGAGGGTCAGGCCGAAACCCGCACCGCCAGAGACACCGTGAAGATGCCCCACTCATCGACCCGCTGAGTGATCTTTCGGAAACCTGCGGCCGCCACCAGCTGATCCATCTCGAGTTGGGTGCGTCGCCGCATCACCCAGGCCTGGCCCTGACGATGGCTGGTGAGCGCACGGGCAATGAGTTCGAGCTGCGGATGCCAGGGTTGATTGGTGTAAACCAGACACGCATGCTCCGGCATGACATCGGCCAAGCCACCCAACGACTGCATCAAGAGCGCGTTGTCGGCAAACAGTTCATACAAACCCGACACCACCGCCACCGTAGGCGCGGGACTGACTGCGGCAATGCTGGCGCGGTCAAAAGCATCGGCCTGCACAAAGCGGGCCATGTCCTGTAGACCGCGTTCTTGTATGAGCTGACTACCGCTACGCACGTTGATGTCGCTGTAATCGCGCAGCAAGACCGAATCAGGCCGCTGTGGGCTTTGCGCCATCGCGTCGAGCACATAACGCCCATGGCCTGCAGCAATGTCCAATACGTTCAACGGCAAGCCTTGATCTTGCGCACGTTGCATCCCCTCTTGCAACAGTTCTTCGACATGCAGCTTGCGCTGGCGTATGCCGCGCCAACCAATGGCATAGAGGTAATTCGCATCGACCAGGCGCCCTATCGGTCCGAAGCCTTGTGGGGTGTTGCGGTACACGTAATCGAGCGTGCTCCCCGAATCGAACCCCGTGGCGTGACCCAGCTGCAAACCCTTTGATAGCGGTGCCGACAGCCTGAGACTGGCGCGGGTCATCGCCCAGTACCACGCACGCGGCGACCACCACGGCAACGACTCACTCAGACACTTTGATTCTTCAAACGTGAAGCCCCGTTGGTGAGCATCGCGCAGGTCAACCGGCTGTGCAGGGTGGGCATACAGGCGTTCGATAAAACTCCGAATCTTCTGCACCACAGGCAAGCGGTCGCGCTCGCCCAGCGTGTCGTGATAGAAGCCGGGCAAGTCATGCAGCTCTTTGATGGGGCTGGTGATGCGCTCAAAGAATTGCCGCTGAGGCTTGGCGTGAACGACCCAGTCCGCGCCGGAGATCAGCACCTGCGTGGGCGCCGTAATGGCCGCGGCATCGGCCACCACCCGCTCAGCCGCCTCGTACAAACCCAGCAAAATGTTGGCCGAGATGGGGCGAGCAATCAGCGGATCGGCCTCGAAACTGCGGATGCGCTCCACATCGTGCGTCAGCAACTTCGCCTTCACGTAGCTGTTCACAAAAAAGTTGCCCCGCAGTGCGCGCATCAACTTGATGCCGGTGCGCGCAAACGGCACATACAACTTCACCTTGAACGCGGGCGACGCCAGCGACATGCCACGAATGTTCGGCGCGTAGTCATGCACCCAGGTGGCCGCCAACACCGCGCCCACGCTTTGCGCCACCACATACACCTCATGGGTCTGTACGCCGTACTTGGCATTGAGGTGCGCCATAAAGGTTTGGATGTCGCGCACCGAGGTACCGAAGCTCGGGCTAAATCCACGCGCGCCCGGCGAGTGGCCATGACCGCGCGCATCCCACGCAAAAAAGTCGAACTCAGGAAGATTTAGCTCATCGACCAAGTGCGCCATGCGGCCACCGTGTTCGTGTCCGCGGTGGAACAACACCACCACCCCACGCCGAGACGGTGTTGCGCTGGGCCAGTGACGGTAAAAAAGGTCCACACCATCGTGTGTTGTGAAGTGCTGTTCAAACAACACACGGTGAGTCAATGGAGCATTCATGAACGGGATTCCTTAATGCCAGCCTGCACACGGTTGGCCATGGTAAGAAAAGTCAACACAGCGGCCACCGGCACCACCCCACCGACCCAAGCGGGCAGCGGATGCCACAACGCAACAGCCAAAGCGAGAGCGCCAAACACTAAAGCGCGGTCGCTCTTACCCAGCGGCCCGTCGTAGCGCCGTGATGCGCCGACAGTTTGCCCAAGTACGCCCGCCATCTCGGACAGAGCGGCCGCAAGAATCAACACACCGATCCACAGCGCACTAAAAGGCATGAGCTTGGCAAAGGGCAGGTACAGCGCTGCGTCCGACACCACATCGCACAGTTCGTTGAGGTACGCCCCAAGAGTAGATTGCTGACCAAATTCGCGCGCCAACATACCGTCGATGGCATTGAGCGCCATGCGCAGCAACAGCCAAGGCGGCAAGACCGCGAACCACAGTGTCGAGAGCGGCGCCAAGAACAACCACAACCCCAGCCCCACCGACACCGCGCAGGCCAGGAGAGTGACCTGATTGGCCGTCACGCCGCAACGGTGCAGCCATATCACGCCAGGACGCAGCAACCGTTGAAACGCTGGCTTCAATTGATAAATAGAAATTGCCATCATTCAGAAATAAAACGTCTAAACCTAGCGGCAAAGACAATGATTAAAAGGAATGGCTTGACGGCAAAACTTTAGCCAATGAAAGCGCCCTCTGAAAGGGAACAACATTTGAGCAATTTTGCAGCCATGGCAACTCCGAATTCGCGATGGCCAATTTCCATTTGTAAGGCCACATATAGGGTCGCTCTGGAAACCGAACAAAGCACCGATGCAGCAACAAATCCTTGGCTTCTTCTATAGTGATGCCGTCATTATCTGTCGCCAATTTTTCTTCGGTGTCGGTCGTAGCTATTGCGAGGTCTACTTCGCCATCAACATTAAGAAAAGAAAACCCGCCCGTCAGGTAGTTTCGGAAAAAATCAGTTCGCCACCTTGAATTCGACCCCCAGCCATGTGATGGGTCATCCGTTTCTCGCCGCATTCGGGAGTTTGTGAAATACAGAACACTGCGGTCTGCGATTCCTTCAACTATTCCGTGGGATGCACTGCAGTAGACATCGACCGCGCACCTCGAGAAGACCATCTCTCCAAAAAGCAATCCAGGCCAGGATTGGTTACCCACCTCTATCCCGTCGTCAGGCTTAGGCCAATTCCCGACATCAACGATTTCGCAAAGCATAGGATTAAAGTGGCTCGGCGCATCGAAACAGGTGAAACCTAATTCAGTAAAAAACTGACGATACTCACCTCGGGACAGCTGCAAGGGTCTAAGCAGTTGGTCATTCAGAACAGAAAGCGAAAAAAGAACCCAAAGATCCTCATGGGCAACTTCGCCGGGCAGCGAATGCCGCAGCTCGTGGAAATGGTTGAGGGGCAACAACAAGGCTTTGGCGGCTGGAATTCTTGGCTCCAGAACATCTCGATAGAGATCATCGCCAACATAGTCGCTGACCTCTTCGCTCAGTGCGCGGAAACTTTCCATTTTTGGCCCGATGAGAATTAAACCTTGAATGCCGAGTCAATGGAACTCGGCCATTGACGTACTGACTTCGAACTCCGGCAGCAGCTCAGCCCGCAGCTCAGCCAAGAACGACTTTGCCGCCAGCCTGAAGCGCGCAAGTTCTTCCGGAGACCATGGTGAAGGCCCAGCTGGATCATCCCAATCGAACGAGGTGTCGTACCACGCAACAAGATAACTTCCGCGCATACGTGTGTTCGTGCTCAACGGCAAGGACTCCAAGTTGACTGCGTAGCCGAACTTCTCTGTCGCCGCGTCATTGTTCGACCAGACACAACAGCCACTTCCTGCATCAAAGAAAAATCGAAGGCTGTAGCGTGGCGCGGGCACGTCCCCACCACCAGACGATTGATTCACACAATCCATCATTGCGGTTTGCGACGCTGCCACCGACCAAGCAACCATCCCACCACCAAGGCAGCAAGTGCCGCAGCACCGGCCACATACCCAATGGCGGCTTTCGCCTCACTGATCAGATCGTTGGTAAACACATTCGCCGACAGGTGCAACGAAACCACTTTCCACTCTCCGTTGATCTTGGCGGACGTGGAGGTCCAGTGGGAGTTCAAACGAAAAGGGCTGCGGGCCACTGGGAAGAACTCATCCACCATCGTGCCGTCAGCCACAGCAACCTCTCCATTGCCAAAGAAACGCGCTGAAGCGCCCAGTTTGGCTGTTGTCACGTAGCGATCAAGAATTCTTGCCTCACCTTTGAGCATGCGCTGGTAGTAGGTTTTGATTTCATCATGCCCGCGCGAAACCTCACCATTTAACCAAGTGACTGTGGCCCGGGGATCCATCTGCGCCACCATGCGGTCAATATCCTGGGCGTTGATGGCGACCTCGATCTCCCGAAACACTTTGACCAGCGCCTCTCGGTCCAAAGCTTGCGGATCAAGTTCAGTCGCAACGGCGCTGCCCACCCCGGAGAAAATCAGGAAAAACAAAAACAACCATTTCAGCGCTAAGCGCATAGGGCAACCCCACCTCTTCATCCGACGTTTTATCCACACGACGGTATCGACCTCGTACCAAAGTACGCCGTCACCGCGACCCCCATCATCGTTGCGGCCACCCTGCTGAGGTGAGCCTGCGAGCCCCAACACAATTTTTCTATGTGGCGAAGATTCGGGCCGATTCGATCACCGCACCTCGGTCACCGTCCAGCCGCGCTGACGCAAATCATTGAGTAAACCCTTGGGGCCGAAGTAATGCAGGCTGCCCACGGCTACCAGGTGCGCAGCCGGTCGGGTGGCGTAGCGCTCGATGGCTTCGAGCATCTTGACGTTGCGGTTTTCCAGCAGCTGCTCCAGAAAAAAGCGCTCAGCGGCGCTCTGGCGGGCTTTGATTTGTAGCTCCGCAAACATCCGCTCCATAGCGGCCGCGTCGCCCGCGGCCCAGGCATCGGCCAGGGCCTTAGCCTCGCCTTGCGCGCTACCACTTTCGATCGATGCAATGGTCTGTTCAAGAAAAGCCATCTGCTCTGTGGCCAGCGCGTCATCAAATACTTTGAGCTGCGCCTCGATGCCCTCGATTTCAACCACGCGCTTGCCGTCGCGAGCGGCCAGCGCCAGCAATTGTGTTTCCGTGCCCTGCGCCGGATTCATGCCCGCCCGCGCAAACTCGGCCATGGAAAGATTCATCGCCACAAACCACGGCTTCATGCGCCAGATCACCGCCGGATTCATGCCATAACGTGGCAGCAGGGCTTCAAGGCGTTTACGCAACCCGGCGCTGATCTGCTCGTTGAGCGGCGTATCCCCCACACCGTACAGGGCATAGCGCTGCATCGTCTCGGCGACCGCCTGCGCATTGGTGGGATCGGCCTCCAATGCAATTACTGCAGCGGTGCGTGCGCGACTGAGCAACGCAGCGGGCAACTGCGCAAACTCAGGACGGCCGACATGGATCGTGCCCACGAGCACGATGCGCTGCTCCCCCTTGCGCGCTTCCCACACAAACCCGCGCGGGCTTGCGGCCTCGTAACGCGTGGGTGTCGCTGGCGCGGGTTGAGCATGCACCGGTACAGCACCCCAAAGGGCGGCTAAGGCCCATAGGGCCAGACGGGCGTGAAATTGCATAAGAAGCTCCTGCATCAATCTGTGGGCGTTGAACTTAAAGACTTGCTCCAGCGCATCACCGTGCCGTCTTCATGCCGTGACACGTAGCCGCGTGAGGACAGCAGTTTTGCCATGGTGTCGTTGTCGCTCAACACAAAACCATAGATCTCCTGCACACCCACACGACGCGCGTGCGCTTCGAGCGCGGCCAGCAACGTCTTTCCTAGGCCACGGCCCTGCCAGGCGTCTTCTACGGTGAGGCCAAATTCGCACGAACCTTCCGGGTTGCGCGTGTAGCGCGCGATGCCGCGGATGGGTTCGTGGCCGTCCGCGGTTTCATCTGCGGTTTCCTGCACAGCCACCAGCGCCATCTCGCGGTCGTAATCAATCTGGGTGAAGCGCACCAGGCGCTCGCGCGACAGTTCTTTGACCGGTACATGAAAACGCAGATACAGCGTGCGCGCGGACAGGCGCTCGATGAACAGGCGTTCGGTCTCACCGTCTTCAGGGCGTATGGGCCGCAACAGCAGCACGCCGTCCTTGATGTTGACGCGCTGTTCCAGCTGGCGCGGGTACGGGTGGATGGCCAGGTGCGAATAACGCAGGTCAGGGGCCAGCGGCGCATCGGGCGAGATGCGGATGCGTGCGTCGAGCGCGATCACGCCTTGCGCATCGGCCAGCAGTGGATTGATGTCGAGCTCCAGCACGGCGGGCAGTTCGCAGGCCAGATCGGAGAGCCGCAACAGCACGTCGAGCAGGGCATCGAGCGCCACGGGCGGTGCGCCGCGAAAGGCGTCAAGCGCGCGCGCCACACGGGTGCGCGAGATCAGGTCACGCGCCAACACACGGTTCAGCGGAGGCAGGGCCAGCGCGGTATCGCGTTGAACTTCCACCATGACGCCGCCACTGCCAAACGAGAGCACCGATCCAAAAATGGGATCGTGCGCAATGCCGACAATCAACTCACGGCCCTGGGTTTTGCGCACCATGGTCTGCACCAGCACACCCTTGAACACCGCCTGTGATGCCCGCTCGGCCAGGCGCGTCTTGACCGTGGCAAAAGCAGAACGCACTGCGGCGGCGTCCACCAGATCAAGCATCACACCACCGACTTCGCTCTTGTGGGTCACGCCCTCGGCCAGCACCTTGAGCACCACGGGAAACCCCAGGTCCTGCGCCTGTGCCACCGCCTCATCGGCACTGGCCGCAAACGCCGTGCGCGCCACGGGAATGCCAAAGGCGGCAAGCACCTGCTTGGCTTCCAGTTCATTGAGCCAGACACGCGCACCGGCACGTGCTGCGGCAATCACGCCGCGCGCGCGCTCCAGATCGGCCGGTTGTGCCGCGGAGGCTTCCAGCGGTGGCGGCACCTGCAAACGCAATTGCCGGTGCCGCACCACGCCCGCCAGATAAGAAAATGCCTCCACGCCGCGCTCCGGGCTCACCGCGGTAGGCAGCCCCGCCTGGCTAAACACAATGCGTCCGCGGCGCGCGTCTTCGCCGCCCAGCCAGGCGGTAATCACAGGCTTGTCGGTGGCCTGCACCACCGGCAGCAGGGCCTGCGCCGTCGCCTGCGCGCCCAGGCCAATGGTGGGGCAAAAGAGCACCAGTACGCCGTCGTTGGCGTCGTCATCAACCAGGGTTTGCAGCGCACTCGTGAAGCGGGCCACATCGGCATCGCCCACGATATCCACCGGGTTGCCATGCGACCAGCACACGGGCAGCAGCGCATTGAGCGCGCTGGCGGCCGTGTCCGACAAGCGCGCCAGCTCGACCCCATGCGTGCCGTTATCCACCACCGCATCGGCGGCCATCACGCCCGGTCCGCCGCCATTGGTCAGCACGGCAAGCCGGGCCAGACCGGAAGACACTGCGGGCAAGCGCCCTGCCGCCAGTGTCTGCGCGGCGCCAAAGAGTTGATCAAACGCATGCACACGAATCGCGCCGGCCTGCCGCAAGGCCGTGGCAAACACGGCATCGTTGCCCGCCAGCGCGCCGGTGTGACTCAAAGCGGCTTTGGATCCGGCCCGATGTCGCCCCACCTTGAGCACGATCACCGGCTTGGCGCTGGCCGCAGCACGCACACTCGACATAAAGGCCCGCGCATCGCGCACCCCTTCGATGTACAGGACGATGCTGCGCGTCTCGTTGTCGAGCGCCAGAAAATCCAGCACATCAGAAAAGTTCACATCCGCGCCGGTGCCAGTCGATACCACCGTCGAAAAACCGAACCCGGCCCCCGCGGCGTAGTCCAGCGCCGAAGCCACCACCGCCCCCGATTGCGCCACCAACGCCACGCTGCCCGCTTTGGCGCCGCAACGGGCAAACGTGGCGTTGAGCCCCAGTGAAGGTCGCAGCAACCCCAGACAGTTGGGTCCGATGATGCGCATGCCCACCGCACGCGCACAACGCAGCATCTGGTCTTGCAGCGCCTGACCCTCGGGACCGGCTTCGGCAAAACCTGCTGTGAGGACCAGGGCCGCACGCACGCCGAGTTGGCCCGCGGCCTCGATCACGCCGGGCACCGTACGCGCAGGCGTGACCACAATGACCAGGTCCGGCACCCCGGGAAGTTTCTCCAGCGACGAAGTGCAGGGCAGGCCCATCACCTGAGCGTGCTTCGGATTGACTGGCCACACCGTGCCCTGATAGCCGCCACCCAGAATATTGGTGAGCACATAGCGCCCCAACGCGCCCTCGCGTTCGGTGGCGCCCACGAGCGCCACCGAACGCGGTGCCAGTGCTCCACTGAGGGGATGAGTGATCTGCATAGGGCGCACATGGTGCCATGCCATCAGGGGCGCCCAGCCTCTTGCTGCAAACCAGCCTCATCGCCTACAGTGCGCGCCTTGTTTTCTTCACCCTTTACCGTCCCATTCTTGCTGAACCCCTGACCTTCGGAGATTTCACAATGACCAGCCGCTTCGCCCTGCTTGCCGCGCCACTCGTGAGCGCTTTTTTGTTCTGCAGCGCGCCCATTTCGGCGCAAGCCAATGACGAACGTTCTTATGTGGGCCTGGGCCTGGGACAAAGCACCTATGGATGGCGCAATAACAGCACCGGCGGCAGCGATTTTTGCCCCGTCGGCGCAACCGTAATCAACTGCGAGGACAGCCCCACGGGCTACAAGGTATTCCTTGGCTACAACTTCACCCCTTACCTGGGCGGTGAACTGAGTTACTACAACGCCGGCAAAGGCAGCATTCTGTTGGACGATCCCGGCAACTCCATACGCCAGCTTGTCATTCTCAACGGTGGCGCCGTATCTGCTGTAGGCACACTGCCCCTTGGACCGGCCTTTGTGTCGGCGCGTGTAGGCATTGCAGCATCCACCGTCTCTCGCAAGGACAACCAGGCGGGCGCACGCATTTATTCGGCTGACCGCACCAAAGCGAGCCCCATCATCGGCCTGGGTATGGGTGCCACCGTTTGGCGCTCACTGGCTCTGCGCTTGGACTGGGACCGGGTACGCGCCGAAACGGCCTTCAATGAGAAGTTCGAAGCCGATCTGTACACCCTCAACGTGATGTACCGGTTCGAATAACTTTGTTGTACCTGGCCCGATGAAAATTCAGGGCAAACCCTGGCGCTCGATCTGGACTGTGGGTGATGACCCGCACAATGCGCGCCTGGGCATCATCGATCAGACGCGCCTGCCTTTTGCCTTTGCCACGCGAGAACTCACCACCTGCGCGCAGGTGATTGATGCCATTCGTGGCATGCAGCTGCGTGGTGCGCCGCTCATTGGCGTGGCCGGCGCGTTTGCGCTGGCACTTGCGTTGCGTGAGAACGCGGGCGATGCCGCGTTCGAAGCTGCGCTGCAACGCATCCATGCCAGCCGACCCACCGCTGTCAATCTGCACTGGGCGCTGGCGCGTGTGCGCGCGCTTGTTGCACCACTACCCGAGAACCAACGCGCGGCCGCAGCGTGGCAAGAAGCGCAAACGATTGCCGAGGAAGATGTGGCCCTGAACCGCGCGCTGGGCGCGCATGGCGCGCAACTGCTGGCGCAACAGCACGTGCGCGTCGGCAGAACACTCAACATCCTCACCCACTGCAACACCGGCTGGATTGCCACGGTGGATTACGGCACGGCCCTGTCCGCCATCTATCAGGCGTTTGATGCGGGCACGCCGCTGCACGTGTGGGTGAGTGAAACCCGCCCGCGCAACCAGGGCTTGCTCACCACCTGGGAGCTGGCCGCACACGACGTACCCCACACACTCATTGCCGACAACGCCAGTGGTCACCTCATGCAACGTGGTCAGATCGATCTGGTGCTGGTGGGCGCCGACCGCGTGAGCACCCAGGGCGATGTGTGCAACAAGATTGGCACGTACATGAAGGCTGTGGCGGCGTTTGATCAGCGCATCCCCTTTTATGCGGCCGTGCCCTCCCCCACCATCGACAAAACATGGAGTGGCGCGCCCGAACATATTTCCATTGAAGAGCGTGCCGGCGACGAAGTGCGTCAGGTGCATGGGCTCAGCGACGCGGCCCAGCCCACCACCGTGCGTATTGCTTGGGAACACACTGCGGTACTGAATCCCGCTTTTGATATCACCCCGGCCCGGTTCGTCACGGGGATCATCACCGAGCACGGCGTGTTTGCACCTCATGCGCTCAATGCTGCACTGCGCGAATAACCTGCCTTCAACGCGACGGTTGGGCAATCTCAATTTCTCAGCGGGCCAGGTCATCGCTAAAGCGCACCTTGGGTATGCCTCGCATTGCGCGGCCTCCAGTGCTACGCCACAATGGCGCCCGGCTTGAGTCGTACACCCCCCGTTTGCCCAGGAGTGCGTTGTGACCGGAATTCGTTGGCCCAGTTCTAACCTGTTGCAAGACTGGAATCCGCCACCGCAGGGCTCGGTCTGCGCCGTGATGTGGCCTACCCGCTCACTAACCGACAAGGCGCGCTGGTTTGACGAGTTCTACGTCTGGACCGAAGGCTTCGAGGCCCGCACCATGCAGCGCGCCCATATTCAGCACCGCATGCTGATGCTGGCCTTTGGCATGCTCGAGGCCGAATTTATCGAGCGCATTGCCCTCACGCTTTCCTTTGGCACGGTGGAGCGGCTGCTGGATCAAGTCACCGACCTCTTTGAGAACCACCCGTATGTGACCCACCGCATCGTGGTGCTGCTGCGCGGTGATGTCACACGACTGCGCTCGCCCTACCGCTTGCAAGGCTTTGTGGACTGGCTGCGTTCGCACGATATTCCGGTGGGCTATCGCACCTCGGCGCCGCGCATCAGCATGGAGATGGGCGCCATAGATATCTTCCGCCCCGATTTCATCAAGGTCAGTGCACCGCCATCTCGGCGTGTGGAGTACTGGCAGGACATGGCCGTGGAAGCCCGCATGTCTGGGTTGGACCCGCAACGGGTGATCGTGGCCGGCATTGAAGATGCGGCGCAGCGGCGCATGGCCGCCGAAAGCGGTTTTGGTTTTGGTCAGGGCAACGCCATCAAGGCGCCATTTAATCCACCGTTGGCCCGCTCACCCTTTGTTCATCCCACATCGCGCGGACCCGACACTGTGCCCCGACTCGGAATCGGATTGGCCGGCATCGAACTGGCCGGGGAAATGACCCGGCCTGAACTGAGCATGCCCTTCCCGCTTTGAACTCAGACTATTTGCGACGCGCCGGTTTAGGCGGAGCCACAAACAGCGTGTAGCGCAACTCGGTGCTCACCGCACCCCGGTTCACCCAGCTCCAACACCAGCGCCCCGGCCGCTGCGTCCTGAAGTCGACGTACTCCACCTCCTGCATGGCCGTTTGCCGAACTGCGGGCTCCACCGCCACGCCATCCGAGGCCTGAATTCCAATCGTGAAGTCCAGCGGCGCCCCGGCCTCAAAGCGGTACCGCACGACCTGCCCAGCCACCAGCGGGGTGCAATATTCACCCGCCCCGCCAGGCTGCAATCGCGCTGACTTATTGACCCGCACTGTGGACATCTTCTTTTCTGTGGCCTGTGCGGACAACGCCAGTACGCATAACCCCAGCGCAACACTGCGCGCCACCGACGCACTCACTTTTTGTCTTGACGTATTCATGGTGCGGGCAGTTTATCGATTGAACTGGCTCGGGGATAGACTGAACCGATGTCGTTTACATCCATGCGCACCGTTCGTTACCTCGGCCTGTTGCTGGCCGTCCTGCTGCCGCTCAAGGCGCTGGCGGCCGTGGTGCTTCCCATCACGGGCCTGCCCCAACACCACCACATTGACCACCACGCTGCGCAGGTGCACGTCGTACATGCACATTGCGAATCCATGGATGCCGACGCCCACAGCAACGAGGATCCCGCCCCCACTGCGTTGCACGAACACGCTTGCCCCCATCTGGGCATGGCCTCCGTTGCTCTCACCCCCCTGGCCGTGGCACCCCCCGCCACGCGTCCCTGCGCACCCACCTTCACGGCGCACGCACTGGCCTCAGTGGTCCTGGACGTACCCCATCCCCCACCTACGAACTGATCTCGTTTGAAATGTGTTTAGCCCACGACCCATGCGGCCGTGGCGTTGCGTTTCATTCCGAGGTCTCTATGTATCGACTATTTGCTCTTGCCGCGGCACTCATTGCTGCGGTCACCCTGACAAGCTGCGCCAGCACGCCCACGCAGCCCCCATCGCAACTAAGAACCACCGAAGCGCAGCAGCAGCTCGCACAGGACGAAGCCCAGCGCCTGCTGGCCCAGCCCCTGGGTGCCGATGAGGCCGTGGCGCTGGCTCTGAGCAATAGCCACGCCCTGCAAGCCGCGCTGGCGCAGCACGCCGCCGCGCTGGCGCAGGCGCGAGACCAGGCACGTCTGCCCAACCCCGTGTTTGCCTTTGAACGCCTGCTGCAAGGCGAGCACAAGGAAATCACGCGCGTGCTCACCCTGGGTCTGGCGGAATTCATCACCTGGCCGCAGCGTCAACGGGTGGCGCAACACGCGCAGCAGGCGGAGCGTCTGCGCGTGGCCAGCACCCTCATGCAAACCAGCTCTGAGGTGCGCCGCGCCTGGATCGAAGCCGTCAGCGCGCAACAAAAACAGCGCTACTTCGAGGACGTGCTCACAGCCGCGCAGGCCGCCGCCACGCTGGCGCAACGCATGCACGCGGCGGGAAATTTCAACCGCCTGGCCCTGGCGCGCGAAGAGCGCGCCAGCCTTGATGCCCGCAATGAGCACACGCGCGCCGTGCACGCTGCCCGGACCGCACGCGAGCAGTTGGTACGCGCCCTGAGCCTGACGCAAACGCAGGCCGCACAACTCAAACTGCCCGAGCGCCTGCCCGATCTGCCCACCCCACCGCGCGCGCAGCCCAGCAGCGAAACCCTGGCTGCGCGGCTGGATGTGCAACTGGCGCAGGCGCAGCTCGCCGCCACCGCACGCGAGCTGGGGCTGACGCAAGTCACACGCTGGATCGATGGCCTGCACGTGAGCGCGGTGCGCAAGGTCGAGAGCGGCGATGCCCCCTGGCGCGGCTATGAGATTGCGCTGCCCTTGCCCATTTTTGATTGGGGCGATGCGCGCGAAGGCGCTGCGCAAGCGCGTTATCTGGCGCAACTCAACCACACCGCGCAGGTGGGTGTGGCGGGGCGCTCGCAGCTGATCGAAGCGCATCAGGCCTACTTGAGCGCGCATGACATTGCGCAACGCCACATGCAGCACATTGCCCCGCTGCGCGCCGCGTGGGCCGAGGAATACCTGCTGCGCTACAACGGCATGCTCGTGAGCGTGTTCGATCTGCTGGCGCAAGCGCGCACCCACGCCGCCGATGTGGTGAGCACGCTCGAAGCCCAGCGCGAGTTCTGGCGGGCCGATGCGCAGCTCACCGCGGCCATGGCGGGCCTGCCCACCACCACCTCCACCACCCTATTTACCCCCCGCGCCGTTGCCCAAAGTGGCGACGCCGCTCATTGAGGCATGACCATGAACCGACGTCATTTTTTGCGCGGTGGCGCACTCACGCTGGGCGCCGTTGGCACTTCTGCGCTGGCCGCCTTGCCTGAGCTGGCCACTCAAAGCTCGCCCCAGACCCAGCCACCGCAAGCCCCCACGAGCGGCCGCCCGTACCAGCCCGTCACCACCCTCAATGGCTGGTCCCTGCCCTTTCGCATGAACGGCAAGGTCAGGGAATTTCATCTGGTGGCCGAACCCGTAGTGCGCGAATTTGCGCCCGGCATGCGCGCCAACCTGTGGGGCTACAACGGCCAAAGCCCCGGCCCCACGATTGAAGCGGTGGAAGGCGAGCGCGTGCGCATCTACGTCACCAACCGCCTGCCCGAACACACCACCGTGCACTGGCACGGCCTGCTGTTGCCCTGTGGCATGGATGGCGTGGGCGGGCTCACGCAGCCGCATATCGGGCCTGGCAAAACCTTTGTGTACGAGTTTGACCTCACCAAGTCCGGCACCTTCATGTACCACCCGCATGCCGATGAGATGGTGCAAATGGCCATGGGAATGATGGGCCTGTTCATCGTGCACCCCAAAGACGCGAACGCCATGCGCGTGGACCGCGATTACTGCTTCCTGCTTAACGCCTTTGACATCACCCCAGGCGCGGCCACACCCAACGTCAACACCATGACGGACTTCAATCTGTGGGGCTTCAACTCACGCGTGTTCCCCGGCATTGCGCCCCTGGTGGCGGGCCTGGGCGAGCGCGTGCGGGTGCGGGTGGGCAACCTCACCATGACCAACCACCCCATCCATCTGCACGGCTACGACTTTGAAGTCACCGGCACCGACGGCGGCTGGGTACGGCAGAGCGCGCGCTGGCCTGAAGTCACCATTGACATCGGCGTAGGGCAGATGCGCGCGTTTGAGTTCACCGCCAACGCACCAGGCGACTGGGCCCTGCACTGCCACAAGAGTCACCACACCATGGGTGCCATGGGCCATGGCGTGCCCACAATGCTCGGGGTGGATCAACGCGATGTCGTGGAAAAAATTCAAAAGCTCATCCCTGACTACATGGCCATGGGCGAGCACGGCATGGCCGAGATGGGCGCCATGGACATGCCCCTGCCCGACAACACCCTGCCCATGATGACCGGGCGCGGCCCCTTCGGCCCGCTGGAGATGGGCGGCATGTTCACCGTGCTCAAGGTGCGCAAAGGCCTGGCGCGGGGCGACACCCGCGATCCGGGTTGGTATGCCCACCCCCAAGGCAGCGTGGCCTATGAATGGACCGGCGCACCGCCGCCCGAGTCACGCAATACCGCCAGCGCCAGCGATGCACCGAACTCGGCCCGCAAACCCGCATCCAATCACCACACGCATTAAGGAGTTTTTCCATGACCAAACCATTGATGGCCTTACTGAGCTGCGCACTCGTACTCGGCGTTGCACAAGCGCATCAAAAGCAGCACGCCACACCCACCCTTGCACAATCTGTTGAAACCGAATTTGGCCGCAGCGGCAATCCGGCGCAGGTCACTCAGACACTGCACGTATCCATGCGCGACAGCCTGCGCTTTGAACCCGATGGACTCACCGTGCGGCAAGGCGAGACCGTGCGCCTGGTCGTGCACAACGCGGGCCAGCAATTGCACGAGCTGGTGCTGGGCACGGCCGATGCCCTCAAGCAGCACGCGGCGCTGATGAAAAAGTTTCCCGGCATGGAACACGACGAGCCGTACATGGCGCACGTCTCGCCCGGCAAAAAGGGCGAAATCGTCTGGCAGTTCACCCAGCCGGGGCGCTACCAGTTTGCCTGCCTGCTGCCCGGCCACTATGAGGGCGGCATGGTGGGCGCCATCACGGTGCTCGCGGCCGCAGCCACCAACGATGAGCACTCACAACACCACGACGCCCCCGCAGCATCCACAGATACGGCTGAGGGCGAAGTGCGGCGCATCAACCGTGAACAAAGCAAGATCACCTTGCGCCACGGCCCGCTCAAAGCCCTGGGCATGCCCGGCATGACCATGGCGTTTGGCGTGCGTGACGCCGCGCTTCTGGATGCCATCAAGGTGGGCGACAAAGTGCTGTTCACCGTCGTCCAGGAAGCCGACGGCAGCCTCGTCGTCACCGAGATTCACCCCGCGCCGTAACGCCTCGTTCGACGCTTTCTTTCACCTAAGGAGCACCACCATGAAACACCTTCATCACACCGCACTGAGCCTGGCCCTGAGCGCGCTTGCGCTGACCGCCTGCGCGCAGACTGCACCGGCCACCTCACACGATCAGCATCACCCTGCGCCCACGGCAACAGACACCAAAGCCGCACCTGCGCCCGATCCCATGGCGGCCATGGACAAGCAGATCAAAGCCATGGAACAGATGCACGAAAAACTGCTTAAGGCTAAGACACCCGCCGAGCGCCAGGCCCTCATGGCCGAACATCAGAAGCTCATGCAAGACAGCATGAACATGATGAACAAGATGCGCGACGACAGTAAGGCGGCCGGTATGGGAGGCATGGGAGGTATGGGGGGCACGCATGACATGAGCAACATGATGGGCGGTGAAGGCAAGCCCGGCGGCATGTGCGGCGGTCATAACGACAAAGCTGGCGGTGGATGCTGTGGCGGCGGGGGCTGCGGCATGAAGGGCGGAGCCATGGACCCGAAGATGATGGAAAGGCGCATGGAGATGATGAAGTCCATGATGCAGATGATGATGGACCGCATGGAGCCCACCACCAACACGCCCACCAAGTAAGTCGCCTACGCACGCCAGGCCGGGGCGCTTGGCCTTATTCCTGTCTCGTGATCACATCAACGAATCAGCACACTGCCCCTCGCCGTCATCCCCGCGCAGGCGGGGATCCAGTACCGGTGACGGAGACCGCCTGGATCCCCGCCTGCGCGGGGATGACGGACGAAGAGTGCGGCGCACCGATGCGATCAAGCGACTGAACCTTATTCAGGGAGCTCTGCAATGTTCGATCACTACGGCAATTACATGACGGGCATGCACGCCTTGGGATGGATTTTCTGGGTGGCCCTCATCGCCCTGATCTTTTTTATTGGTCGCGGCCGTTGCGGACCCGATGCACGCACACCCCGCGAAACCCCGCACGACATCCTCAAGCGCCGCCTGGCCGCGGGAGAGATTTCTCCCGAGGAATACGAACAGCGCAGGGTCTTGCTCGATCGCGATAAATAGCTGCAACGCAGCAACGGAAATGGATCCGTGAAACCAAGAAATTTGGCGGTGGCTCTTGCCTAATCTATTCAATCTGTGGCCACTGCCACCTGCTGTGGTTCTTTGAGTGGCCACACCAACCCACCCACAGCATTTGCGAAAGACATCCATGGGCAACCCAACGATCATTCTGAGCCGCCAGATTGCGAATGCTGCGGGAACAGAGGCCCCAAGTCCGGGCCTTGCAAAACACACCATCCCCACCCTTGGTGGTAGACAAGTTGTTGGTGCCGTCGGCGTGCCGGGTGGGAAAGGGCGGGTACCCAATCTGGGCCACTACCCGTCGCGCACTGACTTGGGTCACTTGAGCCGCAAAGGGCAGGCTGAAGTGATCCGGCAATTCATGGATGCAAGAACGGCAAAACTGCACGGCGCCGAAAATAGTGCGCCGGTCGCTTCGAAGCAAAAATCTGAAAATATCGCCCAAGTGCTTGGGTTGACGGTCATTACGCCTCCCTCAATCGATTAGCCAACAAGTCATGGCTCAGCACCGTGCGCCGCAATTGCGGCGCACTGTCTTTCTGGACTCTGCATGCCCCGCTACACCTACGCGCTCCTGGCCCTGCTGGTTGCCTGCACCCGCACTGAGGTGCCCAACCTCAACGCCCCCGAGCGCGTCGCAGCCGGTCAGGCGGTTTACACCCAGCACTGCGCCGCCTGCCACGGCGTGCAGTTAGAGGGGCACCCCGACTGGACCACACGTCGCGCCGATGGGCGCCTGCCCGCCCCGCCGCACAACGATGAGGGCCACACCTGGCATCACCCCAGTGAACTGCTCTTTGGCATCGTCAAGCACGGCCTGGTGCCGCCCTACGCGCCCGCGGGTTATGCCAGCGACATGCCCGCCTTTGGTCAGCAACTGAGCGACGAACAGATCTGGGCCGTGCTGGCCTACATCCGCAGCCAATGGTCCGCGCCCGTGCGCGAGCGGCACGATGCGCTGGAGGCGGAAGTGCGGCGGCAACGAGGGGGCTGAAATCTCTGTGGCGCATGGCAAGTACCCAAGCATCACTCACGCACCGAAGGCCATTGTTTTGCCGTATGCACCAGTGCAAGTATCCAAATGCACTGCGCCTCAATTTCGTACACCAGCCGATAGCTCTTGTGCAGCACAAGCTCCCGGGTGCCGGGGACGGTCCCCACACGCCCCACTTTCGGGAGTTTTGACAATCGCACCGCCGCCCGGCTGAAAAGTTCATCCATTTTCACCGCGGCTGCCGGACTTTCGGCACACAGATACTCCCAAATCTCCAGGCGGTCCTGCTGCGCCTCGCGCGTCCACAAAACCCTCACTTCTTGCCCGTAGCGCGTGCACGCCGGGCAGCGAACTGCTCCTCCACTTCGCTGTTGGCTTTCCCCCTACCGGCCCGCACTGAAGCGCGAGCCACCTCCACTTTGCGACGCAGGAATTCGTCATATTCACGCGCCTGGCGCTGACGCTGCACGTACTCACGCATCAGGTCACGCAGCACCTGCGAGGCCGGTCGATGGGCCGCCTGGGCCTCCGCCATAAATTGCGCTCGCAAGTCAGGCTCAAGTTTCATGGTGAAAACAGCTTCCTTGGTCATAGGCACCTCTATTGTCAGGTAATGACGTTGTTTATACCTCATCATTACCTTCTAATCACCCCCTATTTCAAGCGGGCACACCACCCAGAGCACGCCCGCTACGCCGAAAAATGAACGTCGGCCGGAAAGTCAGGATCAGCGCAGGAATCAACAACAAGGCGGCCAAGGCGCTTACTAACATGGCCATACCAATCAAGATGGCCAGCCACTGGTGGATGTGAAAACCTATCGATAGCAACAACACGCCGTAACCCGCAGCCACGGCCAGGGCCACATAAAGAATGGCTTTGCCAGCGGTGAGCACCACGTGGTGCACGGCGGCCACTGCACTGACGCCGGATTCGAGCTCCTCGCGGATGCGGTAGATGAGGTAGATGGCGTAGTCGGCGCCGATGCCCACCGCCATTGCGGAGATGAGTGCGGTGGAGACATTGATCGTGATGGCGGTCCGTAACTCCGTCCATGGCACCAAAAAAAAAAACGACTATGGCTCTATACAGGACATAACCGGCACACCAAAATGCCGCATTCATTGGACAACCCCTTGAGGCTTTATGGCTGTGTTTCTATACCCCGTAATCGGCGCGATTGCCCGCCTTGCTGTCCCCAAAGTTGCACCAAAGGTAGCCTTACATGCCACCTCGGCGATCGGCGGGATTACTGGCGCCAAGCTCATTTCTGACGCATTCAACCAACCCACCACACACCAGCAACCGCACAATGTTGTTATCAATGGCCCGGAAAACACAACCCCACCACCGAGAAAAGCAACGCTTTCAGTTTCAGGTGGGCAGGATTCACGCCCCGCTCAACACCCTTTGAGCACCACGGTTGCCAACCTACTCGACCGCCCCCTGCAGTTCATCTACAACCCGGTCGTAAAGCCAGGCATCCGAATTGACACATTGCCGATGACGCCACCCGGAGATTGGGTAAAGCTCCCCGGGTTAGAAAACGAAGTGCCTCGGTTAGGGCAAACAGGCAACGAGGGTTTTTCGATTGTTCGCCCCAACACCACCATCGAAGGATTTACTTCTTCAATCTCCCCCCAGAGACTCGGTGGCTACCAATCGTTAAACACCAACACGGCAGGAAATTATTTACATCTTTCCTCCGACCTCGATACTCAAAAATTAGCGCGGGAGATAGAAAGTCGTTCTAATAGTTATCATCAATCCGACAGTACAGTAGTGCCCGAAGCGAAGGCTTGGCGCGATAAACTTCTCGATGAGGCAGCTGCAGGCCGCATTGTGCTTACCGAGAATGAGGACAATTACGTTGCAACTGAGGCGGAAATGTTGGTCGTAAGGGGAGAGTCAGATCACACAAAAGCTATTAGGTACCTTGAAAATTTAACGGCACTCGCGCATGAGAAAAACTCAGAACACGCTGATGCGATAGACGAATTTACTCAGACGAAAGTAGTTCACCCCAATAATTTACAAAAAGCGTACGAAATTTTACTAAGAGATCCGGCAAGTTCGACCAGCCGCATTATGAATCGACTCAATATAAACGAGGCATCCACCTCAGGCTCACTTAGTTTCGATAGTCAAAAATTGCCTGATTCGCTGCTTATGGAAACAGCAATTGAGCATGTGACAGACAGAATTTATCAATACAAATGGGATATTTCCTTAGAAATGCACCGGGAATTGGAGAGCAGCATGAGGGAAGGCACTCTCTCCGACCAATCAATCGACGCATTTATTGGCGTAACCCAAAAAATTGGCAGTGAGATACAAAGCAGTGGTCAAATCTCCGATAGAAGTCTTCAAGAGCTGCATCGAATTTACTTCGAGGCAGCGAATGGTCCAACATCATCTCCCTACTCGGCCACACCCCTCACCCAACAGATGCGTGAAGATTACTTTGATGCCGGGCTCGGAATAGATCCAGGAACATCCCAAGCTATAACTATTGGGGTGAAATCATTATTGGACGACCGCCTCGAGCTCAAGGAGCTTCGCAATACGCTGCAAAATACGCTGAAGTTCCTTTTGGAAAATGAACGATAAGTTGGCAGGACATGGATGGTTAATTCAAACAAATATATGCAGCGCACTTTATCTATATAAAGTCTCTACTGACCTATACCCTGCCCAACGCTCCGAGTTCGGCACCCATTCGCCGAAAGATGAACGCCGGTTTGAAGGCCAGCACCAGCGTGGGGATCAGCAGCAAAGCCGCCAGGGCGCTTACCAACATGGCCACACCAATCAAGATGGCCAGCCACTGGTGGATGTGGAAGCCGAATGAAAGCAACAACACGCCGTAACCTGCGGCCACGGCCAGCGCCACATAAAGAATGGCTTTGCCCGCGGTGAGCACCACGTGGTGCACGGCAGCCACTGCACTGGCGCCGGTCTCCAGCTCTTCACGGATGCGGTAGATAAGGTAGATGGCGTAGTCGGCGCCGATGCCCACCGCCATGGCGGAGATGAGTGCGGTGGAGACATTGAGCGGGATGCCGGTCCAGCCGATGAGGCCGAAGTTGGCGAGCACCGCCACCAGCAGCGGCAGCAACACCAGCAGACCCGCCACCAGCGAGCGGAACACGAGGCAGGCGATGAGAAACACCACGCCGGCAATCTGCACGATGTTGAGCACTTTGCCGTGCACCATCACTTCACTCAACGCGGCGCCTTCGGCCAGGCCTCCGCCGATGCGCACGCGCACGTCGTTTTCAAACCGCGCGGCGGCAAAGGTGCGGATTTTTTCCGCCAGTTGTTCAAAGCCCGCCGTGCTGTCGGACTTGATGTACAGCGTGATGCTGGCGTTGCGGTAGCCGTAGTCCACATAGGCATCAAAGTCGGCGGGCTCGCCGGACAGCGAATAGAGCAGCAGGTACTGCGCCACCAACGCGGCACTGTCGGGGATTTTGAAAAATGCGGGGTCGTCGCCATGCATGGCCTGGTTCATGCGTTTGACCAGATCGGCCAGCGATACCGTCTTGCCCACTTCGGGTTGCGCCTCCACAAAGCGCTGCAAGGCATCCATGGCCGCCAGGGTTTGCGGGCGTTTGATCACGCCGTCCGTTGCGCCTTCGATGAGCAGGTACACGGTGTTGGTGCCGCCCAGGCGTTGATTGAGTTGCTGGTCGTCCTGAATGAGATCGAGCTGCGGCGAGAAAAAGGTTTTCATCGAGTTATCGACCACCACGCGGCTCATGCCCACCAAGGCGAACACAACGAAAAGCGCAGCGCCGATGTAGACGCGCTTGCGCTGCGCGCCGGTGGTCAGGCGTGCGATGCGCAGGGCCACTTGGTCCCAGAAGCCTTCAGTGTCGCGACGTTGTGTCTCCTTCAACCCCGGCGGGGCCAGGACAGCGCGCAGGGCGGGGATGAGCGTCATTTCCACCATAAGCGTGGCCAGGATGCCGATGCCGGTGAAGATGCCAAAGGTGCGCACGGTGCTGATGTCAAACACGATGAGCGAGAAGAACCCCAGGGCGGCCACGCCGCCCGCCACCATCATCACCGGGCCCACACGCACGAGTGAACGCACGATGGCTTCATGGTTGTTGAGCATGTCTTGGCTTGTGGCACCGCTTGCCCTCACCCCAACCCCTCTCCCGGAGGGAGAGGGGCTTTGACTTCCCTCTCCCTCCGGGAGAGGGACCGAGGGTGAGGGAACCGTACTTGCCTGTAGACGCGCGTATTCCTCGTAGTAACGCTTGAGCATCTGCACCGCGTGCCCCGTGGCCACGGCCAGGATGAGGATGGGTGTGGTGGCGTTGAACACGTCCATGGGAATACCGGTGGCGCCCATTACGCCCACACCCCAGGCCACGCTGATCAGGCCCGTCACCAGCGGCAACACCATGCCCTGCCGTGAACGAAAGGCGGTGAACAGCACGAGGCTGAGCACCACCACGGCGATGGGCAGCAAAAAGCCCATGCGCTCGGAGTACGCCTCAATCAACGCAATAAAGCGCGGCGCGCCGCCCACATAGATGTTGAGCGATTCATCGGCGGCGGCGGCCACCACGGGATCCACCTTGTTCATGATGGCGCGGTAACCGCCGGGCTCTTCCTTGAACTCCACGATCACCGCTGTGGTGCGCTGGTCCTTGGACACGATGGCGTCGTGATAGATGGAATTGCCTTGAACCGCGTTGCGCAGCGCCTGCATCTGCGCTGGCGTTTGTGGTACCTGAGGCATGAGAGGTTTTACGTCCAACCCTTCAGCGCTGCCCACGATGTTTTTGGCGCGGCGCGCGGACAAACTCAGTAGGTTGTCCTTCACCACGCCCGGCGTTTGCGCAAAGGCGGCGGTGATCTGACTGACCTTGTCCAGCACTTGCGTCTGATAGATGTCACCCTGCTTGGGCGAAATGCCCACCACCACGCTGTACTTGGAGCCAAAGAGTTTTTCCACCGCAATGCCGGTGGAGATGTACGGATGCGAGCGAGGCAGCATGGTGTTGGTGTCGATCACCACGTGCAGGTTCTTCATCTGATACACGGCCACGCCCGTGAGCAGCAGGGCCAGCGCGATGACGGCGTGGCGATATTTGATGATCCATTGGATGTAGGTTTTCATGGGGAGCCTCAGCTTTACTCCCTCCCCTTGGGGGGGAGGGCGGGGGTGGGGATCGGGTCAGTCGGAGTGAAGTGGTGAGTGAATGGTCAAGAGGTGCGC
>CAZZAD010000007.1:0-31844 GCA_964652055.1 uncultured Burkholderiaceae bacterium | reverse complement strand
CACTACTATGGATATAAAAAAACTCACTGCAACTGCAAAAAACAAGATACAAGGGCGGGGGTGGGGATGGGGTTGTGCGGGGCAAATTTTCCTTCGCAACGTACCCCATCCCCACCCTAACCCTCCCCTTGAAGGGGAGGGAACTCAATATCAACCTCCCCTTGAAGGGGAGGGGACTCAAATTAGCGTGTGAGCGGCGCAGTCAGATCGCGTACGAGCTTTTGCGCTACGGCAGACAGTGCCTCGCGACTCCAGCCGCTGCGTGCGCCGGTTGATGACCACACGGTGGCACCCGTGGTGAGGTCAATGACGTGCAGCGTGAGGCCCACCGCAGGTTCACCATCGACGCCTACCTTGTACCGCCACTCGGTGACCGTGCCGGCGACGGCATAACGCACCTGCGCGTTGCGGGCCCAGGCCAGGGCTTTTTCCGGTGCCGCGGCGCTGGTGTCGGCGCCTTCAAACAGGGACTCGGGGGCCAGTGACGCTGGGGTGCGGGCCAAGTCGCTGATGCCCTGGGCGCGCAGCACACCGTCGATGACGGCTGCAGCCCGCTGTCCGGCACCGGGTGTTTCGGTGTAGTTGGCCAGGGGCAGTACGGCCCACTTGACGCTCTTGTCCAGGCGCGCTGAGGGTGCGGTGTCCACCGTGGTGCAGGCTGCAGTCAGCACGGCCAGTGCGATGAGTACCAGGCGTCGATGCAACGAGGTTGTGTTCATGAGGGTGTGCTCCTTGTTGGGTGGATCGGTCGTACCAGCGCTAGTAATACCAGCGATATTTCAGTGACCACAGGGTGAACGAGGCGCCCTGTCCATTCGTGGCGCTGCCGCCGGTGACGGACAGGTCCAGATCATCGCTGCCCAGCACACTGCCGTGCGCGCCCAGCTGCCATTCGGACTGCGTGCCGCTGTTGGCGTCATCGGTCAGCGTGAAGGAACAGAACGCGCGCCACCGATGCCCGGGGCGCAGGCGCGTGCTTTGCCCGCAGGCCAGGCCCGCACTGAGCTGGTGGGTGGAGGCGGGCAGCCATGTGGCGTTGGTCACATTGGTGGCCAATGGGGGACGCAAGTCGGGTGCCAGTAGTGGCAGCAGGCTGGTGTTGAGCCCGGCGTCTGGGTGGTAGCGCAACTGGGCCGCGCCCACATGCACGTTCAGATCGGGGTTCTCCAGGCGCAAGGCGTGGCGCAGGGTCAGGTGCAGCGTGCTGCCGTTGCCCAAGGCCTCACCGCCTTGCACGACATAGCGGTTGCGCGTGAACTCCAGGTCCGCACTCTCACGCTGGCTCAGACGCACGGTGGCCTGAAGCTGTGCAAAGTCGCGTACCGCACCGACGCGGGTGTAGATGCTGTCTGTCGCACGCTGCGCCCAGCCCAGCGAGCCGCCCAGCCGCAGGCGGGGTGCGACTTGCCGCTGCGCCTCGAGCAACAGGCCGGTGGTGGTTGCAAAACCGCTGCGCTGATGGGCCGACAGTTCCAGCATCGAATCCGCGCCCGGTGCGTAGCGCGCCGCGATGAGTTGGGTTTGATCACGCGGCAGATCAGAGGTCAATGCGCTGGTGTCGGTGATGTGCCGATCTGTTTGCTCGGCCTGCACTCGCAGTGCCCAGCGGGGTGTCAACGGAATGGAACCCGTGAGCTGCGTTGTGGTCTCGCGCAGCGGGTCTTGCGAGAAGTGGCTCACCCCACCGCCCACCCAGGGGGCGGCGCTGAGCAGCTGATCTGCGGCACGCTCATGCAGCGCATCGCTTTGGGCAAACCGTTGGGCGGCGTCAAAGGCCAAGGTCTGCGCGGTGGTGTAACGGCCGGTGCGTTGTGCGGCTTCGATGTGATCGGCGATGGGGAGGCGATCGGCAGGGCCATCGAGCAGCGTGGTCAGGCGTGGCTGGTCGCCCTGCGCCAGTGCAATGGACAGCTCGGCCCACGCAGGCGCTTTCCATGCGTGGGCGTAACGATTCACCAGCCACGCCTGGGCCACCTCGCTGTGCTCGCGCGCCAGCCAGTAGCCGAGCAGGGCTTCATTGCGTTGCGCGGACTGCTTTGCAGCGAGCAGTTTCTTCATGCGCCATTGCGCAACTTCACCGGGCTCAAACGTGGTGGCCAGTGACAGCAGGGTGTGGTCGCTATCTGCATTCGTTGGGCGGGCCTCACGCAGCAGGAGCCAGGCGCGGCGTTGTAGCTGCCATGCCACCTCGGGTTGCCCCAGCTGGCTGTAGGCCTGCGCAGCGCTCATCAACCACAGGGGGTTATTGCGACGTGTTCGGGTTTGCACGCCTTTTTGGGCGCCTTCAGCAACCCGCGTCAGCCAGGGCAGGGCGTAGCGCGGCTCCTGCAGCGACATCCAGCCCGCGGCCAGGGCGTCCCACAAAGTGGGTTCGTTGCGTGCAATGGCCGACGAGGCCAGCAAGGTGGTGCGCAGTTCCGATGCTCCTGATGGGCTGGCAACTGCGGGGTTGTCCGCCAGGCTGGCAATCAGGGCCCAGATCAATGTGGCGCGTGTGTCATGTTGTTGCGGGATGCGCGCCAGCGCGCGCCGCGCATCGCGTATGGCGGCCGCGTGATCGCCTACGCGTAACCAGAAGCTGGCGCGTTGCGCGAGGAAATTGGCATCGGCCTCCAGCGTGGGGCTGCGTTGCACCAGTCGTTGCAGCAGCGCACGTGTTTGTTCTGGCGTGCCGTAACGGTCCTGCAAATAGAAGGCCTGAACTGCAAAGTACGTATCGCCAAACTGCTGGTGCGCGCGCTCATAGATGGGCACGGCTTTGAGCGGGGTGGTGGTTTCGAGCAGTGCGGCGTAGCGGGTGAGGTCATTGCGGTGCGCAACCGGGTCGGTTGGGGGTGAGGCCAGAATCACCTCATAGGCACGCAAGGCCGCGTCTTTGTGACCCAGCATGAGGGCCAGCTCGGCGTAGGTGTCCCAAAAGTCGTAGCCCGCGGGCGTGTCAGCAGGTGTGTCAGCGGGAGGCGCTTTGCTGGATTGGAGATGACGCGTCAGTACAGCAAATGCAGCGGCGGGGTCGCCCCGTGAGAATTCAAGGCGCGCCAGTGTGGTGACCTGAATCACATCGCCAGGAAATTCCCGCATGAGCGTTTGTAGTGTGGTGCGCGCCAGGGCATCGCGGCCGGCGCGCTGCGCAACCTGGGCCAGCAACTCAAGTCGTGGTTGTCGCGTGCCTGGGTCACCCGGTTGCTGCAGCAGTGTGATGGCGCGTTCGGGTTCACCTTGCTGCTCATAAGCGCTCACCAGGGTGCGCAGCAGCGCAAGGTCGCCGGGTTTGCGTCGGTGTGAGAACTCCAGCGCTTCAATCCAGCGCGCGGTGTCAAACAGTTGGGGTGCGCGCCGCTCAACCTCGGCCCAGTCTTGCGCGCTGTTGCTGGCACGTGCCAGCGCGTGCCATTGCTCCAGGGCCAATGTGGGTTGCGCGCTCCAGTCGGCCACCTGCGCCAGGCGCAGTCGCCAGGTGCGGCTGCCTGGCATCTGGCGCACTGCCGATTGCGCCACCAGCAGTGCGTCTTTGAGGTTGTTGTTGGCCAGAAAAACTTCATAGCTCAAGGTGTAGAGCCGGTCATTAAAGGGCAGATGAGGCTGACGCGGATCGATGATCTGTGTGTCAGCGGGGTCTGTGGCCTGAGGGCTGAACTGTGTTGTCTGTGCGTAGGCTGATCGATGTGCGAGTTGTTGCCACCAGTGCTCTGGCACAGGTTGACCCTGCGCCAGACGCTGCGCAATGGCCTGCGGCAGCAGCGAGATTTTGAGCAGACGTATGGCAAAGCGCTGCGCCAGGTCAGGGCGGTTGGCGGCCAGGGCCAGGCGCGTGAGAAATTCCAGGACTTCAATATCGTCGCGCCATGTGTCCAGGCCTTGCTCGGCGTAGAGCAGGGCGCGGTGGAACAGACCGGCGTTTTGCAGGGTGCGCAAACCCATCAGGTAGTAGCGGCGCTGATCCGCGACGCGCACGCTGGCCGCTTGCGCGGCGAAGTACAGACGGGCCGCGGCCTCGGCTTCCCCTAGCGCCAGGAGTTGGCGCGCGGCCTCTTCCCACTGGCCGGCAGCCAGCGGTGCGCCGCGTACCAGCAGGCGTTGGTACCAGAGGCGGGCCGCCAGACGTGCGCCCGCTGCCGTGGCGCGTTGCGCCAGTTCAAGCTCCATGGTTGGGGTGAGCTGCAGCAATTGCTCGTCAGGATCGGTGTCTGTACGCAGCGCCATCTGGTGCAGACGTTCCTGCAGGGCCTCGAGTTGCTCACGTCGCTGCTCGCTGTTGGGGGGCAGGCGCTCGATTTCGGCCATCTCCAGATCGAGCTCGATGAGCAGGGCCCGTTGACGGATGCGCGGGTCATCGCTGCTGCGCAGGGCGGCCAGTTCGCGGCGCGCGCTGTTTAATTGGCCCGCGGCGATGAGTTGCTGGGCAAAGAGTTGCCGTAACGAGGGTTGGTGGGGGCGAGTGTTGAGCCAGGCCTGCGTGTAGGCCAGCTGCAGGGCGTCAGGGGTGTGCAGGTTGCTTGTGAGCTGCTCTTCCAGGCCTCGATAGGGAAACACCAGCACCAGACCCCCGGCCACCATAAGACCCAGCGCCACCGTGGCGGCCGGTGGCATCAGTCGCTCGCGCGTCACTTCAGTGTGCGCAGCGGACGTGAACCAGGACGTGATGCGGCGTGGTGCTGACTTCATGGTCGGCCAGGGTGATGTGCAGGGTGTCGCCCGGTGTTGCGGCAGGGCGTGCCTCACGTTCATTCAAAAAAACTCGGCAGCCGGTGGCTGCAGCCAGGTGCAGGGACGCCGGTGTGTATGACGACAAACCAAAGCGCATGCCCTGTGCATCGCGGCTGAACTGATCGAGCCAGCCCCCCGCTTGTGTCACGTGCACGGGCGGGTGTGGTTCAGGGGCGAGCACCAGGTCCGCATCGGCTGCGGTCAGATGCACGTAGCGCGCCTGCGGGCCGGGGCTCACGCCCGCCACGTTGCGGCTGGCGCGCAGACTGAGCGGTCCGCGCTCGGGCAGACGCACGGTGCGCACTTGCCCCTGACTGCGGATGCGCCACGTGGTTTGAGGCGCGCGCCAGTCGCGGGCGATGACCATGTGGTGAAAGTCCTGCACCTTGAGGATGTAGTCCGAGGCATAAACCGGCACCACCGCCTGCGACAGGGCCCAGGCGTACACGCGGTGCAGCGCGGTCAGTGAGGCGGCCTTGGTCACCGAGTACACGTGGTAGTAGATGTTGATGGGCTTGAAGCGCAACGGCGTTTCAGTCAGCGTGAAAGTTTCGATGGCACGCGTGTAGCCGTAGAAGGGGCCGCTCCACAGGTTGGTGTAGACGTTCTCGTTCTGGTGGGGGGCAAAGACATGCAGCCTGCTGAGCCCCTGCGCGTCGTTGCGCAGCAGACCGAGTCCGGCCACAGCGGTCCAGGTGGGCTCGGAGTTTGTGATGAGGGTGTCGCCGCCGTTCATGTTGAGCACGCCTGCGGTGTCGGTCTGGGCTACGGCTTGTGCAGTGGGTTCGGTGTCACCGGTCCACAAAAACACGCGCGTGCGTTTGTGGGGTGGTGCGAGCTGGGTGTTGATGTAGTGGATCGAGCCGTCGATCTCGTCTTTGAGATTGAAGGTGTAGCCCGGCAGTTGCAGGTGCAGTCCGTAGGGTGCTTTATGACCTGACGCTTCGCTCCAGAAAAACGGGTGCGAGTACGAGTGGCTGGCCAGTTCCACATGCGCCACGTTAAAGAGGCGACGCGCAATGCGTTCCAGTTGTGGTGCGAGGTCTTTGTAGAGGCCATTGCCCGCAATTTCGCCCTGGATGATCGACGCGGTGTGTGGAATGCGGTAACGCGTGATCACCTGGTTCAACAGAACTTCACCCGCGAAGGGTGAGCCGGCGCGTTCTGCGCGCGAGACGAAACCGTCGCCATCAATGTGGACCAGCAGCAAACGTTTGCCGCCCTCGGTAGTGACATCGGGCACGGGGAAGGACTCAGTGCTCTGTGCGCTACCCATACCCATCGCGCGGCGCAGGAACTCCACTGGATTCACGATCCAGCGCGCACCGCCCGAGAGCGCGGGCAGACGCACTGCATAGGGCTCCAGCGCGTAGCCGCCCCACGGCGTGATGCCCACGGCATCTACGGTGCTGCCTTGCGCGGTGCGCAGTTGCAGGGCGCGTTCGTTGCGCTCGTGTGGATTGCCTTCCCAGCGCATGGGGGCATCCAGCCGCGTCACGAGAGGCACGGGTGCTTCAAACCCGACCCAGGGGGCCTGTGTGGCCACGGTGACGGCGCCATCGACCGTTGCCGTTGGACTACTAAAGCCCAGTTCGCGCAACAGCGGTGCATTGGGCTCCAGGCCACTTTGGTGCATCAACACCAGCCGCAAGCCGCCGTCGATCTGACGTTTGAGCCATGCGGGGTAGTGGGCATTGAGCGAGGTCACCGGTTGCGAGAACCAGCTCACCAGTGCGGCGTGTCGCCCTTGCAGCAGATGCTCGGGCAATGGATCCTGCACGTTGTACACATCAATGATGTAACCCAGCCAGTGCAGTGGCGCGGCAAGGTAGCGATAGGCCACTGATTGCTGGAACCCGGTGTCGGGCGGCAGATCGGTGAGCAGGGCAATGCGGCGCGGCTGCACTTCCACATCACCTACACCCAATACGTCCAGCGCTGGGGTGCTGACCCAGGCGAGCAGGCCCAGTGCGCGAATACGCGCGGCGGTGTCGCGTGCCAGTGCGCGTTGGTTCCAGGGCACGTAATCGATGACGGCTACTGGGACCTGCAGCTCGTCCTTGACGCGGCGCAACTGCGCCAGAAGCCAGTCGTGATCGCTGGCGCTGACTTGCACGTAGCTCTGGGTGGCGGCATCCCAACCACGAAACAGCGATTCGGCCACCACCGCCTGCACGCGTCCTTTGAGGCGCGGCAGGATTTCAAAGCCACGGTTGGCGATGAGACGTATGCCAGGAAAGCGTGCGTGTAACGCCTCAATGGCCGTCACCAGTGCATCTTCCTGGGCCTGTCGCTCTGGCGGTGTTTTGGCAAACAGGTGATGTGCATCGAGTGTGTCCAGAAAAAAACCGCGCCAGCCTTTTTCCCAGAGCGGGCCCACGATTCTTTCTGCAAAGAATCCGGGCCAACCTGCTGCGGCGTGGTCAATGGGATGGCTCGCCCAGGCTGCGTTGTGACCGCGCAGCCACGCAGTGGGCATGGCGGTGGCGTAATCGCGTTTGGTGTCGAGTTCACCCACGCTCACATAGGCAAACCACTGCGTGTGCCGTTGGGGCAGCGTGGTGGGGTCAGGGGTGTGGCTGGGTTCGAGCACCACCCAGTCAAACGCCTGTAGCTCATCAATCGGTGGCTGCGCGCCGTAGTGCAGGGCAATGGCGGGGGACGATGTTGCCGCGGCAGATGCGGTCCCCATGCACAGCACCGCCACACACCAGGCCAGCGTGGTGCACAGATGGTGTGTGATGAATCTGCAGCTCATGCGGCGATCACTTCCCTGCGAAAAACGTCGGGCCGAAGGCGCAGCCGGCGCGCTGTGAAAACAGCACGCCCCTACCCCCGCGGGTCAGGCGGATCGTAGTGGCCTGTGGGGAAGTGCTAGCTGCGATAGTTCACCGCTTAGCCCGTGCAGATCGGGCTTTTGCTTTTTTGCTGACCACCCGCTTTTTTGCGGATTTGAGGGGTGATTTGGCGGCTTTTTTAGAAGCTTTTTTAGGGGCGCCGGACTTTGCCTTGGCCTGCTTGCTTTTCTTGCCAGAGGCGGTGGGCTCGGTTGAATACGGCCGGATGGGCGCGGTGCGCGCGTCCAGCCATGTCTTGGTGGCGCCGGAGACCAGCAGCCCCACACGGCGCTGTACCTCGGCGTGATAGCTGTTGAGCCAGGCAATTTCATCCACGCGCATGAGTGAGGGGTCGATCAGGCGCGTGTCGATCGGGCACAGCGTGAGCGTTTCAAATTTCAGAAATTCGCCCAGATCGGTGGTGCGGTCCGGCACGTTGAGGATGAGGTTTTCAATGCGCACACCCCACTGGCCCGGTCGGTAGATGCCCGGCTCGTTGCTGGTGATCATGCCCAGTTCCATGGCGGTGTGGGGTTCGGGCGGCAGAGAGGGCGCAATGCCGTGCGGGCCTTCATGCACATTGAGGAAATAGCCCACGCCATGGCCGGTGCCGTGACCGTAGTCAGCGCCGGCGCTCCAGATGGGCGCGCGGGCCACGGTGTCCAGCAGCGGCGAGCGCGTGCCGCGTGGGAAGCTCGTCATCGACAGGGCAATCATGCCCTTGAGCACCACGGTGAAATCGCGCTTTTGCTCAGCGCTGGGCTGGCCCACGCCCACCACGCGAGTGATGTCGGTGGTGCCCGTCACGTACTGACCGCCCGAGTCAATGAGCAACAAACCATCGCCTTCGATCACGGCGTGTGATGCGCGTGTGGCGCGGTAATGCGGCATGGCGCCGTTGGCATTGAATCCCGCAATGGTGGGAAAACTCAGACTCACAAACCCCGGTTGCTGGGCGCGGCATTTACTCAGGCGCTCATCAATGGTGAGTTCGGTGATGGGTTCGTCTTTGTTTTCCAGTGCTTCATCCAGCCAGCACAAAAACTCGGCCAACGCCGCGCCGTCGTGCTCCATGGTCTGGCGGATCTGCGCAATTTCTTCGGCGTTCTTGCGTGATTTGGCCAGTGTGGAGGGGTTGATGGCTTCGATCACTTTCACGCTGGTGTTCACCTGCTGGCGCATGCCCCAGGCCACACGTTTGGGGTCGATGAGCAGCGTGGTGTGGGCCAGTTGTGCCAGGCGGGGTGCGGCATCGGCATAGGGCGCCAGCGTGATGCCGTCAGACTTGAGCACCATCTGCAGCAGCAGCGGCACCTTGCCCGAGTCGATGAAGAACGTGGTGTCCTGGGGCCCCACCAGCAGGTGGGCCAGAAACACCGGGTTGTATTCCACATCGGCCCCGCGCAGGTTGGTGAGCCAGGCAATGTCATCGAGTGTGGAGATGAAGTGCCACGCGGCGTGGTGTTCGCTCAGTGCACTGCGCAGCTCAGCGAGTTTCTGGGTGCGTGGCACGGGTGCGCGCAGGTGCGCGTAAATGGTGTGGTCGGGCAGAGCGGGCCGGTCGGTCCAGGCCTCGCCCAGCACATCGACATCCGTGCGCAGCTTGATGCCCGCACGTTGCAAGGCGCCCTCCAGCGTGCGTGTGGCCGACAACGCCAGCGTCATGCCATCGACGGCCACGCTCTGACCTGCACTCAGATGCTGGCTCAGCCAGTCGATGTGCGTGCTGCTCTGAGCGCCGCCGATTTTCATGAGCGTGATGCCGGTGTCGGCCAGCTCACTCTCGGCCTGCACCCAGTAGCGGCTATCGACCCACAGGCCCGCAAAATCCTGCGTGACCACCAGCGTGCCTACTGAGCCGGTAAAGCCACTGGCCCATTGCCGTCCCTGCCAGTGGCGCGGCAAATATTCTGAAAGATGCGGGTCACTCGAGGCAATGAGCAGCGCGTCCAGGTGGTGGCGGCCAAGCGCCTGACGCAAGCGGTCAATGCGTTGGGGGACAGTGCTGGTTTCAGTGAGGTTCATGGTCATAGGTCGCAAAGGCGTGGGGCAGTTGCCCCGCATCGGTCGGTCCAGCAACGCGCAAGGTTTCGCGCCAGGTCGCATCGAGTGCGGGAAAGTAGGTGTCGCCGGCAATGTCGGCATCAATCTCGGTGGCCATCACGCGTGAGGCCCAGGGCAGCGCCAGGGCATAGAGCTCGGCGCCGCCAATCACAAACACCTCGGGCGCCGCACGGCACAGGGCCAGCGCCGCATCCAGGCTGTGCACGATGTGTGCGCCCTCGGCGGTGTACGCGGCGTTGCGCGTCACGACAATGTTTTGTCGGCCCGGCAGGGGGCGTCGGGGCAGCGACTCCCAGGTCTTGCGGCCCATCACGATGGGGTGGCCCAGCGTCACGCGCTTGAAATAGGCCTGCTCACCGGCGATGCGCCAGGGGATGGCGTTGTTCAGGCCCATCACGCGATGGCGCGCATAGGCAACGATCAGGGTCAGGCGCATGGCGTTAACCCGGATATTTCATCAGGGACGTGGGAGTTGCGCGGATGCCTGTGGGATGCAGGTTGGCCGAGTGGGGCGCAGTCCAATGCCCGTAGGCATTGGCGAGCACATGAGGCCAAGATGCGCCCGCAGGCGCCGCGCAAGCCCGCGTAGCCCCGACGATCCAATTTGGCTCTTGGGTTCGTGCCATGAAACTGCGTGTTCTAAGAACGGAAAGGCTCATAAACGGGGGCGACCTGATGAAATATTCGGGTTAAATCAAACCGCAACGGCGGCTTTGATGTGCGGGTGGGGGTCATAGCCCACGACTTCAAAGTCTTCAAAGCGGTAATCAAACAGCGTGGGTGCGCGTCGCCCAATGACCAGTTGGGGATAGGCGCGCGGCACACGCGAGAGTTGCTCCTGCACCTGCTCAAAGTGATTGCTGTAGATGTGGCAGTCGCCCCCACTCCACACAAAGTCACCCACGTCCAGATCACACTGCTGCGCCACCATGTGCGTGAGCAACGCATAGCTGGCGATGTTGAAGGGCACCCCCAAAAAAATGTCACAGCTGCGTTGATAAAGCTGGCAGCTCAACCGTCCTTCGGCCACATAAAACTGAAACAGCAGATGGCAGGGCGGCAAGGCCATCTTGGGAATGTCCGCCACATTCCAGGCGCTCACGATGAGTCGGCGCGAATCCGGGTTGGCGCGAATCTGCTCCACCACCTGCGCCATCTGATCGATGTGACCACCATCGGGTGTGGGCCAGGAGCGCCACTGCACGCCATAGACCGGGCCCAGTTCGCCTTGTTCATTGGCCCATTCATCCCAGATCGTGACCTTGTTCTCGCGCAGGTACTGCACGTTGGATTCACCGCGCAAAAACCACAGCAGCTCGTGAATGATCGAGCGCATGTGCAGCTTCTTGGTGGTGACCAGCGGAAAACCCTCACGCAGATTGAACCGCATCTGATAGCCAAACACCGAGCGCGTGCCCGTGCCGGTGCGGTCGGTTTTGGTCGCGCCGTGCAGGAACACATGGCGCATGAAGGTTTCGTATTGATCAGAGGAGGGAGCGGTTGTCATAGGGCAAGTTTAGGGTTGAACGGTCAGTATCTCGTGCGCGTAGTTCGTGGCCAGACCTGAGGCGAGCAGCACATACGGTGGCGGGAACCAGATTTGGGTGTTGGCCACTGCGGCACCTTTTTCGAGCACGCGCCAGTCCACGCCGCGGCCCGCGATGAAGGTGTCACTCTCATGATTGGCTTCGGCAATGCTTTTTTCGGTGGCGCCGGCGCCCCCAGCGCTATGCAGACCCAAACGGGTTTGTGCGGTGATGAGGCGCCGTGCACCGCCCGCAAAGGCAGTGACACAGGCACTGCTGCATTCAGTGGTGACCAGCGTATCCACACCGCGGTCGCGCAGCAGTGCGCCCATGGCCAGCCCTTCCTTGACCCGGCCTCCACGGCTCTCAAGCCGTACCACCTGCACGCCGGGGTGGGCATCGAGCGCCTGACGCAACGCACGCGCGCTGCCGAAATCAAGATCACCGCTGACGAACAGATGGCCCTGGGCGTCGCGCACCACCGAGGCCGGTGGTGTGGCGCCGGTCAGCGTGGCCCATACCTCAGGTGCAATGTGACGGGCCGAGAGCCACCAGAACGCAGCCACCCAGAAAAACGCAGCCAGTCCCGCGAGCCCTGCAGTGAATGCCACCAGGGTGCTGCCGCCGCGGTCTACATGCCCTAATGCAGCGCGCTGCACACCGCGCCCCCACCAGAGCGCGCCGACCATGAGCACGCACATTTCCAGCAGCCACAGCGTTGCAGCTATATGGGGTGTATCAGTGAGGGGAAAGTGTCGCCCAAGCCAGGCCAGTAGCTGCACACTGCACCAGACCAGCGCACCGCTCACCATCACAGCGGCCGCCAGCGGAATGTCGCCACGCCAGTGGCTCATCAGGTAATTCGTGCGGGCAGTGCGCGCAGCCGTCGGGCGCAGCGCTTGGCGGGTGGCGCGTGGGCCGCCCTCAGGCGCAGCGGCCGCACGCAACTGGCGTGGTGAGGGCGGGTGCGCGTTGCGTGGGGTGGGCGGTGAGCTGGGGTTCATTCGGACGAAGGGCGATGCGGCTTGGTTAGGAAAACTTCACGTACACAACAACACGCCGTCGCCCCGGTGCAGGCCGGGGCCCAATTGCACGCGTTTCAAATTGAACCCCGGCCTGCACCGGGGCGACGACGTTCTACGTGTTCAATGTGCCCCATGTCGTGGTGCCGCGCGATACTCGCACAACGTTTTGAGGATGTTGGAGATGCGGTGACTGCACTGATTCTGGGCCTGATTTTGTTTGTGGCGGTGCACTCGGTGCGTGTGGTGGCCGACGCCTGGCGCTCGACGCAGATTGCCCGCTTGGGTTTGACGTCGTGGCGGGTGGGTCATTCCGTGCTTTCGACGGCTGGATTTGCGCTGATGGTCTGGGGCTACGGGCAGGCGCGGATGACGTCGCCTGACCTCTGGAGTGGGCCTGACTGGATGAGGCACGTGGCGGTGGCACTGATGTTTCCGGCGGTTGTTCTATGGGTCGCGGTGGTGGTGCCGGGCACGCGTATTAAGGCCTGGGTTGGACATCCAGCGGCCGCAGGCGTAGCAATTTGGGCCGCGGCGCACCTGCTGACCAATGCCCGGCCGGCAGACCTGGTGTTGTTCGGCAGTTTGTTGATCTGGGCGGTGCTGAGTTATGTCGCTGGGTGGCGGCGAGATCGGGTGCGGGGCCGCATTCTTGTGCCGAGGTCCACGTTCCGAGACCTGCTCGTCGTTGTGAGCGCTGCGGTGATCTGGGCCGCATTTGCGCACGCGCTTCACGTGGCATGGATCGGCGTTGCACCGCTGCCTTGATAAGGCATAGGTAAAACTACAGCTGTCAAGTCGCATTTTCAGTCGCTGCTCATCCGTTTTTTACTCTGAGCTACACGTGATGCTGAGATAGACTGGCCCGGCTAAGTAACCCATGGATTTTCACGGCTGAGGAGTGCGGTGATGAGTAGTGTGTGCCTGAGATTTTTAGCAGTTGTTGTGTTGGTCATGGGGTTTGTGGGATGTGCGTCAACCCCGGCGCCGGCGCCCAGACAGGCAGCAACGCCCGACTACCGCTACCTCATTGGACCGCTCGACACGCTGAGCATCGTGGTCTGGCGCAATCCCGAGCTTTCGCTGTCCGTGCCGGTGCGGCCTGATGGCCGTATTTCTACGCCGTTGGTCGAAGACCTCAAGGCGCTTGGACGCAACCCCACCGATCTGGCGCGTGACATTGAAAAATCGCTGAGCAAATACATTCGTGATCCGGTCGTCACGGTGGTCGTCACCAGTTTTCAGGGGCCCGCTTCGGAGCAAATTCGCATCATTGGTGAAGCCGCCCGGCCCCAGGCCATTGCGTATCGGCAAGGGATGACGCTGCTGGACGTGATGATTCAGGTGGGCGGCTTGACCGATTTTGCTGACGGCAATGCGGCGGTCCTGGTGCGTGGGGCTGAAGCGGGCAAGTCCTACCGTGTGCATCTAAAAGATCTGATCCGTCGTGGCGACATTTCCGCCAACGTAGATGTGCGACCCGGCGATGTGTTGATCATTCCCCAGAGCTGGTTTTAGGTGTACTAGAAACCACTCGCGTCTACAAACATCATGGAAGAAATACTGGACCAAGTTCGCGCCGTGCTGCGCGGCATGTGGCAGCGGCGCTGGTTGGGCGTCATCGTGGCCTGGGTGGTCGCGCTCGTTGGTGGCGTGGTGGTGATGCGCATGAGTGATCGATATGAGATCAGTGCACGCGTTTTTGTAGACACACAAACGGTGCTCAAGCCGCTGCTGAGCGGTCTGGCGGTGCAGCTCGATGCCGACCAGCAGGTGGCCATGCTGGCGCGCACGCTGATCACGCGCCCCAATCTGGAGGCGATGGTCGCGCAGGCGGGTGATGAGTTGCGGGTGCCTGAAGGCGAGCGGGACCGTTTCATTGAGGGCCTGACGCGCAACATCAAGATCGCTTCGGCGGCCGGACGCGAAAACCTGTTCAATATTTCTTACCTAGACACGGATCCGCAGCGTGGGCAGCGCGTGGTGGGCCACCTGGTGTCGCTGTTTATGCAGTCGGGGCGGGGAGACAACAGGCGCGATGCTGATGAAGCCACCCGCATCATCAATGAGCAGATCAAGGTTTATGAAGATCGTTTGAGTGAGGCTGAAAACCGGCTCAAGGATTTCAAGCTCAAGAATGCGGCATATATCGGCAACGTTAACCAGGACTATTTCGCGCGCACCAATGCGGCATCGGACGAAGCGGTCAAGTTGCGCACGGAGCTGCGCGCTGCCGAGCAATCGCGTGATGCCATACGGCGTGAACTTTCGGGCGAAGACCCGGTGCTGCTGAGTGCGGCGCCCTCTGCGGCACCCAGTGTCAGTCCCGAGCTCGACACGCGGATTGAGGCAGCGCGTCGACAGTTGGATGAACTGGAGCGGCGCTATACGGCAGAACACCCCGATGTGGTGGCCACGCGTGAGCTGCTCACGTCATTGCAGGGGCAGCGCCAACGTGAACTGGACGCGCGTCGCAAGGCGTCAAGCGGTACCAAGTTGTCTGCAGCGACCAATCCGGTGTTCCAGCAGTTGAAGATTGCCCTGACAGAGGCGGAGGCCAATGTGGCATCGCTGCGTTCGCGCTTGGGTGATGCACAGGACCGGCTCGGCCAGTTGCGTTCGGCTTCAGGTCGTGTGCCTCAGGTTGAAGCGGAGATGGCACAGCTCAATCGCGATTACGACGTGTTGCGGCGGCAGTATCAGGAGTTGGTCGGCCGCCGTGAGACGGCCAGTCTGTCGCGCAACGTTGATGCGTCGTCACATCTGGCCGAGTTTCGGCTCATTGATCCGCCGCGGGTTTCGCCGCGCCCCGTGTTTCCCAACCGTATGGCCTTGCTGGTACTGGTGCTGCTCGCCGCAGCGGGGGCAGGGTTGGGCGTGGCTTTTGCAGTGAGCCAGATCACGCCGGTGGTTTATGGCATGCGTCAGCTGCGTGAGCTCACGCAACGTCCGGTGCTGGGCGTCGTTTCATTACGCGTTTCACCTGAGCTGCTGCGCGCAATGCGTCGGGACAACCTTCTTTTGGTGGGCGCTTTGTTGGCGCTGATCACCGGCTATGGCGCGTGTTTGGCCTGGGTCACGCTGCATGCCCACCTCTAGTTTCTACGGAAATACACATCCATCGTGAGCATCATTGAAAAAGCAGCTCGGCGCCTTGAGGCGCTGCGGCAGGCAGGTATCGAGGTGCCCGATATGCGTCGGGCGCCTGTTGTGCTTGCACCCGAGTTGGGTCATGAGTCGCTGGTTCGCGCCTCATCGGGCGCGCAGTCGCGCCGCGTTGAACTGGATATTGCCCGCCTGGCTGCGGCGGGGTTCTTGACGCCCGACGCGCCGCGCACCGAACTGGCGGAACAGTTTCGGCTGATTAAACGTCCGCTGCTGGCCAACGTGCGCTCCACCACCGTGGCCCGTGGCAACCTCATCATGGTGACCAGTGCGTTGCCGGGCGAGGGCAAGACGTTCACCTCCATCAATCTGGCGTTGTCCATCGCGATGGAGCTCGATAGCCGCGTGTTGCTGATTGATGCGGATGTGCGTCGGCCTTCAGTGCTGGCGCAGCTCGGAGTGGCCAACGAGCCGGGTCTGATGGATGTTTTGGAAGACGAGGCGACGCCTTTGTCCGATGTTCTGCTGCAGACCAATATTGAAAAACTTTCGCTTCTTCCTGCCGGTGCGCCGCACGGGCATGCCGCCGAATACCTGTCCAGCGAACGACTGCGGCGCCTGCTCGATGACATGCGTACGCGGTACTCGGATCGGGTGTTGATTTTTGACGCCCCGCCCCTGCTGCCGTCTACAGAATCACGGGCCCTGGCTACCCAGGTAGGTCAGGTGGTGTTTGTGGTGGCTGAAGGCTCTACGCCGGTGGCCCGTGTGGCTGAGGCGATGACGGCTTTGACTCCGTGCCCTGTGGTACTCCCGTTACTCAATAAAGCGCAGACGCACGATCGAGCGGCCTATGGTGCGTATGGCACTTACGGCGCTTATGGCGTCTACGGCACCGACGAAGGGGTTGAGCGGTGAAACCGATGACGCCGCGTGTGTATGCGATCGGGTTTGTGGCCGCATGCGGTGTCGCTGCTGGTGCTGCTCAGGCACAGCAACAACAAGCCACCTGGAGCGCCAGCGTGTCGGCGCAGACCACCTGGACCAGCAATGCAGGTCTGGTCGGGCCTGGGTCGGAAACGGAAGACACCATTATCGAAGTCACACCCAGCCTGGGAGTTCACACCCGGGGTAAGCGCCTGCGCTTGTCGGGTGACGTAGGGGCTGCGGCGATTCATTACGTCAATGGCGCTGGGCGCGATCAGGTGCAGCCGCATGTACGGTTGTTGGGCAACCTCGAAGCCATCGAGCGGCTGTTTTTTGTGGATGCCCGTGTGGTGACTACACAGCTGGCTCAGGATCCCTTTGTGGGTCGGGCGGAGGGTTCAACGTCGGCCAACGTCATGACGGCCACCACCTATGCCGTCAGTCCGTATGTGGATTGGCGTATGTCCGCGCGCACGCGGTTGTTGCTGCGCAATGACCAGACGAGCACGCAAACGCGCGGCGCCACCACGGACGTACGAGATGGCCGTTTTTCACGCAGTGACGCGCGCCTTGAGGTGGCACCTCAACCCCTGGGGCTGACGTTGAACACGCAACGCAACGAGTCGCGGTTCTCCGGTCAGGCGCAGGACAGTCTGCAGCAGACCATTTCGCGCATCACGCTGCTCTGGGCCCCTACGCCCGAGTGGGTGTTGAGTACGCACAGCGGACGAGAAACGACCAAAACGAACGGTATGCAGCTTGTTGACGACACGATTTACGGGGGTGGCTTCGAGTGGCGCCCGGGTCCGCGCACTACGTTTAGGGGTATGCAGGAGCATCGCTTTTTTGGGACGGGCTGGGATGTTGTCTTCACCCATCGCATGCCGTGGCTGGCGTGGGATGTGCGTGCGACACGTGAGCTGACGAGTTTTCCGCAGGAGCTGCTCACGCTCACCTCTGGCGGCGGCACGGGGGGCAACGTGGCCCTGCTGCTCGACGCCATGCTCGCCACGCGTTTTCCCGATCCTGTGGAACGTGCGCGCCAAGTGCAGGAGATCATCCGCAGTCAGGGTTTGCCCGCCACGCTGGGTGGATCGCTCACAATCTATACACCGGAAGTCTTCGTTTCGACCGCGCGATCGATCTCGCTGGGTTTGATGGGTGTGAACAGCAGCGTGACCTGGAGCGGCAGCACACAGCGCGTGCAGACCGCTCAGGCCGGCGGCGTCGGTTCGGCCGCCTTTGCTTCGGCAGGGGTGGGCAGTTCCGATCAATTCGTCTCCGCACTCCATGTGTCTCATCGCTTGGGGCGGGCCCTTACCTTCAGCATGACGTTCAGTCGTGCGTACATCGAGGGCTTGGGTACCGGACTGTTGGATGAAACTCTTCAGCGATCTATGCGTGCGGCGCTGACGCAGCAACTCTCTCCTAGAACTCAACTCACGTTTGGCGCGCGCCGTCGGTTTTCTGAATCGCGGATTGCTACCGATTTCACTGAAAACGCCGTGTTTGCGGCCTTAAGCACGCGAGTGTGAGGCGACCATGTACGAGCGCTATTTCGGTCTGACCGGCAAAGCCTTCCGTCTTAACCCGGACCCCGAGTTTTATTTCGGCAGTCAGGGGCATTCGAGCGCGTACTCGTATCTGAAGTACGGCGTGTTTCAGGGCGAAGGGTTTATGGTCATTACCGGCGAGATTGGCGCCGGCAAAACCACACTGGTGCGTGCACTGTTGCGCAAGCTCGATCCCAGTCAGGTGGTCAGTGCGCAGGTGGTGAGCACTCAGCTGGAAGCCGACGATTTTTTACGTACCGCTGCGCTGGCTTTTGGTCTGCGCACCCAGGGGTTGGACAAATCACAGTTGCTGGCCACGCTGGAGGCCTACTTCACGCAGCTGGCTGTCGAAGGGCGGCGTGCATTGCTTGTGGTGGATGAGGCGCAGAACCTTTCTCCTCATGCCATGGAAGAGCTGCGCATGCTGTCCAATTTTCAGATTGATGAGCAGGGGTTGTTGCAAAGCTTTTTGATTGGGCAGCCTGAATTGCGCGACCTGTTGCGCCTGCCGGCCTTGCGTCAGTTGCGTCAACGCATCATCGCCTCGTATCACCTGGGGCCCATGTCCGAGGTCGAGACACGCGGCTATATCGAGCATCGCCTCAAGCATGTGGGCTATGTGGGTGACCCCCATATCGAAGATGCGGCATTTCGCGCGTTTTACGAATCCACCGGCGGCATTCCCCGCCGCATCAACATGCTGGCCAACCGCGTGCTGCTGGCCATCTATTTGGCGGAAAGACACGACATCAGTGCCGTGGACGTGTGCCAGGCGGCGCGTGAAGTGGGCGATGAAATCGGGCCTGAAATTGCGCCCTCCTCGCACGTGCCGGCCAGCCTGGCTGCAGCGCATGTACCGGACGCTTCTGCCCATGCCGATGCCCTGTCCCTGGTCAATGCGCGGCTAGACCATCTTGAAAAGGGCATCGGTGAAATTCTTGAACATCTGCGTGCCAGCAACCAAATGCAGCTGCCGCCACCCGCCCCGCCGTGTGAGGTGCTGGTGGGCACCACCCTGCGTCAGGTTCCCAAGATTCATAAGTAGACCGCTATGGCTCAATCCAAACTCGGTCCGATGTTGTGCGTGATTGGTGCGCGGCCCAACTACATGAAGATGGCGCCGCTGCTGCGCGCCTTTGCACAAACGCCCGCCCTGCCTGCGGCGGTGCTGGTGCACACCGGGCAGCACTATGACCCCATGCTCAATGACCGTCTGTTTTCAGATCTTGAGTTGCCTGCGCCGGATCTGAACCTAGAGGTGGGCTCAGGCACCCATGCGGTGCAGACCGCTGAAGTCATGCGCCGCTTTGAGCCCGTGATGGATGAGCGTGCACCCTCATGTGTGGTGGTGGTGGGCGATGTGAACTCCACCCTGGCCTGCAGCGTGGTGGCTGCAAAGAAGGGCGTGCCCGTGGTGCATGTGGAGGCCGGTTTGCGCAGCGGTGATCGCGCCATGCCCGAAGAGATCAACCGCGTTCTGACGGACCAGATCTCTGATCTGCTCTACACCACCGAGCGCAGCGCGCACGCCAATCTGGCGCGTGAAGGCATTGCCGATGAGCGCATTTATTTTGTTGGCAACCTGATGATCGATTCACTCATGGCCGCCCTGCCTAAAGCGGTGGACGTGGCGCGCACGCTGGCCGCCGCGGGCTACGCCGGCGCAGCGCCTGTTGCGGGTGAATATGGCGTGGTCACGCTGCATCGCCCCTCCAACGTGGATGAGCCTGCTGCGCTGCGCGAGGTGCTGCAGGTTCTGGGCGACGTCAGCCAGCGCATGCCCCTGATCTGGCCCATGCACCCACGCACGCGCACCTCGATTGAACGACATGGCATGGGGGCCTTGCTGGAGTCAGCGCGCCTCATCTGCTTGCCGGCGCAGGGTTATCTGGAAATGCTGGGGCTGATGCGCGGTGCGCGTTTGGTGTTGACCGATTCGGGCGGCGTGCAGGAAGAAACCACCGCACTGGGCGTGCCCTGTCTGACGATGCGTGAAAACACCGAACGGCCCATCACCCTCACTGAGGGCACCAACACCTTGGTGGGGCGTGATCACGCGCGCATCCTGTCTCTTGTTGACGAGGTGATGCGCACTGGTGGCAAACACGGCCGCGTGCCTGAGCTGTGGGACGGGCAGGCCGCGCAACGCATTGCTGCGCACCTGGCTGGCTGGTTGAGCCGATGAGGCAAACGCCCATGTTTGATCCCGCCCCGGCTGTTGCGCGCAATGCGCTCACCATCGATGTTGAAGACTGGTTTCAGGTCAGCGCATTGGCGCCACACATCGACCGGGCGCATTGGGATCGCACGCAGTGCCGCGTGGAAGCAAACATAGAGCGACTGCTGTTGGCGCTGGAACGGCATCAGGCCCGGGCCACGTTTTTCACGCTGGGCTGGATTGCCGAGCGCTATCCCGCCCTGGTGCGCAACATTGTGGCGGCAGGCCACGAGCTGGCCAGCCACGGCTACGGCCATTTGCGCGTGAGTGATCAGACCCGCGCCGAGTTTCTCGATGACATCACGCGCGCCAAAGCGCTTCTTGAAGACATCGGCAGCGTGAAAGTCACGGGCTACCGCGCGCCTAGTTTTTCAATTGGCAAGTCCAACCTTTGGGCCTTTGATGTGCTGCGTGAAGCGGGCCACGACTACAGCTCCAGCGTGTATCCAGTGCAGCACGACCACTACGGCATGCCCGATGCGCCGCGCACGCCGTTGATCGCCGACTACGGCGTGATTGAGATTCCGCTCTCCACCGTGCGTTTTGGTGGACGCAACTGGCCGGCGGGCGGTGGGGGATGGTTTCGCCTGTTTCCCTATCGCGTCTCGCGCGCGCTCATTCGCAATGTGAACCGGCGCCTGGGGCAGCCGGCCATTTTTTATATGCACCCGTGGGAGATCGATCCCGCGCAACCGCGCGTGCGCGGTGTCAGCCTCAAGACGCGCGTGCGTCACTACATCAACCTGAAACGCACGGAAGGTCGGCTGGAACGCCTGCTGACGGATTTCCGCTGGGACCGGATGGACCACGCCTTCGATCTGAAGGCCATTGCGGCGCAGACGTCATGAGAAGCGACGCCACGCCCCCTTCGTCCACGGCCGGAATTCTGGTGCGGCCCTACACCGATGCGGATCGCGCCGCGTGGGAAGCGTTCGTTGAGATCTGCCCCAGCGCCACGTTTTTTCACCGCATCGGTTGGCGTGAGGTACTCACGGAAGTCTTTGCGCACACCCCGCACTATCTGCTCGCGTTACGTGGCACCACGCTTGTGGGCGTGTTGCCTTTGGCCCAAGTCAAGAGCCGGCTGTTTGGTCATGCACTGACCTCGCTGCCTTTTGCTGTGTACGGCGGTGTGGCCAGTGAAGATGCCGAGGCGGTCCGTGCCCTGCATGGCGCCGCGGTGCAGCGGGCGCGTGACCTGGGCGTCAGTCACCTGGAGCTGCGCAACCGCAACGTGCGCGAGGCGGACTGGCCACGACAGGATTTGTACGTGACGTTTCGCAAGGCCATCGTGGCCGATGACGAAGCCAATCTGCTGGCTATTCCACGCAAGCAGCGCGCCATGGTGCGCAAGGCCATCGCGCGCCATCTGGTGGCCGAAGTGGATGAAAGCGTGGACCGGTTCTTTGAGGTGTATGCCGACAACCAGCAACGCCACGGCACGCCACCTCATGCCAAGCGCTACTTTCAAACGCTGCGTCGTGTGTTTGGCGATGCGTGCGAAGTGCAAACCGTGCTCGACCCGCAGGGCAAACCGGTGTCGTCGGTGCTGTCGTTTTATTTCCGTGACGAAGTGCTGCCGTATTACGCCGGTGACCTGCCGGCCGCGCGCGACTTGGCAGCCAATGATTTCAAGTACTGGACCTTGATGAGCCGTGCTGCTGCGCGCGGTTGCCGCGTGTTTGATTACGGCCGCTCAAAATTGAACACGGGTTCGTACTCATTCAAGAAGAACTGGGGCTTTGAGCCCGCGCCACTCGCCTACGAATTTCAGTTGTTCGGCCGCGATACCGTGCCGCAGAACAACCCATCCAATCCCAAGTACCGCGCCTTTATTGCACTGTGGAAGCGCCTGCCGCGACCGCTGGCCAATGCGTTGGGCCCGTACATCGTGCGTTCGTTGGGATAGAGGTCATGGAGTCGCTCCTCTTTCTGGTCCACCGCATTCCCTATCCGCCCAACAAGGGCGACAAGATTCGCTCGTACCACCTGTTGCGTTTTCTGGCGCAGCGTTATCGGGTGATGCTCGGTGCGTTTGTGGATGACCCCGCGGATGCGGCGCATGTGGATGTGTTGCGTCAGTGGTGCGCTGATCTATGCGTAGTGCCTTTACATCCGCTGCGCGCCCGTCTGGCCTCCTTGCGCGGCTTGCTCACGGGCGAGGCCCTCACGTTGGCGTATTACCGCAGCCGAGCCCTGGCGCGTTGGGTCGATGCCACCGTGGCGGCGCAGGGCATACGCAAGGCCGTGATTTTTTCTTCGCCCATGGCGCAGTACCTGCTAAGTCATACGCACATTCAAACCGTGGCCGATTTTTGCGATGTGGATTCAGCCAAGTGGACGCAGTACGCCACGCAACACCGCTGGCCGCTGTCCTGGCTGTACCGGCGCGAGGGCGAGCGGCTGTTTGAATTTGAACGTGCCCGTGCAGCGGCGTGTGCGGCCACCACACTGGTGACACCTGCCGAGGTCGATTTGCTGGCGCAGCGCGCCCCAGAGATTGCGCCCAGGCTGCATGCCATGGGCAACGGGGTGGATACCCAGTTCTTTGCGCCCGATGCCGCGCGTGTTTCTCCCTTTGACGCGGATGAAGTGCCCCTCGTGTTTACCGGTGCCATGGACTACTGGCCCAACGTTGATGCCGTCACCTGGTTTGTGCAAGAGGTGCTGCCACGGGTGCGCGCCCAGGTGAGTCAGGTGAAGTTTTACATCGTGGGCATGAACCCCACGGACGACGTGCGCGCGCTGGAAAAAAGCGAAGGCGTGGTGGTGACCGGACGTGTGGATGACGTGCGTCCCTACGTGCAGCATGCCCGCGCCGTGGTGGCGCCCTTGCGCATTGCGCGCGGTGTGCAAAACAAAGTACTTGAGGCCATGGCGCTGGCCCGGCCCGTGGTGGTATCCGAGGCCTGTGCCGAAGGTGTAGGCGGACAGCCGGGCCAGGACTACCGGGTGGCGCGTGATGCGCAGGATTTTGCGCAGCAGATTCTTGCGCTGATGGATCCGCGTGTCGGTGATGTGCTGGGCGCCGCAGCGCGCGCGCGCATCGTGAGCGATTTTGATTGGGAGGCGCGCCTGGCGTTGTTGGGCACGCTGCTGCAGGCATCGACGGTGCCTGCAAACCCTGTGATGAATGTGGCGAGTGTGCGGCCCAGTGTTCCGACGGCGCTACAGGAGGTGCATTGATGCGCGTGATCGAATTTAATTTGGATCCGGACCGTGAGATCAACGTGGATGCACGGCCGTTGATTGCTCACGTGCTGTATTGCTTTGACGTGGGTGGCCTGGAGAACGGTGTGGTCAATCTGATCAACCATCTGCCGGAAAGTCGTTTCCGTCACGTGGTGATTGCACTGACGGAGGTGACCGAATTCCGCCGCCGTGTGAAGCGGGACGATGTGTCCTACTTTGCGCTGCACAAGGCTCCCGGTCATGGCATTCGTCTGGCCCCGCGCCTGTCGCGACTGTTTCGTCAGTTACGTCCTGCCCTGGTGCATACGCGCAACCTGGCAGCGCTGGAAGCCTGCCTGCCGGCGTGGTGGACCGGCGTGCCCGTGCGGGTGCATGGCGAGCACGGCTGGGATGTGAGTGACGTGGAAGGTGTCAACTGGAAACATCGGCTGACGCGGCGGCTGTATCGGCCGTTTGTGTCGCATTACGTGGCCCTGTCCAAACATCTGGAGGGCTATCTGGAGCAGCGTATCGGCGTGCGCGGTGGGCAGGTCTCTCAGATTTACAACGGTGTGGACACGCAGCGCTTTGTGCCTGCACGTCTGCTACGCAACAACGCGCGGCGCTGGCCCAAGGGTTGTCCGTTCAAGGAGGACGGCGAGCGTTTGTGGGTGGTGGGTACGGTGGGGCGTCTGCATCCGGTCAAAGACCAGCTCACGCTGGCGCATGCGTTTGTGCGCGCGGTGCGCAGCGACCCCAAGGCGCGGGCCACTCTGCGGCTGGTCATCGTGGGTAGCGGTTCCCTGCTCGAACCCGTGCGCGAGGTGCTGCGCAGTGGCGGGGTGCTCGATCTGGCCTGGCTGGCGGGCGAGCGCAATGACATTGCCGATCTGATGCGCGCGTTCGATGTATTCGCGCTGCCCTCGTTGGCCGAAGGTATTTCCAACACCATCCTTGAAGCCATGGCTAGCGGCTTGCCGGTGGTGGCCACGGATGTGGGGGGCAATGCCGAACTGGTGGACAACGGCAACACAGGCCGCTTGGTACCTGCGGATCGGCCCGAAGCCATGGCCGATGCCCTGCTGTTTTATTTCCAGGACCGGTTGCGCGCCCGTGTGCATGGCGATCGGGGCCGCGCACGGGTCATTGAACAATTCAGTTTGGAGCGCATGGTGACGGAGTACGCCACGCTCTACGAGCGTCTGCTGGCCCGTGGCGACATGCTGCGTGACATCACCACCATACGTCCGCCCACCATCCATATTTCAAATTCACGTCGTCCCTCACAGTCGCCGCACACTCATGCGCCGACGTCAATGCCAAACATCAAGGCAGATCGATAACCATGTGCGGCATTACAGGCATTGTTGACCTCACGGGTCGCAGAAGCATTGACGCTGCAGCGCTCACGCGCATGAACGAATCGCAGCACCATCGTGGTCCCGATGAAGGTGATGTGTTTGTGGCGCCCGGCGTGGGCCTGGGGCATCGGCGTTTATCCATCATTGACCTGGCCACGGGCCAGCAGCCGCTGTTCAATGAAGACCGCTCGGTGGTGGTGGTGTTCAACGGCGAGATCTACAACTACGCCGAACTGATTCCTGAGTTGGTGGCCCACGGCCACACCTTTGCCACGCGCAGTGACACCGAAGTCATCGTGCATGCCTGGGAGCAGTGGGGCGAGCGCTGTGTAGACCGCTTTCGCGGCATGTTTGCCTTTGCGCTGTGGGATGAAAAGCAGCAGACGTTATTTCTGGCGCGTGACCGTCTGGGCGTGAAGCCGCTGTACTACGCCGCATTGAATGATGGGCAAATCATCTTTGGCTCAGAGCTCAAGTCCCTGGTGGCGCATGGGAGCCTGGCCTGCAGCATGCGTGACATCGATCCGCAGGCGGTGGAGGAATACTTCGCGTTTGGGTACGTGCCTGAACCACGCACCATCTTCAGTGGTGCAAAGAAGTTGCCCCCGGGCTGCACGCTGACCCTCAAGCGGGGCGCGCCGGTACCCGAACCTAGGGAATACTGGGATCCGACATTCACTCTCGACAGCACGTTGTCGGAGCAAGACGCGCAGGCCGAACTCATCGAACGGCTGCGCGAATCCGTGCGCCTGCGCATGGTCTCCGAAGTGCCCCTGGGCGCGTTTCTTTCGGGCGGCGTGGATTCGAGCGCTGTCGTGGCCGCCATGGCGGGGTTGTCTAGCGCCCCGGTGAACACCTGCTCCATCTCATTTGCCGACCCCGCATATGACGAATCGCGTTACGCGCAGATGGTGGCCGAGCGTTATCGCACGCATCACTATGTCGACCAGGTCAAGAGTGATGACTTTGACCTCATCGACATCCTGGCGCGCACCTACGACGAACCCTATGCCGACAGTTCGGCCATGCCCACGTATCGCGTGTGCCAGTTGGCGCGCAAGCACGTGACGGTGGCGCTTTCGGGTGACGGCGGTGATGAAAGTTTTGGCGGCTATCGGCGTTACCGCTTTCATATGTTGGAGGAGCGCATGCGCAGCGCCTTGCCGCTGGGGCTGCGCCGTCCGCTGTTTGGCGCCTTGGGTGCGCTGTATCCCAAAGCCGACTGGGCGCCGCGCGTGTTCCGTGCCAAGACCACATTCCAGGCCCTGGCGCGTGATTCGGTCGAGGCCTATTTCCACAGCATGAGTCTGTTGCGTGACGAAGACCGCGCGCCGCTTTATTCCGCGCAATTGCGCAAGCGCCTCGGTGGCTACAGCGCCGTGGAAGTGTTCCGCCGCCATGCTGCCAAGGCCAACCGCGATGACGCCTTGGCCCTGATCCAGTACCTGGACCTCAAGACCTACCTCACTGGCGACATCAACACGAAAGTGGACCGTGCCAGCATGGCCCATTCACTCGAAGTGCGTGAGCCCCTCATGGATCACAAGCTGGTGGAGTGGCTGGGCACGCTGCCCTCGCACTACAAACTGCGCGGCGCCGAAGGCAAGTGGCTGTTCAAGAAAGCGCTCGAACCGCAACTGCCTAACGATGTGCTGTATCGACCCAAGATGGGTTTTGCGGTGCCACTGGCCACCTGGCTGCGCGGGCCGCTGCGTGAACGGGTGCGCAACGCCGTACTGGGCGCGCCGCTGCTCGACACGGGGCTCTTTGATCCGGCCACCTTGCGCAAGCTGCTCGACCAGCATCAGTCCGGTGCACGTGACCACAGCGCCCCGTTGTGGTCGGTGCTGATGTTCGACGCGTTTGTGCGTCAGTCTCAGCGCTAGTTGACTCCACTAACAAGTCTCCCGTATTTCATGACGATGTTCCAACGATGCGGCGTTGCTCCCTCCCTTGCAGGGCGCGCCTGGGCTTACCGGCCCAGGCCGCTCGACAGGCGCGCCGCATGCGGCTCGAATTCCCTGTCTCGCCCCTCATTCCCTCTCCCTCCGGGAGAGGGAGGTTTAAAGCCCCTCTCCCGGAGGGAGAGTCAGATACAGCGTCATGCGCTGTCGGCTGGCGCCCCGGAACGGGAAAGACGCACGCGCACTTACGTCGTCCCCCCGGCGCAGGCCCGGGCCCAATTTGCAGCGCATCGCCCAAGTGACCCGCACCCCAAATTGGGCCCCGGCCTGCGCCGGGGGGACGGTTTTCTTGCCATCATCGTGACCGCTAGCGAGTTCACCGCAGGTTCCTGGGTAGGGGTTGGGGTGAGGGAAAACGGTATCGTGTATTACGGAAAATTCAGTAATGCCTGAATTCAGCCCCGCCCGCCGGTTGCGTGTACTGACCGCCACCACGCTCTATCCCAGCCGGGTCAACCCGCGTCATGGCATTTTTGTGCAAACGCGGCTGGCACGCATGCGTGCGTGCGCCCCGGTGGAAGTGCAGGTGGTCGCGCCCGTGCCCTGGTTTCCATTGCGCTCCAAGCGCTTTGGCCGATACGCCGACTACGCCGCCACGCCACACCATGAGCGGCTTGAAGGCTTTGACGTACAGCATCCGCGTTACCTGGTGATTCCCAAGTTCGGCATGGCCTTGCAGCCCGTGGCGCTGGCCGCCACCCTGATGCGCACCGTGCGCAAGCTGCAGCGTCGCGGCCATCACTTTGATGTGATGGATGCGCACTACTTTTATCCCGATGGCGTGGCCGCCGCGAAGGTGGCCCAGCGCCTGGGGCTGCCGCTGGTCATCACCGCGCGCGGCAGCGATGTAAACCTGATTGCGCAGTATCCCGGCCCGCGTGAAGCCATGTTGTGCAGCGCGCGGCAGGCAGCCCGCGTCATTGCGGTGTCGGCTGCACTCAAGCAGTCCCTCATCGACATGGGCGTGGCGCCAGAAAAAATCGAAGTGCTGCGCAACGGCGTGGATACCCAATGCTTTGCCCCTCGCGAGGTCACGGCGCTGCGTCAGCGTCTGGCCGCCGATACCGGACCGCTGATTGTGTCGGTGGGCAACCTGGTGCCCGAAAAAGGCCACGACCTGGTGCTGCGTGCCGCGGCGCGCGTGCCCCATGCCACGCTCGTACTGGTGGGGCAGGGGCCCGAGCGCAAGGCGCTGGCCGCGCGCGCGGATGCACTGGGCATGGCCGCGCGCACCCGCTTTCTGGACAACATGTCGCAGCGCGAATTGAGCGAGATCTACAGCGCAGCCGATGTGCTTGCCCTGGGCTCGCAGCGTGAAGGCTGGCCCAACGTATTGCTTGAAGCCATGGCCTGCGGCACACCCGTGGTGGCCACGGATGTGGGCGGTGTGCGCGAGATTGTGGTCAGCGGGGAGGCGGGCCGCGTGGTGACCGAGCGCAGCGCGGAAGCCTTTGCTCAGGCGCTGCGTGAGGTGCTGGCCCACCCGCCCGAGCGCGCGCGCACCCGCGCCTATGCCGAGAAATTTGACTGGGACTCTGTGGCCTTGCGGTACTTTCAGGTGTTGGCCAACGCCGTATGAACCCTCGGGTGCAAACCCATTGGCCCTTGCAGGCCGTGCTGCGCCTGCAACCGCAGCCGCGCCTGAGCGTGCTCATTTTTCATCGCGTCATGGCGCAACATGATCCGCTGCGCCCCAACGAACCCACCGAGCACGAATTCGAACACCGCATGCGCTGGGTGCGTGAGAACTTCAACGTGTTGCCCCTGGATGAAGCTGCCAACGCATTGGCACAGGGCAAGTTGCCGCGCCGCGCCCTGGCCATCACCTTCGACGATGGCTACGCCGACAACTACACGCGCGCCGCGCCCATCCTCAAGCGCCTGGGTCTGCACGCCACCTTTTATGTAGCGACCGGGTTTCTGGATGGTGGCTTGATGTTCAACGACGCCGTGATCGAAGCGCTGCGCCAGGCGCCTGCCGGCACGCTGGACCTCACCGAGTTGTCGCTGGGTCGTCACACCTTGGGTGAGGTCGAAACACGGCGCGAGCTCATCGCCCACGTGCTTAACGGCGTGAAGTACCTGCCACAGGAAGAGCGCGAGCAGCGTGTGCAACAGATTGCGCAGCTCGCGCAGGCCGTGTTACCCAAAGACCTGATGATGCGCAGTGATGAAGTCACGGCCCTGCATGCGCTGGGCATGGCCATCGGTGCCCACACGCAAACGCACCCCATCCTCACGCGCATCCCGCTCGATGCAGCGCGACGCGAAATCGTGCGCGGCAGTCAGCAGCTCGAAGAAATGATCGGCCGTCGTGTCACCACCTTCGCCTATCCCAACGGCCGCCCGCAACGCGACTACGGCCCCGAGCACGTGAGCCTGGTGCGCGAGCTGGGTTTCAAAACCGCAGTAAGCACCGCCCGCGGCGCCGCGCGCAAAGGCGCCGACCTGTTTCAGATTCCGCGCTTTACGCCGTGGGATCACAGTGATTTTCGCTACGGATTGCGCATGGCACAGACCTTAATAAGCGCACCCGATGCGCTGGCCTGAACTGAGGAACCGATGAAACCCCTGAAAATTCTCTACCACCACCGCACTGCCTCCAAAGACGGCCAGGCGGTGCACATTGAAGAAATGATTCACGCCCTGCAGCAGCTCGGACATGAGATCCGTGTGGTGGCGCCGGGTGTGGGCCAATCGGTGCAGTTTGGTGAGAAGGCGGGGCTCCTCAAGTGGGTGCAGCAGCGCTTGCCGCGTTTTATCTACGAGGCGCTGGAGCTGGCCTACAACGTGCCCATCTATTTCCGCTTGCGCCGGGCGATGCGCGAGTTCAGGCCCGATGTGCTCTATGAGCGCCATCACCTGTATCTGCTGGCGGGGGCCTGGCTCAAGCGGCGCACAGGTATTGCGTATGTGCTCGAGGTCAACTCACCCCTATATGAAGAGCGCTCCAAAAATGGCGGCATTGCATTGCGCTCCATTGCACGCAGCACCGAGCGCTGGGTGTGGCGTCAGGCCGATGCCGTGTTGCCGGTAACGCAGGTGCTGGCCGAAATTCTGGTGAACAACGGCGTCAAGCGTGAACGCATCACGGTGGTACCCAATGGCATACATCCTGAGCGCTTTGCGGGATATGAGTCGCTGGCCGCGGCCAAGCAGCGTTTGGGTCTGCAGGATTACCTGGTGCTGGGCTTTACCGGTTTTGTGCGCGACTGGAATGCGCTGGACCGGGTGATTGCTTATCTGGCCCGCAAGGGCAATGAACATTGCATGCTGCTGCTGGTGGGCGATGGGCCGGCGCGCTCCGCTCTCGAAGCGTTGGCCGTGTCTATGGGTGTGGCCGATCGCGTGCGCATCGTGGGCGTGGTGGGGCGCGATGAAATCCGCAACTACGTGGCCGCCTTTGACGTGGCGCTGCAACCCGCGGCCAATCCCTATGCCTCACCGCTCAAGCTCTTTGAGTATCTGGCCCTGGGTCGCGCCATCGTGGCGCCCGCGCAGCCCAATCTGCTCGAAGTGCTGCACGACGGTGAAGACGCAGTGTTGTTTGACCCGTTGGTTGCCAATGCGCTTGAAGCGGCATTGGATCGATTGGTGCACGCACCCCAGTTGCGCGAAGCGCTGGGCCGGCAGGCGGCCACGTTGATTGCCAGCCGTGACTACACCTGGTCGGGTAATGCGCGGCGTGTGGCGCAGTTGTCGCTGGAGTTGGCAGCGCGTGGCGTGGGTGGCTAAATCAGAGGCCAGGTGTTCTTTTGTAGGTTGGCGGTGAGCGCAGCGAACCCCAACACACTTCGTGGTTACGCAAGATGTTGGGGTTCGCTGCGCTCACCGCCAACCTACTGCGATCCTGAACCTGGCAGTTGAGCGCGCGGCGTCTTCTTAACAATGTGCTCCAACACCGCCAGGATCACCATCAAGTAGTAGGGCACATCCCAGTACGCCAAATTCAAGAACGATCCGCCGATGAAGTAGGCCAGCAGGCTCACCTGGATCATGCGGGCGAGCCAGGAGGCCCACTCCAAATCAGGTCGGTCTCGTGTGGCACGCACAATGCGGCGAGCCATCAACAAGGTGAGCACCCAGAACAGCAGGAACAGCCCCATGCCTAGAAAGCCGTGCTCGCCCAGCACCTGAAAGTAAACGCTGTGCGCGGCGCGCACGGTGGTGTATTCGGGGCGGTAACGCTCCAGCACTTCGCGTGAGTACGGTTCAAAGCCGCCGCCCACCAGGGGTCGGTCCACCGCAATGTCAAAGAGCATGCTCCAGGTTTCAATGCGACCCATGGCGGACTCATCGGACTTGTAGGTGCCGATGGTGTTCATGCGTTCTTTCCACGATTGCGGCATGAAGCTGGCCAAGGTCACGGCTGCCATCAGCAGGGCCAGGCCCACCATGACCTTGCGTTGCCCCTTGAGCCACAGGTAAATGGCCATGCCACCAATGGCCAGCAAGGCCCCACGCGACTGACTGCCCAGCGCCGAGAAGGCACTCAATGCAATGGCCACCAGAAACAGCCAGCGCCAGCCATTGCCCTTGTAATAGATGTACAGGTAGGCCCACAACGGAATGGTCATGACTGTGGCCAGGGCGAGCGCATTGTTGTCGGCGATGAAGCTGTCGGCCGGACCCCACACGCGAAAGGCACCTGCTGTGGCGATGGTGAAGATGCCGCCTTTGATGGCGTAGTAGCCAATGGACAGAACGATCATCCACACCATCCAGATCAGGTGTTCGCGCTTGTGCAGCACCACCAGGCCGATGAAGGTGAGCAGCTGAATCTTGAGCACGCGTACCAGCATGGTGCTGGCTTCGTCGGGCACCAGTGCGGTGAAGGTGGTCAACCCCGTGTGCACAAGAAAAATCAGCAGCACCACGGACGGTGCGCCGCCTTTGAACTCACGCGGGTCTTTGGTGAACAGCAGTCCGATCAGCGTGGCCAGTGCCACCACTTGCGCAAACGGAAAGCTGTAGGCCATGCCCCAGGCCAGGCGGTGCGGATTCATCACGCTCAGCCACACCCAGTACACCACACCAATCCACGGTTTGCGCAGGATGAAGGGCAGCCCGCCAAACACGACGGCGAATATCAGCAGATCGCGCATCGGTGCGTTACTCGAGAAGACTTACCGCCGTGGGCAACACCGCTTTCCCTCACTCTCGATCCCTCTCCCGGTGGGAGAGGGAAAGAAAAACCCCTCTCCCACCGGGAGAGTCCGATACAACGGCATGCGCTGTCGGCTTGCGCCCCGGAACGGGAAAGACACACGCGCACGTACGTCGTCGCCCCGGCGCAGGCCGGGGCCCAATTTGCAGCGCATCGCCCAAGTGACCAGCACCCCAAATTGGGCCCCGGCCTGCGCCCTGTCTCTTGATCACATCTTTTACT
>CAZZAD010000006.1:18203-31926 GCA_964652055.1 uncultured Burkholderiaceae bacterium | reverse complement strand
AGGGGCTTTTAACCTCCCTCTGCCTCCGGGAGAGGGACCGAGGGTGAGGGAAAGGTGCTGCGCAAAACCGCGCAGCAACGCAAATGGGTACTCAGTAGAGCTACGCAAGCCGTTGTGCGAGATGTGATCAACAGATAGGGGCGCAGGCCGGGGCCCAATTTGAAGCGTTAGCAATTGGACCCCGGCCTGCGCCGGGGTGACGCTTGTTCGATGGGTTTGCGTTCGTTTCATGAATCGCGCGCTTGCCTACGTTCACTAAACCGCGTTGAGTCGCAACATCAACTCCCGTCATCCCCGCGCAGGCGGGGATCCAGGGAATGGTCGCAATGGGGACGCCGTTGCGAATTTCAACCGTGCCCTGTTTTGATGACCCCCCTTGAACTCCCCCAACCCTGCCCTATCTGTTGAGCCACGCGGAAGCACCGTCACGCTTCTGCCCTGACACAGAAAAGGAACCCCATCATGAGCAACCTCCAACCCCGTCGCAATGAAGCTTTTGGTTCGTTGTTTGAAGATTTTTTTGGCGATTTTCTCAATCGCAATGCCGCTGTAGCTACCCGCCCCGAAGGCAATGGCGCCATCGCTCCCGTCCTGCGCGCTCGTATGGATGTGGTGGATAAGGGCGAAACCTTCGAAGTCAAGGTGGACCTGCCCGGCGTCAAACGCGATGACATCCACGTCACCATCGAAGGCCCGCGCGTCTCCATCAGCGCCGAATCCAAATCCGAGTCCGAAACCAAAGACAAACAAGGCCGCGTCCTGCACGCCGAGCGCTACGCCGCCCGTTATGCCCGCAGCTTTGAGCTGCCCGTTGAGGTGAGTGAGTCTGGCGCCAAAGCGCGCTTTGAAGATGGCGTGCTGACGCTGGGTCTGCCGAAAAAAGCTGCCGTGGTCGGTAAGCGTTTGGCGATTGATTGATTGCCGGGCAAACACCTGAAACGACCCGCGCGGCGGAGCCTTGTGCTTGCGCCGCGTTTTTTTGCATTTTTGGAGGTCTGTAGCCCCCTATTTCGGCGGATTACATTTTGTATCTCATGGGCTACATTCGAGCCATGCGCGTGGAGCAAACCGAGGTTTATCTGAACTGGATCAATTCGTTGAAGGATCGATCGGTTCGCGCTCGCATACAGGTTCGTGTTGATCGGCTGGTGCACGGAAATCCCGGTGCTCATCGGAACCTGACGCAGGGTGTTTCGGAGTTGAAGATTGATGTGGGTCCTGGGTACCGCATTTACTACACCCAGCGAGGCAACCGTTTGTTGCTGCTGCTGGCCGGTGGTGACAAGTCAACGCAGCAAAGAGATATTGCCAAGGCCATTGAATTGACCCTGGGTTTTCAGGAGTAACAAACCATGTCCAAACTCGTCAAAAAATCATCGGGTAAGCCAAAAACCAAAACAGTGCCCTATGACGTTGCCCAGCAGTTACGCACACCCGAGGAAATGGCGGCTTACCTGGATGCCTGGCTGGAAGAAGCGCCAGAGGATGCTGCTGGCATTGCGCGGGCGCTGGGCGATATTGCGCGGGCCAAAGGGATGAGCCAAGTTGCAGAGGATGCGGGTCTGAGTCGCGAAAGTCTTTATCGCGCTTTAAGTGCCAAGGGCAACCCCAGCTTCGCCACCGTGCTGAAAGTGGCGCGCGCATTGGGCGTCAAACTGCACGCGGCTGCTGCGTAGCGCGGGCCGTTTGGCCGGGGGAGATGGGGCCCCCACGTAAACTGCCCGCATGTACACCGACTTCGATCATCAATGCATGCGCCGCGCGCTGGAACTGGCGGGTAAGGCGCTGTATTACGCCACGCCGATCCCTCGTGTGGGTTGTGTCATTGCGCGTGATGGGCGTGTGTTGGGCGAAGGTTTTACCCAGCCGCCGGGCTCCAATCACGCGGAAGTGGAGGCGCTGCTCGACGCCCGCCGCCAAGGCCATGACCTGCACGGCGCCACGGCCTACGTCACGCTGGAACCTTGTGCCCACTTTGGCCGCACACCGCCGTGTGCCACCGCGCTGATGGAAGCACGCATCGCGCGTGTTTATGCGGCGGTGGAAGACCCGTTTCCGCAAGTCAATGGTCAGGGGCTGGAGATGCTGCGCAGTGCGGGCATTGACGTGCGCTGCGGGCTGCTGGAACAAGAAGCACGCGAGATGAACCTCGGCTTCTTTTCCCGTGTGACACGTGGCCGGCCCTGGGTTCGGCTGAAGATTGCCGCCAGCCTCGATGGCAAAACGGCCCTGAACGATGGAAGCTCGCAATGGATTACCTCGGAAGCCGCGCGCGCCGATGGACATGCCTGGCGCGCTCGTGCCTGTGCGGTGTTCACGGGCATCGGTACGGTCAAGGCCGACAACCCACAACTGAATGTGCGTTTTGTGCAGACGCCACGCCAGCCGCTGCGCGTGGTGGTGGACAGTCGTTGGGAAATTGACCCCACGGCCAAGGTGCTGCAAGGCGGAGGCACGCTGGTGGTGGGTGCGCAGGAAGATCACGTGCGGATGGAAACCTTGCGCGCATTGGGCGCGGAAACTTTGGCCCTACCCAATGAGCACGGCAAGGTGGATCTGGTGGCGTTGATGCGTGAACTGGCGCGGCGCGGCTGCAATGAAGTGCATGTGGAGGCGGGTTTCAAGTTGAACGGCGCGCTGGTGCGCGCGGGCGTGGTGGATGAGTTGCTCATTTACCTGGCGCCCACACTCATTGGCGAAGCGCAAGGCATGGTGCATTTGCCTGCGTTGGCCGATCTGACACTGGCGCAACGCCTGACGTTTCATCACATGAGTCAGGTGGGTGATGACCTGCGGGTGTTGGCGCGGTTGCATTAGCGCATCGCACTCATGGCAAGAACATCCGCCGCCCCGGTCTGCGCCGGGGCGGCGGGACTTACGTAGGAAACGCAGTGTCCGCTGAGGTCACGCTTAACCATTGGAAAAAAGAGGGCGGCAGGAATGTTCACAGGTTTAGTTCAAGGCATTGCGCATATTGAATCCGTGCAGCCCTTGGCGGCAGACGGAGGCGTGCGCATTGCGGTGGATGCGCGCGACGTGCCGGGTTTTGCGGCGCAGGTGGGCGACAGCATTGCGCTCAACGGCGCGTGCCTGACGGCAACCGCTGTGGGGGGCGCACGGTTTACCGCCGAGGTGTCGCGTGAGACCTTGAACAAGACGGTGGGCTTCGAGGTGCCGGGGCCGGTGAACCTGGAGCTTTCGCTGCGGCTGGGCGATGCCCTGGGCGGACACCTGGTGTCGGGGCATGTGGACGGCGTGGGCACGGTGCGCCGCTTTGCACCGGTGGGCGAATCGTGGGAACTGGTGTTGGCCGTCGATAAAACCCTGGCGCGCTTTGTTGCTGTGAAGGGTTCGCTCGTGGTCAACGGCGTGAGCCTGACCACCAATCGCGTGACGGATGTGGCCGATGCCTGCGAGGTGTCCATCAATCTGATCCCCCACACGCTGGGCGTCACCACGTTGGGTGCGCTGCGGGTGGGTGAGCGCGTGAATCTGGAAGTGGATCTGATCGCGCGTTACGTTGAACGAATTCTTTCTGCGCCTAAGTCATGAAAACTCAAACCACTGAAGGCATCAGTCCCATCACTGAAATCATTGACGAGATCCGCCGCGGCAACGTGGTGGTGTTGGTCGATGATGAAGATCGCGAGAACGAAGGCGATCTGGTCTTTGCGGCCGATTTTGTGTCGCCCGAAAAAATCAACTTCATGGTCAAACACGCGCGCGGCCTGGTGTGCCTGACGCTGACCGAAGCGCACGCGCACCAGTTGAACCTGCCGCCCATGACGCTGGCCAATGGCACCGTGCATCGAACCAACTTCACCGTGTCGATTGAAGCGGCCAGTGGTGTGACCACGGGCATCTCGGCGGCCGATCGCGCGCACACCGTGCGTGTGGCCACGCGGCCCGAGGCGCGCGCTACCGACATCGTGCAGCCCGGCCATGTGTTTCCCATCGTGGCGCAACCTGGCGGCGTGTTGATGCGCGCGGGTCATACCGAGGCGGGTTGCGATCTGACGCAACTGGCGGGCCTCACCCCGGCCGCCGTGATTTGTGAAGTCATGAACGACGACGGCAGCATGGCGCGGCTGCCGGACCTGATTCCATTTGCGCGGGCGCATGGGCTCAAGGTGGGCACCATTGCCGATCTCATCGAGCATCGCGCCGCGACCGAATCATTGGTCACGCGCATGGGCGAGCGTTGCGTGACCTTGCCCGCCGGTGAGTTCCGCATGGTGGCGTATCGCGATGCGCCCAGCCGCGCGGTGCATCTGGCCCTGGTGCATGGCACCCCGCGCCCCGAGCATGAAACGCTGGTGCGTGTGCACGAGCCCTTGTCGGTGTTGGACTTGCTCACGGCGGACGCCAGCGTGCACTCCTGGCCGTTGGCCCGTGCCCTGAGCACCGTGGCCGCAGCCGATGCCGGGGTGGTGGTGTTGCTCAACTGCGGTGAATCAGCCGAGCGGCTGGCCTCGCATGTAGAGGCGTTGCTCAACGTGAGCGGCATCCCGAGTCATGACCTGCCGGATGCACGCAGCGGCGGCGTGAGCCAGGATTTGCGCACCTACGGCATCGGTGCGCAAATCTTGCGTGATCTGGGCGTGGGCCGCATGAAGCTTCTGGCGCGGCCGCGCAAGATGCCCTCCATGGCGGGCTTTGGGTTGACCACCACGGGGTACCTGGAAATGTGAGAGGTTGAGAGCTTTTCCGATGTGTGGCGAAATTTCGGGAGAAATTGGACCTTGCGACGGAACATGGCCCTAGTGCCAAAGCCATCTATGGCTCTTTGCACCTTCGGTGATCTGTCGTAGCCTGCCCGCTCTAACAGCCATCGGCACGGGGGGAATCATGAGTAATAACATTGTGCGGATAGGCGTAAGCACGGCGCACGTAGAAATGCCCAATCAAGATGTCGCTGCATTGGTCATGCTAGGTAAAGCCAAGGCGACTGAGTTGCCCAACAAGCTTTCCGCCCAATACGGGCCAATGCAGGCGAGTTTTTCGCGAGATTTTTCTTCGGCTGCCGCAGCACCAACCGGAACTAAATGGAGTGCGCCTGTCCGCCATGAATCGCGCTCGGTGACGTTAGAGAGAGAACTAAAAAAATTTCACCCAATTTGCATTTGGCAGCGTGCTCTGACTGCTATGTCCCTCTGAGTGTGTGGGATCAGTCGCGGCTGCGGATTGCAGACTCACTTGATCGCTGGGGATGGACGGAGGGGCTTACGCGCCGTTTAGTTCGTGATATCCGCAATACAGAAAAGAAAGCATCGGAATTTGGAATCAATACCGATAGGCAACGCACTGCTATAGCCGAAGCGGTGTTGGCTTATGCAGACACAAAGACGGCTCGACCGTTGCTGGAACGGGTGAGCAAGGAGCCCATCATATTTTCTGTAGTGGATGTTAACGCTTCAAGTAAAACTAATGAGCCCGCGTCCGATATGCAGCTAATAATTGCCAAAGATATGCGTAGTAGTAGTACTGGAGATATGGTAACAACTGGATTGGCAGCATATACCGATGATGGAAAAGGAGTGGTGGCATTTCGTGGCGAATTGTTGCCTACAATTCTTGAGGAAAAATTCGTTTTAGGAATAGATAAGCCATCCATTTTAGAAATGGGCCAACAATTTCACCATGAAATTTTACATCTCGATTTTTATCAAAAAGGTTTTCTTTCCGACATTCATCATGAAAAAATCGCACGCATTATTAATCATGTTTATTTGCGTGAGAATGGGTACGTTTCAGGTTTCGAGGGCGGCGCTGATTTCAAGGTCGACCGATTAACTCCAAGTGCTCTCGCTAATATTCCGTTAACATCGTACGTCGTAGTACTTTCGAAAGTTAGAGCAATCATGCGTCATAACCTAGAGACGATGGCGTCTATGGTTGGCAATCCTGATTACGACAAAAAATTACTATCACATCTTAAGCGTATCCCGGTGGATGTGCGTAATGAGTATGAGCGTTGGTTGGCTATGGAGCTGCAGCGTGCTGGCACGCCTGAACCATCGCGTGTACATCTGATTCCGGAATAGATTGACGTGGTAGATATAGTGCATCACTAGCATCTATGGAGCTCGTACCCCCAGTCTCTTGAATTGGGGGGGGCTCTAGTGTGAGTCCCTGAGAAAAACGTCACATTCGAACCTCTCATTGAGCGAAGGTTCTGGCGCCCCGTACACTGCGCGCCCCCCATTTTTATTAGGCAAACACCATGGCTCTGAATCCTTTCAAACCTGACCTCGATGGGGATGCGCTGCGCGTGGGCATCGTGCAGGCGCGTTTTAACGAATCGGTGGGTGAAGCCATCACCAACGCCTGTATTGATGAGCTGGTGCTTCTGGGGGTGGAAGACGACAGCATCGTGCGTCTGACCGTGCCCGGCGCACTGGAGGTGCCGCAAGTGCTGGCGCGACTCGGTCGCATGGGCGACTTCGACGTGCTCATCGCCGCGGGCTGTGTCATCCGCGGCGAGACCTATCACTTTGAAGTGGTGTCCAACGAATCGGCCAAAGGCATTGCGCGCGTGGCCCTGGACACCGACACACCGGTGATCAACGCCATTCTCACGGTTGAGAGCGACGAGCAGGCCGTGGCCCGCGCCGCAGACAAAGGGCGCGACGCGGCCCGCGCTGCGGTCGAAATGGGCAACCTGATGTTGATGCTCGACGTCTTTGATGATGATGACACCAACTACGACTCTGATCTTGATGAAGACGAGGCCCCGTGAAACCTGCTGTACCCGGTGACGCACCCAAATCGGAAGGTGCCAAACGTCCGCCACGCACGGCACGCCGCCGTGCGCGCGAGTTCGCCTTGCAAGGCGTGTACCAGTGGCTGTTGGGGGGCACGGATGGCCCCGCGGTGGAGGGCGACCTCATAGACCGCGAAGGGCTGCAGGATCTGGAAAAGAAATCCGATCTGGCGCACCTGCGCGAAGTCATGCATGGCGCCATTGAGCACGCCGAAGAATTGCGCGCCGACTTCACGCCGTTTCTTGACCGCACCCTGACCGAGCTCTCCCCCGTGGAGCATGCGTGCTTGTTGATTGGTACGTACGAGCTGAAGTACCGCGCTGAAATTCCCTACCGCGTGGTCATCAACGAAGCGGTGGAATTGGCCAAAGGTTATGGCGGCACCGATGGCTACCGCTTCATCAATGGTGTGCTGGATAAAGTGGCCAGCCGTTTGCGCGCTGAGGCGGCGCGCAGCTGATGTTCCCTCCCCTTCAAGGGGAGGTTGATATTGAGTTCCCTCCCCTTCAAGGGGAGGGTTAGGGTGGGGATGGGGTGTGTATGAACATGCGCAATGCAATGCACGGTGCCCTGCAATCCCATCCCCACCCCCGCGGAGCCACGCGCAGGCAGGCGCGTGTCGCTTCGGCAGCGCAAAGCAGTGCTTTGCGAATTCCTGCCTCCCGCCCCCTTGAAGGGGAGGGAGTAAGAGCTTCTTCCCTGACTGAATTCGAACTCATCGCCCGCTACTTCACGCGGCCGATCGCTGGGAACCATTCCTTCATTGGCCAGGGCATCGGTGATGACTGCGCCATCCTCACCCTGGGCGAGCGTGGTCTGGCCATCACTACGGACATGCTCATTGAGGGCACGCACTTTTTATCCGATGCTGATGCGCATGCGCTCGGCCACAAGTCGCTGGCCGTGAATTTGTCCGACCTGGCCGCCGCAGGCGCCAAGCCCGCATGTTTTTTTCTGGCACTGGCCCTGCCGCGTGTTGATGAAACCTGGCTGGCGCAATTTTCGGCGGGCTTGTTTGCACTGGCCGATGAGGTGGGTTGCGTGCTGGCCGGCGGAGACACCACGCGTGCGCCGCAAATTCGTCAGGCCGATGGCCCCATCACCGTGTGTATTACCGCTGTGGGCGAGGTGCCCACCGGTCAGGCGCACTCGCGCGCGCGTGCGGTGGCCGGGGACGATTTGTGGGTGAGCGCGGAGCTCGGCGGTGCCGCCCTGGCGTTGCAGATGCGTCGCGGTGTGCTGCAACTCTCCGAGGCTGATGCACAGGCCTGCCAGCAACGCATGGACCGGCCGCAACCGCGCGTGGTGCTGGGCCAGGCGTTGCGTGGCATTGCGCACGCGGCCATCGATATCAGCGACGGCCTGCTGGCCGATCTGGGCCACATCTGTGAACGCTCCGAGGTGGGCGCCACTGTGCAATGGGAAGGTTTGCCGCGTGTCGCGGCACTGGCCACTCAACCCCTGGCGTTACAACACGCCTGCGCGTTGGCTGGCGGCGATGACTACGAACTTTTGTTCACTGCCCCCGTGCAAGCGCGCGCGCAGGTGGAAGCAGCGGCCCGCGAAGCGCGCACGCCGGTCACGCGCATTGGGGTTATCACCCACGGGCGCGAAGTGGTGGTGGTCGGTAGCAAGGGCGAGCGCATTCAAATGACGGCGTCAGGGTTTGATCACTTTGCGTAGTGCGGGGTAGGGCTTGCGGTGTGTAGGTTGGCGGTGAGCGCAGCGAACCCCAACATCTCATAGGGCCACGAAGTGTGTTGGGGTTCGCTGCGCTCACCGCCAACCTACGAGACACTTCCCGTGCTCAGGGCTGAGCCCGCTCACGCAGGGCTTGCGCCAGTTCTGTGACTGAAGCGGCATAGAAGTAGCTGCGGTTGTATTGCAGCAGCGCGGCAAAGTTTCGGGTGCCGATGCGCCACAGACTTGGTGGCGCGTTGTTTTGCGCCACCGGCGCATCGGCAGCGCCGGGTGCAGCACTGGCCAGTTCAATGAGCAGCACGGGAGCGGTGGGCTCCAACGTGCTGGCATCCTCAAGGCTCACGCCCTGTGCGGTGAGTTGGCTCCAGCTGCGCCGCGCTTCTATGCCTTGATCGGCCAGGCCAAACAACCTCGGATCGGGCTGCGCCTTGAGCAGGATGGGCACATCGGCTTGCCAGCCTTGTGCGGACAGAAAGGCGGCCACCGACCCAATGGCGTCGGGCACGCTTTGGCTCAGATTGATGTGACCATCGTGATCAAAGTCCACCGCGTACAGCCGCAATGAGCTGGGCATGAACTGCGGCAACCCCATGGCGGCGGCAAACGAGCCGCGCGGTGTGGCGGGGTCCAGGCCCTGCTCATCACACCACAGCAGAAAGTGCGCAAATTCTTCACGAAACAGAGCCGCACGGCGCGTGTAGTCAAAGCTCAGCGTGGCCAGCACGTCGAGCGTGCGCAGGTTGCCTTTGATGCGGCCATAGTGCGTTTCGATGCCGATGATGGCGGCAATGATTTCGGCCGGCACGCCCCAATGCTGCTGCGCCCGCTCCAGGGTAGGGCGGTGCGTGCGCATGAACTGCAGGCCGCCGCGGACATGGGGCTCACTCACGTTACGGGCGCGGTAGTCATTCCAGCTGCGTTGCCAGGCGGGGGTGAGTGCGGGGGTGTTGAGTCGCTCGGCTGTGTCGGAGTAGCGCGCCTGGCCCAGGGTGTGCACCAGCCAGGCGCGATCCAGTCCATGTGACGTGACCAAGGTGTTTATGAACTCCTGCACCTCGCCACGTTGTGCGTAGGGCACGAACGGTGGCGCTTGGGTCGATGTGGGCGCGGGCGTTTGCGCCTGTGCTGAAAACAGAAGGCACAGACTGGTCATGGCGACCAACCGCAAGCTGTGACGCCGCATACCCTCACCCCAACCCCTCTCCCGAGGGGAGAGGGGCTTTAAACCTCCCTCTCCCCTCGGGAGAGGGAATGAGGGTGAGGGAACGATGTTGCGTGTTTGATGCGTTGTCATGAGGCTCTACAAGTTCATTAATCATCCCGCCGTGGATGAAAACGCGACACCGCGCGTGCAAAGGCTTTGATCTCGATGCGGGCCACGTCGCTACTGAGCCGCGTGTAGCGCAGCATCTCAAAGCGGTGTAGCAGGTGCTCGGCGGTCTTGCGGCTGATGGGTTCGAGCGGGTGCAGCGCCTCGGTCAGTGAACGCGGTCCGCTATGTGAGGTGACGGGCACCCCCAATGTGGCCAGGGTGCGTCGCAGGTGGGCATAGGCATCGCCCAGCGGGTCGGGCACCACGCGGTGCCGCAGGGACAACCAGGCCAGTACGCCCAGCACCAGTGTCATGACCACGGCCAGCAGTTTGCCCAATACACGTAGATCAGGTTCAAAGCCCAGACGCTCGAGCAGGCTGCGCTGGCGCTCGGGGGAGTACGACAGTACCCATTGGTTCCAGGTGTTTTGCAGGGCTTCCCAGTTAAAGCGCACGCTGGACAGGGCTTCGCGCAGCCAGGTGAATGCGGCGACGCGACTCAGTGCGCCCGCACCCGTGCGTTGACGTTCGCGTTCACGCGTGCCTCGTTCGATGCGATCAGGCGCCACCATGGCAGTGGGATCGATGCGCACCCAACCGCGCTGCGGCAGCCACACCTCGGCCCAGGCGTGCGCATCTGACTGACGCACGGTGACAAAACCATCTACGGGGTTGAGCTCACCACCCTGATAACCGGTCACCACGCGGGCGGGGATGTCGAGTGCGCGCATCAGCGTGACAAAGGCCGAGGCGTAGTGCTCGCAATACCCTTCTAGGGTGTCGAACAAAAATTCGTCCACGCTGTGACGCCCCAGACCTTTGGGTTCGAGCGTGTAGCGAAATCCGCCCATGCGAAACCGCTGCAGCACCGCTTCAATCAGTGCCGCATCGCTTGCACGCGTTTGCGCTCCGGGCGTGCGTTGGCGCAAATCTCTAGCAAGTTGCAGGGTGCGCGGGTTGGCGTCGAACGGCAACTGCAGGGCGTATTGCAGGGACTCGCGCGTTTCATTGCGCCCCAGCGCAAAGCGCGTAAATGAACGCAGGCGGTAGCGCTGGCGCTCGGTGATCAGGCCATCGGCCAACAGTTGGCTGTCGGCATTCATGCGCACGGTGTGGGGCCCGACGCGCTCGGGCACCTGCGGCATTTCCAATGCAAACACCCAGTCGCGCGAGTGCGGTTCGAGCGTGATGGAGTAATTCACTTCCGACTCGGGCTCGACGCTGATGGACAGGGTGGCGGGGGCCGTGCGGGCCACGGCGCTCGACCAGGTGCGCCCGTTGAAAAAGCCAAAGGTGGGTCCGCGCCAGTACAGCAGTTCGTTCGAGGGAATGGGGCCGGTGAAGTCGGCGCGAAAGGCAATGGCATCGGACTCGAGCAGCCGACCCATCGAGCCGGGCGACATGGAATTGGACAACCCCGTGCGCCCCAGCCCTTCTGCACTGGGTACGCCCCAGAGTGGGCCCGGCAGACGGGGAAACAGCACAAAGAACACCAGCGTCAAAGGGAGGGCCTTGAGAAACACCACGCCCACCAGCTTGAGTTTGGTCTGCGCCGAGACATCGGTCTCACCCAGATTGGCGCCGACGAGCACAAAAAAAAGCAACAGCACGGCGATTGCAGTGAGCAGTGCGGTGCCCAAACCCTGCCCCTGCAAAAACAGGGTGAGCAAGATGAAGAAGGACAAAAAAATCACCACGAACACATCGCGTTTGGCGCGCATCTCCAACAGCTTCAGTCCCATGAGCAGCAGCAGAAACAGCACGCCGGCCGACGCGCCCAACCAGGTGCGATGTTCCGCATACACCGCGATGCCTACGACGGCCAGCAAGGGCCAGGTAAAGCGTGCGCTGGGTGCCGGCCGCTGCGCCAGCGTGAGCCCCAGGCGCAAACCCCACAGCGTGAGCAGGGTGCCGATGGCCCACCAGGGCAGGGCCTCCAGGTGCGGGGCGGACACCAGGGCCACCGCGATGAGCAACAACAGCAAATCGCGCCGCTCACGCGCGGCCGTCGATACCTGCGGCTGCACCAGCGTGGCGGCCAGAAGTCGGGCCTCACGTTGCAGGACGTGCCAGCGGGCGAGGACCGTCATAGGCGCGCGCTCATACGTGTGCACTCATACGTGTGCCAAGGCCAGCGCAGTGAGGCAGCGCTTGCGGTGTTCCGCACCGTTGCCCAGCGCGATCGAGGCGCCTGGAATATTCAGCCCATAGCGCATATGGGCCGCGTCGGCATCGAGCACCCAGCGGGTCAGGCGCGAGAGGCGGAGTTCGGTATCGGTCAGATCGGCGGTGGCCTGCCAGTCCAGGACCAGATCGCCGCCACTGGGCGCATCGAACATCTTGACCGACAGATCATCGGAGCGCGCCGCCAAACGCCAGGCGATGCGCTTTTGAGGATCGCCCGACTGATAGGGGCGTACGCCGGCCAGATCGTCGCCGCTTTGCGCCATGCCGCCGTTTTCCAGTGTGCCCTCCTGACCAACGGGCAACGGGGGGGCTTCGTCTTCGGGGCGTGGGTAGACGATGGCTTCGAGCGAGGGGGTGAAATACGCCCAGGCCGTCCATAGCCCAAACGGGAAATGCGTTTCGATGCGTATGCGCGGACAGGGGCGGTGGCCGCGTCGTCGCGTGGGCAGCCCCAGCGTGACCTCGTGTTGACCATGCGCGGACAAATCAATGTTTGTGCCCGGCAAGGGACGCACCGCGCCATTTTCATAGTCGATCTTGCGACGGCGCCCCACGATGAAGGCAAACGCCAGCGCATAACGCGCCTCAGGTGTGGCGTTGGCGGCCATCAGGGTGTAGCCGGCCAGATCGCCCGCGAATGTGTCACTGGCGCGCATGCCCAGCAGGCTGATGCGCGAGAGGTTGCGATGGGTGTGATACATGCCCACCACCGCCATGCTGGCCACCAGAAAGGTCAGCAGATAACCGAGCTGCAGGCTGTAGTTGATGGCGCCCACCAGCATGATGGTGATCACGGTGCCAAAGACAAGGCCCGCGCGCGTGGGCAGGATGTACACCCGTTTGCGATCGAGCGTGACTTCTTCCGCTTCAACGCCGTGGCGCCCGGAAATCCAGGCGCCGATGCGAATGCTCAGTGGGTGGGCGGTGACGGACATGGCGACTTATGGCTGCGCGTGACGCACGTCGTCGCCCCGGCGCAGAGCCTGCTTCGGCCTGTGCTCAGTTTTTTGATCACATCGCCGTTCGTCGAGATGCGTGCGGTTTACTCCCTCCCCTTCAAGGGGAGGGTAGGGGTGGGGATGCGGTTGTATGGGGAAATTTTGCTTCGTAACGCACCCCATCCCCACCCTAACCCTCCCCTTGAAGGGGAGGGGACTAAAGATGAACCTCCCCTTGAAGGGGAGGGGACAAAAACAAGGCGCAGATGCGATCAAGAGACGAGGCCTGCGCCGGGGTGACGACGTTTTGTTTTGCACGTGCATTTTTCTAACCCGCCGCACTGGAATTACACCGGTACCGCTTCAATCAACTGCGCCACCAGCTCGCGCCCATGCAGGGCGCGTGAGCCGTCGCGGGTGGACGCATGCAGCCGATGTCCCGCCACCGCGGGCAGCACGTTCTGGATGTCTTCGGGAATCAGGTGATCGCGTTCATCGAACCAGGCCCAGGCGCGCGCGGCCGACAACAGCGCTAGGCCCGCACGCGGCGACAAACCTTCGGCGTATTTGCCGGTGGCGCGGGTGTGGGCCAGCAGGGCCTGCACGTAGTCGAGCAAAGCATCGGACGCGTACACCTTCTTTACCGCGGCCTGCGCGGCCAGCAAGTCCGAGGCGCGGGCGATGGCCGGCAAGGTCTTGAGCATGTCGCGGCGCGCTTCACCGGCGAGCAACTGACGCTCGGCCGCGCGGTCGGGGTAGCCCAGACTCACGCACATCAAAAAGCGGTCCAGCTGTGATTCGGGCAAGGGAAAGGTGCCGAT
>CAZZAD010000006.1:0-18193 GCA_964652055.1 uncultured Burkholderiaceae bacterium | reverse complement strand
CACAAAGAAGGGCTGTGGCAGCGGACGCGAGAGGCCATCGACCGACACTTGGGCCTCTTCCATGGCTTCGAGCAACGCGCTTTGCGTTTTAGGGCTGGCCCGGTTGATCTCATCGGCCAGCAACACTTCACTGAAGATGGGCCCGGGGTGAAACACAAACTGACCATTGGCGCGATCGTAGACCGACACGCCGATCACGTCCGAGGGCAACAGATCACTCGTGAACTGAATGCGCCGGAAGGGCAGGCCCATGGAAAGCGCAATGGCATGCGCTAGCGTGGTCTTGCCTACGCCGGGGGCATCTTCAATCAGCAGGTGGCCGCCCGCAAGAAGGCATGTCAGGCTTTGGCGGATCTGCAATTCTTTGCCGATGATCACGGAGCCGATTTGCGCAGCGCACTGGCGAAAGTTCTGGAGCATGAGATGGGCCTGAGTATGTAAGAGTGGTAAGTAGGAGTGGTAAGGGAGAGCGAATCAATGACTACGGGTTACATCACGCACGCACTGTGCGCCAAACATGAAATGGGCACCTGGCACCCGGAGTCGCCCGCACGCCTGGCGGCGATTCACGACCAGTTGATTGCTTCGGGCCTGCTGCCCTGTCTGGCGCAATGTGAAGCCCCCGAAGCCACCCGCGCACAAATCGAGCGTGCGCATGATGCCCAGTATGCGGACGCCTTGCGGGCGCGTATCCCTCAACAGGGCTATGCCGCGCTCGACCCCGATACGGTGATGAATCCTTACACCTGGCCTGCTGCATTGCGCGCCGCGGGTGCAGTGGTCGATGCCACCGACCGTGTGCTGAGCGGCGAATGGAGCAACGCGTTTTGCGCGGTCCGCCCGCCGGGGCATCACGCGGGTATGCGGCAGGCCATGGGGTTTTGTTTTCTCAATAACGTGGCCATAGGTGTGCGTCATGCGCTGGACGCGCATGGATTGCAGCGTGTGGCGGTGTTCGACTTTGATGTGCATCACGGCAATGGAACGGAAAACATCCTGGCAGGCGATGAGCGCGTGTTGATGACGGGTTTTTTCCAGCATCCTTTTTATCCGTATAGCGGCACCGGTCAAACCGCAAATAACATGGTCAACGTGCCCTTGCCCGCAGGTACGGGGGGCGACGTATTGCGGCAGGTGGTGCAGGGGGTGTGCCTGGCACGCCTTGAAGCCTTTGCGCCCGAGATGATTTTTATTTCTGCCGGCTTTGATGCGCACCGCGAAGATGATCTGGGGCAAATGGCGTTGGTGGAAGCCGACTACGCCTGGATGACTGAACAACTCATGCGCGTTGCCGACAGCCATGCTCAGGGCCGCATCGTGAGCACACTGGAAGGTGGCTACAACCTGAGTGCACTGGGGCGCAGTGTGGCGGCGCATGTGCGGGTGTTGGCGGGGTTGTAGAGAAAAACTACGTGGCACTGAAGCGTCGTCGCCCCGGCGCAGGCCGGGGCCCAATTTGGGGCTCCCGCAATTGGGCCCCGGCCTGCGCCGGGGCGACGACGCTTGGTCGGAGTGCTCGGCGCTGTGGGTTCAAGCACACGCACTGACCCGATGCCGCTGCTGCCCCAAACCCACGATCCCCAATCGCACTTCATCACCCGGTTGAAGAAAGCGCGGCGGCTTCATCGCCATGCCTACGCCCGGTGGCGTGCCGGTGGCGATGATGTCGCCGGGTAACAGCGTCATGAATTGACTCAGATACGACACCAGATGCGCCACGCCAAACACCATGGTGCGGGTGTTGCCGGTTTGCATGCGCTGGCCGTTGACATCGAGCCACAGATCCAGTGATTGCGGATCAGGCACCTCGTCAGCAGTGACCAGGTACGGGCCAATAGGACCAAACGTGTCACAGCCCTTGCCGCGGTCCCACTGACCGCCGCGCTCGATCTGAAAATTGCGTTCGCTCACATCATTGACCACGCAGTAACCGGCCACGTGGCGCAGCGCATCGGCCTGCGACACATAACGCGCGGTGGTGCCGATGACCACGCCCAGCTCCACTTCCCAATCCGTCTTGGTGGAGTGGCGCGGAAGTACCACGCCGTCGTTCGGCCCCGTGATGCAGGTGGTCCATTTGTTGAACACGATGGGTTCACTGGGCAGCCTTGCCCCACATTCCGCGGCGTGATCGGCGTAGTTCAATCCAATGGCCACAAACTTGCTGATGCCCACATAAGGCACGCCCAGACGGGGGTTGCCAAACACACGGGGCAGGGCGTTGAGGTCCAGTGCGCGCAAGCGGGCAAGAGACTCAGGGGCCAGCGCTGCGCTATCGATCTGCGGCACCACACTGGAGAGGTCACGCAGTTGACCCTGCGTATCGATGAGCCCGGGTACTTCGTAGCCATTGGGGCCGTAACGAACAAATTTCATGCGCTGTCTCCAGGGGCTTGACACGTTTGGTAGGGTAAGCGGATCAATTGAGCGAGCCATCCATGCCTGAAATTCTGACTTACATCATCACTGCCAACCTGGTGTCCACGGTGGTGTCCATCAGTTTGGCGGGCCTGTTGTCGTTTCGCTATCTGACCGGTCTGGTGGACAAGCTGGTGTGTGTGTCGGCGGGCCTGCTGCTGACGGTGGCCTGCACACATCTGTTGCCCGAAGCGTTTCACGAGGGCAAGAACGTGTTTGCACTGGGCTGGGTCTTGCTCGCCTCCATCATGGGTTTATTCCTTATGGAGAAGGCATCGCTGATTCATCACACGCATCATCACGAGGGCGACACGCATCACCATCATCACGGCCATGACGCCCATGAGGCGCGGCGCGGCGGTTTGCCCATCCTGATTGGCGATGCCTTCCACAACTTTGCCGATGGCGTGGTCATTGCCGGTGCGTTCATCGTGGATGTGAAGCTGGGCGTGCTCTCGACGCTGGCCGTCATGGCGCATGAGATTCCGCATGAGGTAGGCGACTTCATGATTTTGCTCAATGCCGGGTTCACCAAACGGCGCGCCTTCGTGTTCAACCTGCTCTCGGGTCTGTCCGCGGTGGTGGGCGGCATCATGGGGTACTGGGTGCTCGACACCATGGAAGGGCTGCTGCCCTACGCGTTGATGGTGGCGGCGGCCAGCTTCATCTACATCGCACTCAGTGACCTGCTGCCCGAGATGATGCGGCGCTCATCGTTGCGCAAGTCCCTGCCCGAGGTGGGCCTGGTGCTGGTGGGGGTGGTGCTGGCCGCGTTAGTGACCGGCGGGTTTCACTAGACCGTCTTGCCACGAAGCGCAAGAAAAACGGGGTCAGATCAAATTCATGCGGGCGCTTTCACCTACGAAGACAATTCGTGGACGACATTTGCTCTGACCCCGTTTTTCGTATTTCGTATCGGGGTGACCGTGCGTGCCTTGCAGCAACGTTGGGCTTGTTGGGGTTGGCCCTCAACCTACAAAACTACGGCACTGACCCCGTGGCCACCGGCCGAGTGGAATCAGCAATCCACTGGCTCCATGAACCGGCATAAAGCGCCGCACCCGGCAAGCCCGCATGCGCCATGGCCAATAGCGGGTGACAGGCCGTCACGCCAGAGCCGCAGTAGGCCATCAACTGCTCGGGCGCGCGGCCGGCCAACAACGCGTTGAATTCGGCACGCAATGCATCGGGTGACTTGAAGGTGCCTTGCGTGGGGTCCGACAGATTCATCTGCCAGAACCAGTTGATGGCACCAAGAATGTGGCCCGCGACGGGGTCGATGGGTTCCACATCACCGCGGTAACGCTCGGGCGCGCGCGCATCCATCAGTACCGTTTGGGCATCACGCGCCAGGACCGCGGCGGCATCCACGACGCGCACCAAAGGGGCTTGTGCAACAAAGCGCTGTGGTTCGCGCGCCGCAGGTTCGGTGCTGGCCCACGGTGTGGCGGCCATCCAGGCGGGCCAGCCGCCATCGAGCACCGCGACCTTGCGGTGCCCCAACCAGTGCGCCAGCCACCACAGGCGTGCCGCAAGCTGGCCGCCGTGGGCGTCATACGCGACGATCTGCGTGTCCGGGCCGATGCCCCAAAGCCCGAACTGACGTTCGAGCGCAGCGCGCTCGGGCAGCGGGTGGCGGCCGTTGGTGCCGGTCTTGGCGCCAGAAAGTTCGGTCTCAATGGACGCGAACTGCGCGCCGGGGATGTGCCCGGCGTCGTACGCGCGCTGGCCTGCGGCGAGGTCCATCAGGTCGTGGCGGCAATCGAGTACGCACCAGGACGCATCAAACACGTGATCGCGCAGCTGCGCGGCGCTGATGAGGGTGGAATAGGTCATGCGGGCGTTGCGCAAAGTCGTGGAGGGGCTGAAAGTATCAGCCCCTAGAATCAAACCTATGCCTAAATCAACCGCCAAAGCTGCCGCCGCCGAGCTGACGTTCGAGCAGGCCCTTGAAGAACTCGATGGCCTGGTCCGTTCCATGGAAGCGGGCGAACTGCCTCTGGACGAGGCGATTGCCGCCTATCGACGTGGCGCGGAGCTGACCCAGTATTGCCAGAGCCGCCTGGCGCAGGCCGAGGAGCAGATGAAGGTGCTCGACGGCGACGAACTGCGGGCGCTCGATCCTGCCGAACTCAAAGGGGGCGCATGAACGCCGTGCTTGCCCAAGCCGCGCCCGATTTTCAGCGCTGGATGAGCGCCCGGCTCGAGCGCTTCGAAGCGGCTGCTGCGGCCCAGCTGCCTAGTGCGTCGCTTGAGCCTGTGCGCCTGCATCAGGCCATGCGTTATGCGGTGCTCGATGGCGGCAAGCGTGTGCGGCCGCTGCTGGTGTATGCCACGGGTGAGGCGCTGGGGGCGGCCGATGAAGTGCTCGATGCTGCCGCGCTCGCGGTGGAATACGTGCACGCCTATTCGCTGATTCATGACGATCTGCCGTGCATGGACAACGATGTGCTCCGGCGCGGCAAGCCCACCGTGCATGTGGCGTTTGATGAGGCCACTGCCATGCTGGCCGGTGATGCGCTGCAGGCCGAGGCATTCAAAGTGCTGACCGATGCACCGCTGGCCCCGCTGCAGATCGCGGCCAGCCTGCGTGAGCTGGCGCTGGCCGCCTCCACACGGGGGATGTGCGGCGGGCAGGCGCTTGATCTGGCGGCGGTGGGGCAGGCACTGACGTTGCAGGAACTGGAGCGCATGCACCGTATGAAGACGGGTGCGCTGCTGGTGGCAGCGGTGCGCCTGGGTGCGCTAGCCAGCCGTACGCAAGGTGATGTGCCGCTCGAGTTGGAGCGTTACGCGCAGGCCATGGGGCTTGCATTTCAAATCGTGGACGACGTGCTCGATGTGGAAGGCAGTGCCGATTCCCTGGGCAAGACGGCCGGCAAGGATGCGCTCAACGACAAGCCCACCTATGTTTCGCTGATGGGCGTTGCTGCGGCCCGCGCGCGTGCGCAGGCGCTGCATCAGGGTGCCTTGGAGGCGCTGGACGCTTTGCCGGGGCGCGCGGTGCGACTGCGCGAGTTGGCCGATTTCATCGTGGTGCGTAGCCACTGACCGGAGGCGGGCCATGCAGGATCTGCTCACATCGCTCAAGGACCCTTCGCAACTGCGAACACTGGAGCGCGCGCAACTCCAGCAGTTGGCCACCGAGCTGCGCGCCTTTGTGCTTGATTCGGTCTCCAAGACGGGCGGGCACCTGTCGTCCAACCTGGGTACGGTGGAACTGACCATTGCGCTGCACGCCGTGTTCAACACGCCCGATGACCGCATCGTGTGGGATGTGGGGCATCAAACCTATGCGCACAAAATTCTGACCGGTAGGCGCGAACAGATGGCCACGTTGCGGCAGTGGGGCGGCATATCGGGTTTCCCGCGTCGGACCGAGAGCCCGTATGACGCTTTCGGAACCGCGCATTCATCGACCTCCATTTCCGCCGCGTTGGGTATGGCCGTGGCTGCACGCAACCTCAACTCCGAGCGTCATTCGATTGCGGTGATCGGTGATGGTGCGTTATCGGGTGGCATGGCCTTCGAAGCACTGAACAACGCGGGTGTGATTGAGGATATCCGCCTGCTGGTGATCCTCAATGACAACGACATGTCGATCTCACCGGCGGTCGGTTCGCTCAACCGCTATCTGGCACGTCTGATGAGCGGGCGTTTTTACGCCGCGGCAAAAAGCGTAGGCAAGCAGATGCTGCGGCCGGTTCCGCCCCTGTTTGAGCTGGCGAAAAAAATCGAAGAACACGCCAAAGGCATGGTGGTGCCTGCCACGCTGTTTGAAGAATTTGGCTTCAACTACATCGGACCGATCGACGGGCATGATCTTGATTCACTGATTCCCACGCTGGAGAACATCAAGCGCCTGGGTGGCTTGCAGTTTTTGCATGTGGTCACGCGCAAAGGGCAGGGTTACAAGCGCGCCGAAGCCGACCCCGTGCTCTACCATGGCCCCGGCAAGTTCGATCCGGCGCAGGGCGTGCTGGCGCCATCTGCGGCGCCCAAGCCCACCTACACCGAGGTCTTCGGTGACTGGGTGTGCGATATGGCCAAGGTGGATGCCCGCCTGATCGCCATTACGCCGGCCATGCGTGAAGGCTCGGGCCTGGTGCGCTTCGAGCAGGAAAACCCCAGTCGTTACTTTGATTGCGGCATCGCCGAGCAGCACGCTGTGACCTTTGCGGCTGGTGCGGCGTGCGACGGCCTGCGCCCCGTGGTGGCCATCTATTCCACGTTTCTCCAGCGTGGCTATGACCAACTGATTCACGATGTGGCCATCCAGAACTTGCCGGTGATGTTTGCCATCGACCGAGGGGGGCTGGCTGGTGCCGATGGCGCCACTCATCACGGCGCCTTTGATTTGTCGTATCTGCGCTGCATTCCGAACCTGGTGGTGATGGCGCCATCAGATGAGAACGAATGCCGCCAGATGTTGACCACAGCATTCCGGCATGACGGGCCCGCCGTGGTGCGTTATCCGCGTGGGGCCGGGGTGGGCGCAGTGGTGGATGCGGCTTTGAGTGCACTGCCTCTGGGCAAGGCCGAAGTCCGACGCACGGCCGGCGCTCAAGCGGCGGCGCGCATCGCCATTCTGGCGTTTGGGCCTGTGCTGCATCCCGCTTTAGTGGCGGGAGCCGCGCTTGATGCCACGGTCGTCAATATGCGGTTCGTCAAACCACTGGATCTGGAGTTGCTGCGAACCATGGCAGCCAACCACGATGCCTTGGTGACCGTGGAGGACAACGCGGTGCTCGGTGGTGCAGGGTCAGGGTGCGCTCAAGCGCTTGCCGAGATGGGGTTGGTCAAACCCATGCTGCATCTGGGTCTGCCCGATCACTTCATCGATCATGGCGATCAGGCGCAGTTACTGGCCAGCGTGGGCCTGGATGCCGTGGGCATAGAACAGTCGATCCGCGCCCGCTTTGGCAACCTGCAGCGCGAACCGCGCCTGGTCAAGTCCGTGGCCTGAACGGCCACGGCACTCCGGTAGATCAGCCCTGACGTGAAGGCCGTGTGCCTTCCCAGACGTCCGACCGTGGCTGCAGCTTGTATTGCGAGCCGTACATCGCATGGTTCAACGAGGCTGGCCGTTGCGGTCTGAGGTCTTGGTGCAAACGTGCCAGCACCATCAGTTCAGCCATCGCGTCCGGGTGTAACGGGGTTTGCATGCTGTCAGCCATCCAGATGCGCTCAAAGTAGGCGTTCATTTCAGGATGTCCCCACAGCAGCGTCACGGCCTGCGCCATGCCCGGGTACTTGGCTTCGAGTGTCGACAGTTCAGTTTTCTGTGGTGCCGGATAAGTATTCGCTCTGATGGCGTTGGCTGGAAGCGTGGCCGGGCGCGAGCCCGACTGGGCGCTAATCCATGGCGCAACCGCCTGTTTGTTACCGGCGTCTTTGCGATAGTTTGAAAATGGGTCTAGCGAACGTGTGTGTGGCTTCATGTATCTCTCCATCCCCTGGGTCATCCTTTTGGACTTACTCATTTGTCCATAAGCTGGCTTGATTTTGAAGGAAAAATTTGGAATGGAGAACAAAATTGGTAAGCATTTGTCAGCGAGCTGACAAACGGCGGTCTAAATTGGTGGTACGGGCAGACTTTGCTGCGTAGCAACGATAATCGTTTCCATGCCTACAAATCTGCAATACAGCGCGGCGCTCAATTCCCTTAATAGCTTTGGGGTGGCGTGCCGAGCACACGCCCTCGCCCAGGTGTCTTCGCTGGAGGATCTGGCCTTTCTGGGGGCGCACGATGCGCTAAAGGCTTTGCCGCGGATGGTGTTGGGCGGGGGCAGCAACGTGCTGTTTACCCAGGACTATCCCGGTCTGGTGCTGCACATGGCGTTGCGTGGTGTGCGTGAGGCGGGTGAAACCGATGAGGCCTGGCTCATAGAGGTGGCGGCCGCAGAGAACTGGCACGGTGTGGTGGATCAGCTCATCGCACGTGGGCGGCCCGGGCTGGAGAACCTTGCACTGATTCCTGGCCTCGCCGGTGCCGCGCCCATACAGAACATTGGTGCCTATGGCCTGGAGCTGGCCGAGCGTCTGCATGCCGTGAGCGTGTGGGACTGGGCGCAGCAGCGCGTGGTGCAGATGGACCTGGAGGCGTGTGCGCTGGGTTACCGCGACAGCGCGTTCAAGAAAGACGCTCCGGGTACACGCGTGGTGACGAGCGTCACGCTGGCCTTGCCCAAGCGCTGGCAACCTGTAGTGGGCTACACCGAACTGGCCCAAGACCTAGAGCGCAGTGGTGAGCCGTTGACGCCGCGCCGCGTGTTTGATGTGGTGTGCGCAATCCGCCGTCGCAAGTTGCCCGACCCGGCCCAGATCGGCAATGCGGGCAGTTTTTTCAAGAACCCCATCGTGTCGCAGGCGCAGTGCCGCGAACTCAAAGAGCGCTTCGCCTCCATGGTGAGTTATCCCTTACCTGGTGGACGCGCCAAGCTGGCTGCGGGCTGGCTCATCGAAGCCTGTGGCCTGAAGGGTGCCACGCGTGGTCGTGCCGGTGTCTATGAAAAACAGGCGCTGGTGCTGGTCAATCGGGGAGGGGCCACGGGAGCGGAGATTCTCGCGCTAGCGCGCGAGATTCAGGACAAAGTGCAAGAAAAATTCGGCGTCCAATTGGAACCCGAACCACTCATCGTTTGATTTATGAGTCCTACTCAACGGTTCGGTTGAGTGTCCACTTAAGCTGCCATTAATCGCTGCCCGCCACGCTTCGCGCCAACAACTTGGCGAGGAGTTCGTATGTGGAGTGCGTTGGCAGTTACAAGGTCGCAGCGTAAGGGGCTGGACTGTGGCGCAGATCGGCCTGGGTTGCTGTTGCTGGATGCGCAGCACCCGCAGCGCGGGGTTGTCGAAGCCTTTATTCATGACATTTACGCCGAGCGCTATGGCGCCGATGTGCGCGGATTTACGCCTTACTTAGTAGCGCAATGTGACGATGCGGGCGAGCTTGCCGCTGCCGCCGGCTATCGACCCGCTGCACAGGGGCCCCTCTTTTTGGAGCGTTATCTCACCGCACCGCTTGAGCGCTCGATCCCGGTGGCGGGGCTTTCACGTCGGCACCTGGTGGAAGTGGGGCACCTGGCGGCGCGGCGCGCGGGCTATGGGCGGCGTTTGATTGTGCAGTTGGGTGCGCATCTGGCCGAGCGTGATTTTCAGTGGATGGCCAGCACGCTTACGCAAGGATTGCGCACAATTTTTTCGCGCTTGGGTTTGTCGATGTTGGAGCTGGGCGAGGCGCAGCCCATGGCGCTTGGCGCCGAGGCGGTGCACTGGGGCGCGTACTACGCGCACCAGCCCAAGGTGATGGCGGGACATTTGCATACCTTGTTGCAAACGGTGGCGCAGCGTCAGGTGCGGCTATGAAACCCGTGCTCGATGACGGGCGCCATCATTGGTCCGCCGCCGAACTGACGGCGCAGGTGCACGCGGCACGCGCGCTGCTTGAACAACGCGGCACGCAGGCGTTGGCCACCGTGCTGGATAACGGCGCAGCCTTTGTAGTGCTCGATGACGCCACCTTGGTGGGCAATGTTGTGCATGTGCCGCTGCCACTTTTTTTTACGCCAGCACAAATGCGCCATGCGCTTACCGCGGCCGGTGTGGACACGCTCGTGGCCGCGCCACGTTGGGCCAATGAGTGGCCCGAGTTGACTTGGTCGGAAATCACCGTGGCCGGACACGCCTTGGCCATAGCGCGTTGGCCCACGGCGCCGGTGGCCCTACCCCCGAACACTGCCAAGATCACGTTTACCTCTGGCAGCACGGGCGCACCCAAGGGCGTGTGTTTGTCGCGGGCCGCGATGGAGGGCGTGGCGCAAGGTTTGGCCCAAGCACTGGCACCTTTGTCCATTGAGCGCCATCTGAATGCCTTGCCTTTTGCGGTGCTGCTGGAAAACGTGGCTGGACTGATGGCGCCGCGCGCATTGGGCGCCACGGTGCTCACGCGGCCGCTTGCCGAGCTGGGATTGGAAGGGGCCGCGCGCTTTGATGCGGCCCGCTTCGACCACGTGGTGCATCAGGTGCAGCCGCACAGCGTGATCGTGTTGCCGCACATGCTGCGCGCGTGGTGCGAGCATCTGATGCTCAGTGGCCAGCGTGCCTGCGCATCACTCAAGTGGGTTGCGGTCGGTGGCGCACCCGTGGGTGCGGCCTGGATTGAACGGGCGCAGTCCTTGGGTCTTCCCGTGGGTGAAGGCTATGGCTTGTCTGAGGGCGCGTCGGTGCAAACGCTCAACCTGCCCGGCGCCCAGCGCCCTGGCAGCGTGGGGCGGGCGCTACCACACGCGCAAATTCGCGTCGCGTCCGATGGCGAGCTGCTGATCCGCGGCACGCTCTTCAATGGGTATTTGGCTGATCCATCACCTGTGCCCACCTGGTGGCCCACGGGTGATCTGGGGCGAGTCGATGCGCAAGGTTTTGTCTACATCTTGGGGCGCAAAAAGAATGTGCTCATCACCGCCTATGGCCGCAATGTTGCGCCCGAATGGGTCGAGACCGAGCTGCGCAGCCAGTGCGCGGTGGCGCAGGCGGTGGTCCTGGGTGACGGACAACCGGCATTGACGGCGGTGCTCTGGCCGGTAGGCGAAGCAATCACCGACCACGAGTTACAGCAGGCCGTCGACGCGGCCAACCGCAACCTGCCTGACTACGCGCGCATTGGCGCCTGGGTGCGTGGCCGTGCGGCGTTCTCGGCCCAGACGGGGTTGGCCACACCCAACGGTCGGCCACAACGCGTAGCGATTCAAAAAATGCATGAGGAGGTGTTGCAATGAGTTTCCATGCGGCATTGCTGGCGCAAACCACGCGTGAGCAACAAGGTTTACTCAGTGCGCCGCTCATCGGCGCGGCGTTGCGCGGCGAGGTGGCACGACCCACCTATGTGGCTTTTCTGCGCGAGGCCTATCACCACGTACGCCATACGGTGCCGCTGTTTGAGGCCACCCAAAAGGCGCTTGCTGCTGAGCACGCTTGGTTGCACGCGCCGCTTTCTGAATACGTCGCCGAAGAGATTGGCCACGACGAATGGATCCTCGATGACTTGCGCGCCTGCGGTGAAGATGCGCAGGCCGTGCGCCACGGCGCGCCAGCGCCGGCCACGGAACTCATGGTGGCCTATGCCTACGACACCATCGCCCGCGGTAACCCGCTGGGATTTTTTGGCATGGTGCATGTGCTGGAGGGCACCAGCGTGGCGCTGGCCTTGCGCGCGGCCGATGCTCTGCAGCGCAGTCTCGATCTGCCTGATGCCGCCTTCACCTATCTGCGTTCGCACGGCATGCTCGATCAAGAGCACACCGCGCACTTTGCGCTGCTGATGGATCAGATTCATGCGCCTGCCGATCAGGCCGCCATCGTGCATGCGGCGCGCATGTTTTATCGGCTCTATGGCCAAGTGTTTATGGAGATCACGACATGAAACTCTCAGACGCCCGGGTACTGCTCACCGGCGCCAGCGGCGGCATGGGTCAGGTGATGGCGCACGAGCTGCGCGCGGCTGGGGCGGCGGTGCTGGGTGTGGGACGCAACGAAGGACCCCAACACATGGCTTGGGTGAGGGCGGACCTCACCACCCCTGAAGGGTTGAGCGCGGCCACCAACGCCGCCGCACAGCGCGGCATCAATGTGGTGGTGCACGCGGCTGGAGTGCCCGCATTTGGCGCGCTCACCACAACAGCCCACGCGCAGATGGCGGCAGTGCTGCAAGCCAATTTGTTGGCCCCCATACAACTCACGCAGGCCCTGTTGCCGCAACTCATGCGTCAGGCGCACGCGCAAGTGGTGTTTGTGGGCTCAGCCTTGGGGCGCATTGGCTTGCCTGGTTTTAGCGTGTACGGCGCCAGCAAGGCAGGTCTGCACGGCTTTGCCGAAGCCCTGCGCCGAGAGCTGGCGGACACGCCCGTGCGGGTGCAAATTCTGGGGCCACGCAGCACGCGCACCCGTTTCAATTCCCCCGCGGTTGAGCACTACAACCGCGCCACTGGCACCGCCATGGATTCACCTGAGCGGGTGGCCGCGGCTTTGCTGAATTTGATTCAGAGCGAAGCGGCCGAGCAGTACATCGGTTTTCCCGAGCGCCTGGCGGTGCGCCTCAATGGCGTGCTGGGCGCTTGGCTCGACGGCAGCTTCGCGCGCCACCGGCGCAGTGTGTCGACATCTTTTTCATCAACCCCTGAGAGCTCAACATCATGAACAGACTGTGGGCAGTGTTTTCAATTTTTCTGACGTCAGTGGCCACCGCCGCTCCCGTGGACGATGCGGTCGGGCAGTTGCAACGCGACTGGGAAGTGATCCGCTACCAAACCCCGGCCGCTGAACGCGAACGGCATTACGAAGTCTTGGCCGCTCGTGCGCACAAGGTGAGCGAGAGTTTTTCCGGCCGCAGCGAGCCGCTGATTTGGGAAGGCATCATCGTGAGCTCCTGGGCCGGCGAGAAAGGCGGCCTGGGTGCGCTCAAACTGGTGAAGCAAGCCAAGGCGCTGTACGAGCAGGCCCTAGCACTCAATGGCGATGCGCTCGACGGTTCGGCCTACAACAGCCTGGGGGTGCTCTATTACAAAGTGCCGGGATGGCCCTTGGGTTTTGGCGACAAGGACAAAGCCAAGGCCTTGTTGCAAAAAGCGTTGAGCATCAATCCACAAGGCATCGACCCCAACTTTTTCTACGCTGAATATCTGATCGAAACCCGTCAAGAGCAGGAGGCGGTCACCTACCTAGAGCGTGCCTTGCAAGCACCCGCCCGGCCTGGTCGACAGATTGCCGACAGCGGTCGGCGCGAAGAGGTGCGGGCTTTGTTGGAGAAACTGAAATCTCGTTAGGACTCTGCGCAGCAAAAGCGCGTCGGCTCTTAGGGGATGAGGTGCTCACGGCTTTCCAAGCCAACGCTGGGCGAGTTCCAAACCGTTGTTAAGTTCAATGCTCTTAGCGACTGCCTGTGTTTGGCGTTTCGCGGCCTGACTCACAGGGCCTTCTATCTGGGCAACTACCTTATCGACCTTGTGCCGCTCGTGACTATTTTCGAGACTAGACAAATTTGCCACAACCTCTCGATCCTGCGAGAGCCCCGTGGGACGAATGTTCTCCAATGTTTGGATAGCCCCTAGATAGCGATCCACTTGTTCATTGCGACGGGTAATAAATTTGAAATATTTCTTTTGCTCAGCATCAAACCACTTTTGCCACTTGTCGGAGTCCCCATCAAAGAGGAGTTCACGGGTTTGGAACGTGTCTTTCGGCGGTCCGGGTTGTATGCGGCCTATTTCTGATAAGGCTGTTTCTGCCCAGGAATTAATGTCTGCAAGGGCGCCCAATACTCCCTGCGTGCGACTTAGTTTTGATTGTTGTGCGGTGAGCTTTGCGCTGTTAACGGCGTGAAGCTCACCCAATACGCCGAGTGTTTTTTCGAACAAAGGGTTGGTTTTGTTCCAACCGAAGGGGGCGCTCAGCGCTAAGGTTTCAAGCCCGGTGAGGGGGCCGTTTTTGGCGATTTGCCCCGCTTCGCGAATCAGTCCGCCGGCAACAATCAAAGGCCTTCCTCCTAGCTGCTCCAGACCGCGGAATAAGGCGCTTTGCACTTTGGGTGCCCAGACATGGACCTTGGATAAAACAGCTCGGCCCCCCAGGGCAGCGACACCACCGCCTAACAATCCGGCACCCACTTCGGTGAACACCTCGATGGCCGCTTCTTTATGGGCAGTGCTGTCGCGCATCTCGGGGGTTTGAAAGTAAGCAGGGCGAGACACCAAATTGCTTTGGACCATGAATTTCACGCCCCCACCCTCTGGGAAAACGGGGTCATGGGTTGGTGTTGGCGGCTCTACGGTTTTTTGCGTGTAGTACCTGACGGGATTCTTGAGATCGGCAGCAACCACCTCGTGATGCGTGAGCTGGTTTAGTGCCTGGCTTGAAGCGCGAGAAATATTCATTTTTTCAACGGTTAGGAGGAAGCGGCGCGAAGTGGGGCAGGGCGGGCTGCGCAACGTAATGAACAAATGCACTTTTGTATAGAGCCAAAGCCTTAGCCAAAACCTAGTGACGTGGATCCGTCGGCCTTGCTGCTGCAGGCAGGAGGCATGGCAGTTAATTCAGCAATTAGGCCCGTGTCTCGTGGGTGAATCCGGTAACGCAGCGTGAGGCCATGCAAAGTGGCAATGCGCTGCGCAATAGAGATGCCCAGGCCGCTGCCGCCCTCGGTGTGGCCCGCGGGGCGGTGAAAGCGCTCACCGAGTTGTGCCAATGCTGCTGGAGTCAAGGGCGGGCCTTCGTTCTCCACCGTTAAGCCTTCGGCGCTAAAGCGCAAGGTGACCGTGCTGCCTTCGGGCGCGTAACGCGCGGCGTTATCCAGCACATTGCGCAGCAGTGCGCCCAGCAAATCGGCGTCGCCCTGTAGGGGAAAAATGGGTGTGCCTTGGGCCGGCCATAAACACTCAAGCTCAATGCGTCGGCGTTCCATCAGGGCATACACATCGTTGGTGGCGGCCTGCACAAGGCTCGTCCAATCGATGGGCGCCGAGTGCGCCAGGCGGTCGGTGGCCTCCAGACGCGAGAGCGCCAGCAGTTGCGTGACCAGGCGGTGCATGCGCTCGAGTCCGGCGCTCAAGCGCTCCTCAGCCTTACGGCGCGAGGAGGCATCAGGGGCGCTGCGCACTACATCCCACTGCGCGCGCAACACCGCCAAAGGGGTGCGCAGCTCATGAGCGGCGTCAGCGGTAAAGCGGCGCTCGCGCGCCAAGGTGGATTCAATGCGTGCAAACAAACCGTTCATGGCAGTGAGCAGCGGACCCAACTCGCTGGGGGTGTGATCGAACGCAAGCGGTTGCAGTGCATCAGCGCGGCGGTGCTGTACCTCAAGCGTCAAGGTGCGCAATGGCGCCAGGGCGCGACGCACCGCCCAGGCCATCGCCACCAACAGCACCGGCAGCACCAGCAACCAGGGAACGAGTTGACTGCTCAGCAGGTTCCACACCAACTCTTCGCGCTCGTGCGTGAGTTGCCCTGTAGCCACCAACCACTCACCCTGCACGGACTGCAGGTAGTACACGCGCCAGGCTTGGCCTTCGAGCACCAGGTCGACAAAGCCAGAGCGATCAGGTTGATAGGGCAACTGCACACCCTCCCGATCGAACACCAGCAACTCGCCCTGAGCGTTCCACACGGCAAGGGCCAAGTCGCGCAGATCAGATTCGCCCTGAGCGGCCTCGCCCTTAGAGACAGACGGCGGCAGCTCGGGCGCGATGGTGCCCACCGAGATGCTTCCCAAGGTGGCCTGCACCTGGCGCGCCAGACGAATGATTTCGGTGTCAAAGAGTTCGTTGACTTCGTGCCGAGCTCGATCGACTGAGTAGATAAGCGCCACTGCCCAAACGAGGGGCGCGCACAACATCAGGTAGAGCAACAAGCGTCGTTGCAGACTCATATGGTTGCTCCCAATACATAACCCACACCACGCACCGTGCGCACAATGCCGGGATGAATTTTTCGACGCAGATGGTGCACGTGCACTTCGAGGGCGTTGCTCTCGGGCTCGGTGCCGCTCCAGTCGTAGAGTTTTTCGAGCAGCTGGTTTTTTGAGAGCACGTGCTGCGGGTGCGCGAGAAAAACTTCCAACAGTGCCACCTCGCGTGCGGTCAGGTCCACCGGATTCCCTTGCCACAGCACCCGCTTGGTGTCGGGCTCATAACGCAAAGCGCCGTGCGTCCACACGGCCTGCGCGCGACCGGCCGCACGGCGCAGCAGCGCACGCAGGCGCGCGGCCAGCTCATCCATGGCAATGGGTTTGATGAGGTAGTCGTCCGCGCCCGCATCAAGCCCCGCGATGCGCTGCTCCACCCCATCGCGTGCGGTCAGGATCAACACCGGCATCGTGAGTCCACGCCCACGCCAGCGACGCAACCAGGTCATACCATCAAGGCCAGGCAGCCCAAGATCAAGCACCAAAGCTTCGAACGGCGTGCTGGTCAGTGCGGCATCGACCTGCGCTCCATCCTGGAACCAATCCACGGCATGCCCGGCCTGCCGCAAGCCGGCAGCTAGCGCAGCGCCCAGGTCAGGATCGTCTTCAAGGATGAGTACACGCATAGAGCACGTCCCGTCGTTTACAGCTGGAAACAGTTGTCCGGCAAGCCAGCGGCGATTCAAAACCAAAATGTGAACCGTAGCTGAGGAGGGCAACCATGTTCCGTCCAATGTGGATTTCTTGCATTTTGTTCAGTCTCATGGGCGCCGCTTGTGGCGGTTCGGGTTCGTCGCTGAGCGAACCTGGCCCCACCCCTACCCCCACTGCAACACCCACACCTACGGCGACACCTACACCCAGCGATGCCCTCAAGCAACGCATCGATGCGTTGGTGGCACCTCACGTGGACGTCAACGGTGCTCCTGCCAAGTCGGTGGGATTGGTTGTGGGTGCCATAACCCCAAGCTTGCGCGTGGTGTCCGGTTACGGCGCCACCACACTAGCCGGAACCATTTCGCCGACTAACAAAACAATTTTTGAGTTGGGTTCGGTGACCAAGACATACACCGGTGTGATGTTCGGGCTGATGCTCAAGCGCGGTGATCTGGTTGCGGGTCAACCGATAGGGCCCTGGTTTGTGGATGGGGCGCCTACTTTCACGGCGCCTTTGGGCGCGGTCAGTCCCATTCTTCTCATGCATCTGGCCACGCACACTTCGGCGCTGCTGCCCATGCCTACCAATTTGTTGTATCCGTTCCCCAATCCAGCGCGGGGCTATACGGTCGATCTACTCAAGGCCTACAGGCCACGGTGCCAGCGCTGCCAAGATCGCCAGGCGCGGCTTACGCCTATTCCAACCTGGGTTCAGGCACCCTGGCCCACATCCTGACCCAGCGCGCCGGGGTGCCTCACTACGAAGCACTGGTCAAGCGCGAAATTTCGGATCGGCTGAGCTTGACGGACACCGTGATCACCCTCAATGCGGATCAGCAAATGCGCCGTGCGCAGGGCTATCAACGCGCCAGTGGTTTGGTCGCCGCTCCCGCCAATGACATCGGCGAGGCCTTGCAAGGCGCGGGCGCGCTGCGCGCAACGGCGGACGATGTATTGACTTTTCTGCAAGGCGCACTGGGTCAAGGCAATCCGGATCTGGTGGCGGCCTGGGCTGAAGCGATGATCCCCAGAGCGTCCAGGACGGGCGATGGCGTCAATCCGCGCGTGGGGCTGCTGCTCAATATCGAAGACCTGGGCGGCCGCACCGTGTACTCAAAAGACGGTCTGACCGCAGGCTTTAGCGTCCAGATCATCTTCACCACCTCGCCGCCCGCAGCCGTGGTGCTGCTCTCGAACACAGCGAACACCCACCTCAAAGACCTGGGCATCGAAGTGCTCAATGAGCTGTTGAAGTAAATCAGCCTTTGTTGTGCAATCGTGGCAGTCCGGCTTCGGCGCCAGTGGTTAACAGTCCCGCCTGGACGTACGCCACCAGTTTTTCACGTGAGTCGGCAATGTCCAGGTTGCGCATCGTGAGCTGACCAATGCGGTCTTGCGGCGAGAACATCGATTCACCCTTTTCCATCGTGAGCCGCTCGGGCTTATAGGTGAGATTGGGCGAGGTGGTGTTCAGGATGGAGTAATCGTTACCGCGGCGCAGCTCTAGGGTCACTTCGCCAGTGATGGCGCTGGCCACCCAGCGCTGGGCGGCTTCACGCAGCATGATGGCTTGCGGATCAAACCAGCGGCCTTGGTAAAGCAAGCGGCCCAGCTTGCGGCCGTTGTCGCGGTACTGCTCGATGGTGTCTTCGTTGTGGATGCCGG
>CAZZAD010000005.1:0-37886 GCA_964652055.1 uncultured Burkholderiaceae bacterium | reverse complement strand
CATCGCATCTCGCGGGGGAAGTAGATGTGATCAAGAGACAGGGCGCAGGCCGGGGCGACGACGGTTTTACCGTGCAAGTGGGCGCGCCAAGTCACCGAACCGCTTAGGGGCTTACCCCACCGTCACCCGCGCCCACTTGCGCTTACCCACCTGCACCACATAGGTGCCGGCCTTCACCTGCAGCGCGCGGTCGCTGATTTTCTGGCCGTCAATCTTCACGCCGCCTTGCTCGATGTTGCGCACGGCCTCTGATGTGGAGGGCGCCAGTCCCGCCTGCTTGAGCAACGCCGCAATGCCCACACCGTCCGCACCCACGGTCAACATGAACTCGGGCAGGTCATCGGGCACCGCATTGCCTTTGAAGCGCGCTTCAAATTCAGTCAATGCATCACTCGCAGCCTGTGGGGAGTGAAAGCGCGTGACGATCTCCTGCGCCAACAGCACTTTGATGTCACGCGGGTTGCGGCCCTCGGTTACTTCGCGTTTGAACGTGGCCAGTTCTTCGTTGCTGCGCATCGACAACAAGTCATACCAGCGCCACATCAAGGTGTCGGAGATCGACATGACCTTGCCGAACATGTCGAAGGGCTTGTCGGTAATGCCGATGGTGTTGCCCTTGCTCTTGCTCATTTTCTCGACGCCATCGAGCCCTTCGAGCAGCGGCATGGTGAGCACACATTGCGGCTCCTGCCCATAGTGGCGCTGCAGTTCGCGGCCCACCAGTAGATTGAATTTTTGATCGGTGCCACCGAGCTCCAGGTCCGAGTGCAGCGCCACGGAGTCGTAGCCCTGCATCAGCGGGTACAGCAGCTCGTGCATGGCAATGGGCGAGTTCTCGCTATAGCGCTTGGAAAAATCATCGCGCTCCAGCAGGCGTGCCAGCGTGTAATGCGCAGCGAGTTTGATGAGCCCGGCCGCGCCCAGCGGCTCGCACCATTCGGAGTTGTAGCGGACTTCGGTTTTGTCGCGGTCCAGCACCAGCGCGGCCTGATCGAAATAGGTCTTGGCGTTGGCGGCAATCTGTTCGCGCGTCAACGGCGGGCGCGTGGCATTGCGGCCGGACGGATCACCAATCATTGAGGTGAAGTCGCCAATGAGAAAAATCACCGTGTGGCCCAGGTTCTGTAACTGGCGCAGCTTGTTCAGGACGACGGTGTGCCCCATGTGAATGTCGGGCGCGGTGGGATCGAGCCCCAGCTTGCAACGTAAGGGCTTGCCACTGGCCCGGCTGCGCTCGAGCTTGGCCGCCAGTTCTGACTCCACCAGCAGCTCATCGGCGCCGCGTTTGATCTGGGCCAATGCAGTGCGCGTGGCATCGGAGATTTTTGGGAGGGTGGTTTCGTTGGGCATAAGTGGGGTGGCGTGCAAAAGCGGAGCCGGCGGAGTCTAATGAGCGCGCCTGTTTAATGAGGAGACCCCTATGCGCCGCGCTCTGTTTGTAGGTCTGATGTCCGGAACCAGTCTGGATGGTGTGGATGCCGTGCTGGCCGACTTTTCGGAACGCCGTCCCCAGCTGCTGGCCCACCAGCATGCGGCCTTTGCGCCTGAGCTGCGACACGAGCTGGAGCTGCTCATGACGCCCGGCTGGGACGACGTGGGCCGCGGCGCCATCGTGGCGCAGCACCTCACGCGCCTGTACGCCACGGCGTGCATGGACATGCTGCGCCACGCGGGTGTGGATGCGAACCACGTGAGCGCCATCGGTGCCCATGGTCAGACCATCCGCCACCGTCCTGATGAGGGCTACACGATTCAGCTCGGTGCCCCGGCGCTGCTGGCCGAGCTCACCGGCATTGCGGTGGTGGCGGACTTTCGCAGTCGCGACCTGGCGGCAGGCGGTCAGGGAGCGCCTCTGGTGCCCGCGTTTCATGCTGCGGTGTTTGGGGGCGTGGAGCCACGCGCAGTGGTCAATGTGGGCGGCATGAGCAATCTCACGGGACTACCCGCCGCCGACAGCACCGGGCCGCTGGTGGGCCTGGACTGCGGTCCCGGCAATGTGCTGATCGATGCCTGGGCGCAGCAGCACCTGAGTGAGCCCGTGGACCGGGACGGCGCCTGGGCCGCAGGGGGCCATACCGATGTGGCGCTGCTCAAGTCACTGCTGGCCGAACCCTATTTCTCAGCACCACCGCCCAAGAGCACGGGGCGCGAGCTCTTCAATCTGGACTGGGTGCGCACGCACCTAGCCGGCCGGGAGCTGGACCCACGCAATGTGCAGACCACGCTCACACGACTGACTGCCACGGTCATTGCGCAGTCGGTTGAAAAACATATGCCCAGCGCACGTGAAGTGCTGGTATGCGGCGGCGGCGCACGCAATCTGACGCTGATGAAAATGCTGGCCGAAGAATGCGCACCGCGCACCGTCGGTTCCACCGAAAGTTACGGCGTGGCCCCCGAACACGTTGAGGCGCTGGCCTTCGCCTGGCTGGCGCAGCGTTTTATGAAGCACGAGACCGGCAACGCTCCGTCAGTGACCGGTGCGCGCGGCGCGCGCATCCTGGGGGCGCTGTATCCCGCAGGGTGACCGCGAAAAACAAAGGGGCGCGTTGCGCCCCTTTGTTTTTTACTGTGTGGGAATCAATCAGGCTGAAAAAGATGAACCGCAGCCGCACGTGGTGGTGGCATTGGGGTTCTTGATCACGAACTGCGCGCCTTCAAGATCTTCTTTGTAATCAATCTCGGCGCCGACCAGGTACTGGTAGCTCATGGCATCAATGAGTAACGTCACGCCCTGTTTATCCATGGCGGTGTCGTCTTCATTGACGATTTCATCAAACGTAAAGCCGTACTGAAAACCAGAGCAACCACCGCCCTGCACGAACACCCGCAGCTTCAGATCAGGGTTGCCTTCTTCTTCAATCAGTTGTTTCACCTTGGCAGCCGCCGCATCGGAAAAAAGCAGCGGGGCCGGCAGTTCCGTCGCAGCATTCATGACGAGCTCCCAGAAAAAGTTTCAATAAAACACACGGTACGCCAGCGTATACGTGTGCACGATCATTCAGGCAGACGACCCCACGACAGCTGCGGGCATTGATTCGTCCGGCAACTCCGATCTGGAGGCAGCGGGCGCCGGTTTCAAGCCAGCAGGCTCACGCATCTCGTTACCGCGGTGCACGAGCTGCCCATCAATCACGGCACCGTGATGCATCTCCAGCGCGCGGTAGTGCACATCACCCGTAATGCGTGCCTTGGGTTGCAGCTCGACCAACTCGCTGGCGTACACCGGACCCACGATCATTCCGGCCACCACCAGATGGGCGGCGCGCACTTCGCCTTCGATTTTTCCGTGTTCGCTGATGACGAGTATTCCGCCCTTCTCGCCCTCAGTACACCGCACGGCACCCCGCACCACGCCATCCACGCGCAGGCCTTTGCTAAATGTGATGTCACCCACCAGCGTGGTGCCCGCGCCGATCAGACTGCCAATTTCTTTTGATGAAGCAGAGCGTTTTTGACCGAACATGATGACTCCCTGGTTGTAGATGGAATGCAGTGTTTACAACTTGAAGCTTTGCTGCGCCTGGGTTTGCCCACCTGCCACGATGCGCACCTGAACCAGACGTGCGACCGCTCCCGCGGGCAACACAAAGGTGCCCTCCAGGCGCTGATAGTGCCGGAATGAAAGATCTAGTCGCTGAGCAGCGTCGACCGCCGCGCCCGGTTCAGGCAATTGCAGCGTGCCACTGCGCAAACCCTGTGCGTACGTCACCTGCATCTGCACCGAACCCACAAAATCGCGCTCGGGCTTGCCGCTTTGCTGCACCAGCAACCGGTAGCGCAACTCGGTGCCCGACTCGGTGGTCTGTTCCGGCTGCACTCGGAAACTGCGGATAACCACACCTTTGCCCGCCGCGCCGGCTGCAGGCAACAAAGACTCAAAGAACGACAAATCCTCACGCAGACGGTTGGATTCGGCATCCAACGCCGACACCCGCTGCGCCAACTGTTCCTGAGCAGCGCGCTCCACCTTGAGTTGACTCTCATAAGCCGCAGCCAACGCCGAAAAACGATCCCGGTCGGACTTGGCCTCATTGAGCAACAACTGCAGGCGCACGATTTCGGCCCCCATATCCTGTGCGTCAGGTCCCGCGAACTGCCGACCGTATTCATACAGTGCAACCCCAGATGCCGCAGCCACCGCAAGCACCACAAACCCCACCAGCGCGCGCAGCGGCCAGGGCGCTTGCGAGCGCACCGTCACGCGCGGCGCGCTGACAGAAAGGCTACGAAGGAACAGTTTCCATCTCATAGGGGCATCGACAGGGGCCGCACACACCCGCCCCTCGGATGGGGCGCGACATCTGCCCGCTCCATCGGATCGAACCTGATGGGGCGATATCGAAAACAGCGCGTGCCAGAAAAAAGTGAAGGAAAAATAGTGGAAGGTTGCGAGTATAGGTGGGACACGCCGCCCCAAAAACAACGCGGCACCCGAAGGTGCCGCGCGTATGAAGTAATCCGAAATGGACTGGGGCAGGTATGCGCGCCCCGGTATCGGCCGGACTAGCGCTTGGAGAACTGCTTACGACGCCGCGCTTTGCGCAAGCCCACTTTCTTGCGCTCGACCTCGCGTGCATCACGCGTCACCAAGCCTGCCTTGGACAACACGGGCTTTAACGTCGCGTCGTAATCAATCAGCGCGCGGGTAATGCCGTGCCGCACAGCACCGGCCTGGCCCGACTCACCACCGCCGCGAACATTGACCTGAATGTCAAAGGCTTCGGTGTTGGCGGTCAGCTCCAGCGGCTGGCGCACGATCATGCGTCCGGTTTCGCGGTGGAAAAATTCTTCGATGGGGCGTCCATTCACAACGATCTTGCCGCTGCCCCGCTTGATAAAGACGCGCGCTACTGAACTTTTGCGACGCCCTGTGCCGTAGTTGTACTGAACTGTCATGTTGCCCTCAGATTTAAAGCGCCCTAGATCGCAAGGGCCTTGGGTTGCTGCGCGGAATGGGGATGCTCGGCCTCGGCATACACCTTGAGTTTTTTGATCATGGCGTAACCCAGGGGCCCCTTGGGCAACATGCCCTTGACCGCGATCTCCAGCGCACGGCCAGGAAAACGGCCCTGCATCTTTTCGAAGTTGGTCTCGTAAACGCCGCCGGGGTAGCCCGAGTGGCGGTAATAAATCTTGTCCTGAGCCTTGTTGCCCGTCACACGCAGCTTGGCCGCGTTGACCACTACGATGAAGTCACCCGTATCCACGTGGGGCGTGTACTCGGGCTTGTGCTTGCCTCGCAGCCGGCGCGCAATTTCTGCCGCCAAACGACCCAACACTTTTTCACTGGCGTCTACGACGAACCAGTCGCGCTGGACTTCATGATCTTTTGCTGAAAACGTTTTCATTTCGAACCTGTAAGCCATGCCGTCACCCCCTAAGCGGGAAGCGACTGCGTTATCCGATAGAACTTCGCCAGTTCCACCCAGAGAGGGAACACTCCATCCTTGCTGCGATGAAGGGGGTGGCTTGCGGAAAAGCCGGCGATTCTATAAGCCATTCGTGGGTCAAGGCAAGTCGGGAGTGATCGGGCGGCTAAATCCTTATATCCCCTACGCCCATCAGCCACCCATTTCCCGTCACTCCCGCGCAGACAGGAGTCTGCAGTGTTGCACCGTCGGTCAAGGCAGAAAGGTGGAAGCCTCATGTCAAGATGGAAGCTTGTTTAAATGAGCACTTACATGGGGCCCAGGCTTGAGCCGGGGCGACGACGGCTCGGTGGGTCTGCATTGTTTTGCGTACACCCACCCTGGCATCTACTTACTACACCAACCCGGATCCTTCATGGCGCGATTTAAAAAACTTCCGCCCGACTATGCGCCGGGCTTGGTCCTGGACCTACGCAGCGCGCCGGAGGGCGGAGAACTTAAGGTGCCGGGCACGCTGGGCGGCGTACCTGCATTGCGGCGCCGCGCCGAGTGTCTGGTGCTGGTGCACGGTTTTAACAATCACGCTGGCGAAGCCGCGACTGCGTATCTGGGTTTCAGAACCATGCAACGCGAGCAGTGCAGTGACCTCAGTGCGCAGGCGCTTGAACAGCTGCTGGGCGACGCCTTCTGGCCGGGCGATGCCCGCTGGAGTGGGCCAGCCGACTGGCTGGATTTTCTGGTCTATCCCGCGGCGGTGGATACCGCCCGCAACGCCGGGCCGGCGCTTGCGGCACTGCTGCGCACGCTACAAAGCGAAGGGCTGCTGCGGGTGTCGTTCATTGGCCACTCGCTAGGCTGCCGCGTGGTGTTGGAGGCGGTGCGCGATTTGGTGGACCACGGCGGCCCCGCGCTGGGCCGCATTGCGCTGATGGCCGCTGCGGTACCCATTGAGATGGTGTTCACACAAGGACAGTTCGAGACCCTGCTGCAACGCCTTCAAGCCGAACGTATTGAAGTCTCGGTGCTGCACTCGAACAACGATTGGGTGCTGCGCGGCTCGTTCCCGCCGGGTCAGGCACTGGCGGGGCCCAGTGAAGCATCGATCCGCGCCCTGGGCCTTAAGGGCCCCCCACCCTCCATGCCCGGCCAGGGTGGCAATGTGGCCCAAGTTCGCATGGCCGATGCGGGCCATAGTGATTATTGGGGTCACGAGCGCAGTGATGCGGCAATAAGGGCAGCCCGGCAGACGGGGCGCTTTTTCCAGCTGGGCGCCCTGGAGCGCGAGCTTGCGGTGCGCGCTGCAACCGATACCCGCAACGTCGGCACGGCGCGTCCCCTGGGCGCGGTACGTGAAGTCGGTGATGCCCGCGGGGCGGCGACCTGATCGCGTTGATAATTCACGGATCTATTTTTTTGGTTCCAGAGTTGATCTGCCGTGTCGCCAACCTCCCCGCCACCTTCCTCTCTACCCCCTTCTCCACCCACCGCGCTCAGCGGCCGCGTGCTCCTGGTTGAGGACAACCCCATCAACCAGATGGTGGCCACCGACCTGCTGACGGCCTTTGGCCTGCAGGTTGAAACTGCAGCTGACGGACAGCAAGCCCTCGCCAAGCTCGCCGCAGCAACTTACGACATCGTGTTGATGGATTGCCAGATGCCGGTGCTTGACGGCTACGGCGCCACGGTGGCCTGGCGCAAACAGGAAGCCGACGAAAACCGTCCTCGCACTCCCATCGCTGCCATCACCGCCAACGCGCTGCCCTCAGACCGCAAACGCTGCCTGGACTGTGGCATGGATGACTATCTGGCCAAGCCCTACCGGCGCGAGGATCTGCTGGGCATGTTGATGAAGTGGTTGCCGGCGGCCTCATAAATCGCTACTGCGCTCACCGCCAACCTACTTTTGCAGCAAGCGCTCTTCCGCTAGATCCAGCGCACCGGGAGCACCGCGCAGCACCACCACGTCACCGGCCTGCAGCATGACATCGTCGGCCGGTTCTTCACCGCGGATGCCACGGCGGCGGATGGCGGTAACGTCGGCGCCCAGATCTTTCAGCGCAAGGTCACCGAGGGTCTGACCGACGGCGGCAGCATCTGGGTCAATGGATACAGAGTGCAGCTGCGCGCGACCGTCGTCTTCAAAGTCTTCAATGCTCTCGCGGTCATCGGCGCCATGGAAGTAGCCGCGCAACAAGTGATAGCGCGAGTCACGTGCCGTTTGCACACGCCTCAATACGCGTTGCAGGGGCACGCCCAGCAGCACCAGGGCATGTGAACCCAGCATGAGGCTGCCCTCGAAAATCTCGGGCACCACCTCAGTGGCCCCCGCAGCCAACAACCGATCGATATCGGCATCGTCGGTTGTGCGCACGATGATGGGCAAACCGGGCTTGAGTTCGTGCGCAAAGTGGATCACCTTGAGCGCGGATTGGGTCTGGCTGTAGCTCACCACCAACGCCGCAGCACGCGTGATGCCCGCGGCCATCAGGGTTTCACGGCGGGCCGCATTGCCGTACACCACCGAATGGCCTGCTGCGGCAGCCTCGCGTACCCGGTCGGGGTCCAGGTCCAGCGCCACATAACCGATGTGCTCCTGCTCCAGCAGCTTGGCCAGATGCTGGCCGCTGCGCCCGTAACCGCAAATGATCACGTGCTGTTCGGTGGCCATGGCGCGCGCAGCCAGCTGCGTCAGGTTGAGTGAGGCCAGCATCCACTCGCTGGCCGCAAAGCGCATGGCAATGCGGTCGCTGTACAAAACCAGAAAGGGCGTGATGAGCATCGACAGCAGCATGGCGGCCAACACCACTTGCATCACCACATCGGGGATCAGAGACAGCGCACCGGCCTGACTCAGCAGCACAAAACCAAATTCGCCCGCCGTCGCCAGGGGCAACGCGGTGCGAATGGCCGTGCCCGCGCTTGCGCCCAGGCCGCGCGCCAGCAGCACCACCAGGGCAAACTTCAGTGACACCGGCGCCAACAACGCCAACAGCACCCAGCCCAATTGCGACACCACCACCTGCACATTGAGCAGCATGCCAATGGTGATGAAGAACAACCCAAGCAGCACATCACGAAACGGCTTGATGTCGTCTTCCACCTGATGACGAAACTCCGTCTCGGCAATGAGCATGCCGGCCACAAAGGCGCCCAGCGCCAGCGACAGGCCCGCACGTTCGGTGAGCCAGGCCAGACCCAGCGTGATCAGCAACACGTTGAGAATGAATAGTTCATGCGAGCGGCGTTTAGCTACGAGATAGAGCCAGCGCCGCAACAGCCACTGTCCACCCACCAGCAGCACACCGAGCAGGATCACCGCCTTGAGCGCTGCCCAGGCCAAGGCGGGCGCCAACGCGCCGGGCTCTTGCGCCAGCGTGGGCACCACAATGAGCAGCGGCACCACCGCCAGATCCTGAAACAGCACCACGCCGAGCACACGCTTGCCATGCTCGGTCTCCAGCTCCAGACGCTCAGCCAATAGCTTCATGCTGATGGCCGTCGACGACATGGCCACTGCACTGGCCAACGCAAAGGCGCCGGCGGGCCCCACCCCCAAATAGGGGCCCAGTAACAGACCACCCACAAATGCGCCCACGACCGTGACCACCACCTGCGCCAGACCCAGGCCAAACACGATGCGCCGCATGCTCTTTAAGCGCGGCAACGAAAACTCAAGTCCGATGGAGAACATCAGGAACACCACGCCAAACTCAGCCAGGTGGCGCGTTTCAGCGGAATCAGCCACCCAGCCCAGCGCATGCGGCCCGATCAAAATGCCCACCGTGAGATAACCCAGCATGGGCGGCAGGTTCAAAAAACGGAACAGCACCACACCGGCCACCGATGCGGCGAGCAGCAACAAAGTGAGTTCAAGGACCACGGGGTGCGTACGGTTGGATGAGCTTGAGGGATCGGTTCAAGCGCAGCGCGCTTAGTGCTCACTCACGCGCCTGCGCCGATTTTCAGAGGAGCCGAGGGTATCATCGGCCGCTGTATTTCCCCTCCTACCCTCGACGGCGGGAGTCACCTTTTTCTGGCTTTCCAATCGGGCTCTTTTGTGTCTTCCGTCCACCCAGATTCCAAACCGAATGAGCAAAGCACGCTCGCGCTGGCACGCGAGGTCATTGCCATTGAGGCGCAATCCGTAGCGGCGCTGGCTGATCGCATCGATGCCAATTTCTTGCGCGCCGTGCAACTGCTGCTCTCGTGTCGCGGCCGCGTGGTGGTGTGCGGCGTGGGCAAGAGCGGACACATTGCCCGCAAGATTGCTGCCACGCTTGCTTCCACCGGCACGCCCGCGCTCTTTGTGCACGCCGCTGAGGCGGCGCATGGCGATCTGGGCATGATCACCCGCGACGATGTGTTCATCGGCATGTCGTATTCGGGTGAGAGTGCTGAACTGCTCACCATCGTGCCGCTGGTCAAGCGTGAAGGCACCCCCACGCTGGCCATCAGCGGCAACCCCGCCTCGTCGCTGGCGCGCCATGCCGATGTACATCTGAGCTGTCATGTGGCCAAGGAAGCCTGCCCGTTGAACCTCGCCCCCACGTCATCGACCACCGCCATGCTGGCGCTGGGTGATGCACTGGCTGTGGCCTGCCTGGATGCACGCGGGTTTGGGCCCGGCGACTTTGCCCGCTCGCACCCCGGCGGCACGTTGGGCCGCAAGTTGCTCACGCGCGTGCGCGACGTCATGCGCATCGGCGCCGCCATACCCACCATTGCGCCCGGCGCCAGCGTGATGGATGCCGTGCATGAAATCTCGCTCAAGCAGATGAGCATGACGGCGGTGGTGGGCGCCCACGGTGAACTACAAGGCATCTTTACCGACGGTGATCTGCGCAAGTTGCTGGAACGCGTGGGCGACATCCGCAATCTGCCGCTCAAGGACGTACTCAACCCCAACCCCATGACCATCAACCCCGATGCACTGGCGGCCGAAGCCGCCCGACTGCTCGATGAGCGCCATCGCAATCAGTTGCTGGTGGTCGAAGACGGCAAACTGGTCGGCGCGCTGCATATGCAGGATTTACTCGCCGCGAAGGTGATCTGACGTGATGAGCACCCCGGAAGTCCATGTCCGCGCACAAGCCGTGCGCCTGGTGGTCCTGGATGTAGACGGCGTGCTCACCGATGGGCGCCTCTATTACGGCCCCGAGGGCGAGACGATGAAGGCTTTTGATGTGCGTGATGGTCACGGCATCAAGCTGCTCATGAAAGGCGGCGTTGATGTGGCCCTGCTCACCGCGCGCAGCTCAGCCATCGTGGCCGCGCGCGCCCGCGAACTGAGCATCACGCACGTGCTGCAGGGACAAAGCGATAAGGCCAGCGGCTTTGCCACGCTGCAAGCGCGCACCGGCCTGACAGCACAAGACTGCGCCTACATGGGTGATGATTGGCCCGATCTGCCCGTGCTGCGTCAGGTCGGACTGGCAGCCACAGTGGCCGATGCCTGCGCCGAAGTGCAGGCCATCGCCCACTGGACGGCCACCCGTGACGGCGGCTGCGGCGCGGTGCGTGAACTGGCCACGTTCATCCTGCGCGCACAGGGCAAGTTTGACGCGCTGCTGGCAGCGCATCACCAGGCAGGTGCGCATGCGTGAAGGCGAAGTCCGTGACCTGGCCATGCGCGGCGTGGCGGTCTTGCTGCTGGCCGTGCTGGCATCGACCAGCTACTGGTATTCGGTGGTGAGCCGCAAACCGGGCAGTGCACCCCCACCGCGCTCGGACTCCCCGGACTTTGTCGTGGACAAACTGTCGATGACCCAGTTCGATGCGGTGGGCCGGGCGCGCTACCGGCTGTTTGCCCAGCAGCTGATGCACTACACCGACACGGACGACATCACGCTGGATTTGCCCCGCCTGGTCACGCTCTACCCTGACCGGCCGCAGGTGGAAGCGCGCTCGCAAAAAGCGCGGATGGAAAACAACGGCGAGCGAGTGCACATGACGGGCTCGGTCCTGGTCACTCGCGCTGCAGAACCCGAGCACCCGCCGCTACTCATCCGCACCGAAGCACTCACAGCCTGGCCCGACGACGACCGCTTTGTCTCCGATGTGCCCACTGAAGTTGAACAGGGTGCGGCACAGGGCCGGCGCCTCACCAAGGCGGATCAGATGGTTTTCGATAACGTGAAGCGCGAAGTGGAATTCAAGGGTCAGGTGCGCACCCTGTTTTCTGCGCGTGCGCACTGATGCTGAAGGTGTTCCCATGAAAACTTTTTCTGCCGCATTGGCGCTGTCGAGCGCGCTGGTCTGCGCTCCCGCAACTGCCGAGAAAGCCGACAGCGACAAGCCCACTCAGATCGATGCGCAGCGCGGCCAATACAACGATCTGAAGCAAACCGGCTCGTATGAAGGCAACGTAGTTCTGGTCAAAGGCACGCTGCGCATTGAAGGCGCCCGTCTGGACTTTCGTAAAGACCCGCAGGGTTATGAATACGCCGTCATCGTGGGCGAGCGCGACCAACCCGCCACCTTTCGCCAGCGGCGCGACAGCACCCAACCTGGCATCGAGGAGTACGTGCAAGGGCAAGCGCTGCGCATTGAATACGACAGCCGTGCCGAAACTATGAAACTCATCGGGCAGGCCACCTGGCGACGACTGGAAAACGAACAGCTGCGTGACGAAATCAACGGCAGCCAGATTCTTTATGACAGCCGCAACGCCACCTATGAAGCCGCAGGCGATGGCAAGAACGCGCAGGGGCGCGTGCGCACCGTCATCGCGCCGCGCCGCGAGCCTGTGGCCAAATCCACCGACCCTGCCGCTGCCAGCGCCACGCCCCAAGCCCCAGCCAATGCGGGGACCTCGCTCGCGCCCGCAACCACACTCAAGGCACGCAAGCCGTGAACGCGCCCGTCATCGATACCCCCGTGACCCCCACCACGCCGTCGCCATCGCCGTCGCCGCCTTCCGCCGACGCGCTGATGCAGGGGCTGGAAGTCAGCCAACTGCATAAGCGTTATGGCGCGCGCACCGTGGTGCAAGACGTGTCGCTGCGGGTCGAACCCGGTTCGGTGGTGGGCCTGCTCGGACCCAACGGTGCCGGCAAAACCACGTGCTTCTACATGGTGGTGGGTCTGGTACCCATGGATGGCGGCAGCATCGTGCTCGACGGCAAGACCATCGCCCATATGCCCATCCATCGCCGTGCCCGCATGGGCTTGTCGTATCTGCCGCAAGAGGCTTCAGTGTTCAGACGCCTCACCGTGGAAGAAAACATCCGTGCCGTACTGGAACTGCAGTACGGCCCTGATCGCAAGCCTTTGGGTAAAGAAGAGATTGAACAGCGCCTGACCGCTTTGCTCGACGATTTGCAGATTGCGCACCTGCGCACCAACCCGGCGCAATCGCTATCCGGGGGTGAGCGACGCCGCGTGGAAATTGCCCGCGCACTGGCTGCCCGGCCGCGCTTTGTGCTGCTCGATGAGCCTTTTGCCGGCGTGGACCCGATTGCGGTGATCGAAATCCAGCGCATCGTGCGTTTTCTCAAAGAGCGTGGCATTGGCGTGCTCATTACCGACCACAACGTGCGCGAAACCCTGGGCATCTGCGACCACGCCTACATCATCAATGAAGGACGAGTGCTTGCCCAAGGCAGCCCCGCTTCAATCGTTGAAAACGAGAGCGTGCGCCGTGTTTATCTGGGTGAACACTTCCGGATGTAGCCCGGAACAATTTCCTTATGAAGGCGAGCCTGCACCTGCGTTTGTCGCAGCATCTGGCGATGACGCCGCAGATGCAGCAGTCCTTCCGGCTGCTGCAGCTCTCGACGTTGGAGCTCAATCAGGAAATCGAGCGCGCACTGGCAGACAACCCCCTGCTGGAGCGCGATGACGACGCGCTGGACACCATGCTGCGCATCGGCGCCGATGGGTCCATCCGCGAAGCGCTCCCGCCATCACCCGAAGCTGCAGCGCAAGGCCCAGACGAGACGCGCAGCGACGCGCCCGCCCAAACCGCTGACGAAACCGACAATGAAACCGTAGGCGAGCCAGCAGGAACCACGCTCGACGACGGCGACTGGGGCAGCAGCGCTGGCCGCAACTCGAACGATGACGACCCCGATCGCAGCGCCGAACACTGGGCCACCAACCCGATGCGGCTGGCCGATCACCTGCGCATGCAGCTCGCTGGCACCCACGCCTCGGAGTGCGACCGCGCCCTGGTGGGCATGCTGATCGAAGCGCTCGACGACAACGGCTACCTGACCTCATCGCTCGAAGAGCTGCAAACCCTGATTCCACCCGAGGCCCAAGTCGAACCGGAAGATCTGTGCGCTGCGCTGACGTTGCTGCAAAGTTTTGATCCCCCCGGGGTCGGCGCACGCACGCCGGCCGAGTGCCTGAACATCCAGATCCGCACCCTGGCCAACGCCGAGGATTCCGACGTAGATCCCGCAGTAGCGCGACTGGCGCAGCGAATTGTCAGCGAGCACTTGCAACTCCTGGCCGCCCATGATTTCAACAAATTGCGGCGCCTGCTCGATACCACGGACGAAGCCCTGCGTAGCGCATGCCACTTCATTCGTGGACTGAACCCCCATCCGGGCGTAGGCTTTGGCGCAGTGGGTGCCGAGTACGTGGTGCCCGATGTCATCGTTCGACGCCGAGGTAACCGCTGGATGGCGCAACTCAATTCCGATGTCATGCCCCGCGTGCGCGTGAATACCGGCTACGCCGAAGCCGTGCGGCGCCAGTCCCGACAGTCGCGATCCACTCGGCCCCCAGTCACGCAGGACGCCGCCGCCTCACCCAACGCTGTGCAAGAGCCCACCTGGTCCACCCGTCTGCAAGACGCACGTTGGCTGATTCGCAATCTGCAGCAGCGCTTCGACACTATTGAGCGGGTCGCCCAAGCCATCGTGGACCGGCAGCAAAATTTCTTCGATCACGGCGCCATCGCCATGCGCCCGCTGGTGCTGCGCGAAATTGCTGACCTCGTGCAACTGCACGAATCCACCATCTCACGCGTGACGACAGGCAAGTACATGGCCACGCCCTTTGGCCTGTTTGAATTCAAGTATTTCTTTGGCAGCTTCGTGGCCACAGAATCGGGCGGCGCGGCCTCCAGCACCGCCATCCGCGTATTAATCAAACAACTCATAGGAGCCGAAAACCCACAGAACCCCTTATCCGACAGTCAGATTGCGGAGTTGCTCGGCAAACAAGGCTTCATGTGCGCGCGTCGCACCGTGGCCAAGTACCGCGAACTTCTGAACCTTCCTCCGGTGACGCAACGTCGCGTGCTCTAGCGACCGTTTGCGCAACGGCTCTTCCTCGATAGGAGACTCAATCCATGAACCTCATCATTCACGGCCACCATCTTGAAGTCACACCTGCCTTGCGTACCTACGTACAAACCAAGATGGAACGCATCCACCGGCACTTTGATCACGTGATTGATGCCGACGTGGTGCTGAGCGTGGACAAACTGGTCCAGCGCGCCGAAGTCACCTTGCGCGTGCGCGGCGACAGCCTTCATGCCGAGTCCACCAACAACGACATGTACGCCGCCATTGATGCACTGATCGACAAACTCGACCGGCAGGTTCTGCGCCATAAAGACAAACTGCGCGACCACACCCGCGACCACGCCCGTACCGCCCTCAGAGATGAGGCGGCATAACTCTCTTGTAGCGCGCCCATGGCTTTGAGTGAGGGCGCCCCTTGCAGACCCAAGCCCCGTCATTCCGCCATCCAGGACGACGGGGCTTGTTGCATTTAAATGAGCCGCACAGGAAGAGTGTGTCCACTCACATAACTGATTTGCTGGTTCGGGAGACCGGACCTAACCCGCAAGAACTGTTGCCGAACCGAGACAGTCATAGACCCAGAATGAACCAATCGTCGGCTGCCCTGTTTTTCAATGGTGCACCGCCACAACTGAGGCATAGAATCGCCGCACACCAGATACCCGCATCTGGTACCGATAGGGCATGGGTAATTTGCAATCGAATAAGGGCGGTTACCACTTCATGCCCGTGCACCAATTGCTCCTATGCTGCGTTGCATCGGTTGAATTTCAACTTGAGAGTGTGCTCGGGCCGTGAGTGAAACCGCAGAACGCATGAGCCAATTTGTCCGTTATCTGCCTGTGAACAACGTGCTGGTCGACCTTGCGGCCGCCAGCAAGAAACGTGTGTTTGAGCAGGTGGGACTGCTGTTTGAAAACAACCATGGCCTGAGCCGGGCCGCTGTGTTTGACAGCCTTTTTGCGCGCGAGAAACTCGGCTCTACGGGTCTGGGTCAGGGTGTGGCCATCCCGCACGGGCGCATCAAGGGACTTAAAGAAACCATTACCGCCTTGGTTCGCCTGTCCGAACCCATCGCGTTCGACGCCCCCGACGGTCACCCTGTCAAACTGCTGGCCATCCTGCTGGTGCCCGAACAAGCCTCGCAGGTCCATCTGGATTGTCTGAGCGAACTGGCGCAAATGCTCTCCGACAAAACTTTCCGCGACCGCCTGATGACCGCTCCCGATGCTGCGGCCTTACATGCGGCGCTGACGCAGTGGGAACAGATCCGGCCTGCGGCCTGATCGCCTCCCTCGTTCCCATTCGCATTGGTTCGGAGTAACGCCCCATGCTCTCACTGCAGGCGCTTTACGACGACGTCCACGATTCGCTCGCGCTGCGCTGGATTGCGGGCCGCAGCGTCACGTCACGCGCTTTTCCTGAATCCGTCGACCAAGGCATTTTTGCCTCGGACGTCGTTGGCCATCTGAACCTAATTCACCCCCAGCGCTTGCATGTCCTGGGCGCGCCCGAAGTCGATTACGTCGCCCGCATGGACAGCGCCCGGCGCTCGGTTTATGCCGTGGAGCTGATTCAGGGCGGGGCCCTGGGTTTGATCGTGGCCGAAGGCTTGACCGCCCCTGATGATCTGGTGACCCGCATCGACGAAGCCGGCATCCCGGTTTTTGCCACGCCGCTCGCGGCGGCTGATGTCATTGACCGGCTGCGCTTTTATCTGACCAAAGCGCTGGCTGCCCACGCCACGATGCACGGCGTGTTCATGGATGTGCTGGGCATGGGCGTGCTCATTGCAGGCGAATCGGGCCTGGGCAAGAGCGAACTGGGGCTCGAACTCATCAGCCGCGGCCATGGCCTGGTGGCCGATGACGTGGTGGATCTGGCCCGCGTGGCCCCCGACACCGTTGAGGGCCGCTGCCCGCCCCTGCTGGCCAATCTGCTGGAGGTGCGTGGCCTGGGCCTGCTCGACATCAAGGCCATTTTCGGCGAGACGGCCGTGCGCCGAAAAATGAAACTGCGCCTGATTGTGGAGCTGCGCCGGCATTCGGCATCGCATCCACTGGAGCGTTTCCCCTCGGGCGACGCCACCCAGCCCGTGCTGGGGGTGGACATCCTCAAAACCGTATTGCCCGTTGCCGCAGGTCGCAACCTTGCGGTGTTGCTGGAAGCGGCCGTGCGCAACACCATCCTCAAGCTGCGCGGCATAGACACCATGGCCGAGTTCAAGGAACGCCAGCGGCGTGCCATTGAACAGAGTGCGCAAAGTGCGTTAAACGCAACAACCCAAGACACGCGGTAGTCCACGTCAACGCCATCGGCTCCAATTGCGTTGGTCAGCCACCGCTAACGCGGACCGACACTTTCCTCTTACTGGAGTCTTCCATGTTCAAACGCCTGTTGATTGCCGCCTGCCTTGCTTTGCCTTTGGCCAGCTTTGCTGCCGAAGAGAAAAAGACCACCCCACCCGCCCCCGCCACCAACCCACAGCAAACACGCATGGGCACTTGCAACAAGGAAGCCGGCGAGAAAAACCTGGCAGGCGAAGAGCGCAAAAAATTCATGAGTGAGTGCTTGTCCACCGCCAAGAAAAACCAGGCAGAAGCCAAGAAAACCCAGCAGGAAAAAATGACCACCTGCAACAAATCCGCGGCCGAGAAAGCCCTCAAAGGTGACGAGCGCAAGAAGCACATGAAGGACTGCCTGAGCGCGCAACCGGCACCGGCCGCACAACCCGCGCCCGCTGGCCAACCCGCCACGCCTGCACAACCTGCGCAGCCTGCCAAACCCGCACAGCCGGCCACGCCCGCCGCGCCTGCCACCAAGTAATCGGTACTACGCAATACTTGGTTTAAGCGAAAAGGGGCGCCTCCAAGCGCCCCGTTTTGCGTTATGCAAATCTGCGATCTAGTGCAGTGCTTCGTCTATTCCGGCCCTTTTGGGTCAGCGAATTTGCCTCTGTGGCGAGGCGCGAACCACAGCGATACCCGGTGGTATCGCGTGGATTCGCAACGCTGCCACGGGGGCAAAGGCACGACTCCAAAAGGTCGGAATGGGCGAAGCACTGCACTATTGATTCGGAACGATAACGTTTGAAGTGCCATCAAGATTTTCAAGTCGAGGATGCGACGCAAAACTTCAAACTTCATCTGGCCGGATCAATAGGGTGACCTATCCCTTGCCCTCAGTCCTGTGTTGTTGCTGCAACACCTGCAATGCGCGCTCAAGGATGGCGCGGTCTAAAACATCTTTCTCGCGCATCGTCTTTTTTGTGCGTAGCAGCCCCTCAAGACTCACGGTTTTCACGGCAATGCCATCCAGATCTACGGTCTGGGCATGCTGGCACAAGGTGTCATAGGTTTCGCCGTTGGCATTGAGCATGAGATCAACCACAAACGCATCCACCACGCGAATGTTTTCGCCCTCCTCAAACCATTCCGGCTGAATATCCTTGGCCGAATGATCCGGCAGCACCATGAGCGCGGCCTTGATCCGTCGACCCGCCTCAGTCGTTGCCGGAACCAGCACATCAATGTCAGTCGTGGCGCGCTGATAGCCATGCGCTGCCAGTGCATAGCCCCCGATCAGAAGATATTCCGCGCCTTGTTCGTTAAGCGCTCTGAGCAACAGCTTCAGATCATCGAGCGTGGCCGGTCGGCTGTACGAGTCCACTTACGCGCGCTCCACTGCACGCTGCGCCATGCCGCGCACCAGACAGTCCATCTGATGCCGGTTGGCTTCTTCGTGTGATTTGTAGCGGTACACACCCTTAGGCATGAAGGTCGAGCGTGACAACCAGGCCAGCCCCTCGTTAAAACGAGCACCCTGCAACAGGTGCTCTGCGCTGGCCTGAGCAATGATCGGCGCCTCGCGCCTGAAACCCACCTGCCGCATTTACCACCTCCGCGTACCCGTCAAGAAACACCGGGCACATCCTACCGACCCTGGTTATCGATAAACCAATAAGTGCGGCGTTTGACTTGAGGGGTGGGCAAACGGGGCACCGAGGGGCTGATGCGATTGGCGTCATCACCTCCCCCAATCAAGAAGGGCACCTTGACATCGCCCACTTCAACGTAGCCTGTAACCGGTGTGGGCAAGAGGCCACCCCCAGTCACGATGCCGTACTTGGCAGGAGCACAAAACAGCGGGAACGCGTAAGAGCGGGCTTCACCCAGACTGCCGCTGCAGCTATTGGCCGACGGAGGCGTGGGCTTATTGGTACCGAAGTAGGTGAAGCCCGCCACACTGACCGCGCCATTCACGACGCGCTCGCCACCGCTAAAGGCGAGGTAACAACCCTGCTCGTCCGTTATGGCGTCTGCATTTTTATTGGCTTCGCAGGACGCCGCATCCAACTTGGAGCACGCGGTCTGTTTGGACAAATCACTTTGATGCAACACCTCCACACTGTCCGGCGCCCCCTTGGAAGTCTTGCGATCTTTGACCAAAAAGAAAGCATCGTCAGAGGTCATCAGCAACGGCTTTTCACGGTCTCCCGTACCAAACAACACCGCTGTAAACGTGGAGATTTGAACCAAGCTGGGCCCAAAGAACACCTTGCGTGTATTGGCCTCATCGCCCAGCTCGGCCAGCAGGGTGAAACCCCACTTGTCGGGCTCGAGCGGATCCACATTGCCTTCAAAGTCAATGCGATAGAGATTGGCGCCGATGTCGGCCACGTAGGCACGGTCTGCAATGCCATCGCCATCACTATCCATCAGGGAAACATCTGCGGGCACGCTGCGCTTGGTTTCAAACTTGCGCAACAGCGCGCCACTTTGGGCATCAAGGACGTAGATGAAATTGCCTTTCGACGTCGAGCCTGGAGTCAGTGAATCTTCCACCGTGTCATACCCACCTCCCATGACCAGCACGGGCTTTTCCTTACCCAAGCTCTTGACTAGAGCCACTTTGGGCATGGACCAGGTTTGTCCCAGTTTTTCAAAGTCACTGTCGCCAAAGTTTTTGCGCCACATAAATTTGGGCACCAACGGGTCGGACACATCCAGTGCGTACACCAGGCTCCCGCCGCGGCGCATACCGATAAAGAGCCAGACCTTGCCCGTGGTCGAGTTGCGGTAAACGGCGATGGGGCCATCAACCATGTAATCACGCAGTTGCGCACCACTTTCCGCGGGCATCCCAGGCAGCACAATCTCCGGGCTGTTGTTACGCAGACGGCGCAACTTGCCAAAGTGTTCTTCTGGCAGGAACGACCACAGATCATCACCGCCGTTGCCGTCCTGGCGCCCATAGACGGCATGCAGCATTCCGTCATTGCTGCCATAAAACACCACTGTGCCTGTAGTACCGCCATAGTTGACCACGACGGGCCGCGAGTGCAGCACGTCACCATGAATTGAAGGCCGCACCGTGGCGGGACTTCCCGGCCCAGCCACTTCGGCACCCTTGTTGGTGCTCGCCACGTTGTCCTTACCACGCACCCAGTCAATCAGGTCGGTGCGCTCCGTAGAACTTGCTGCACCCAGGGCCCCCTGGGTAACGGCAGTGTTAGCCGTGTTAAACAAGGTACTTGCACTCGACCCCATTACCGTACCTGCGCTGCAACTCACACAGGTCAATACTTTGCGGCCTGCCTGACTGGTGGCGTAGTTGGCGCGCAAGTGCTGTGCGACACCACCGCGCTCAACCTCGGCACCGTCGGGTGAGTCACTGGCTGAAGAGGTCACGCCATCGGTCTTGGTGGGGCTGTTGGTCCAGAACGTTGAAGACGTGGTCCAGAAGCTGACGGCCTCGGACTGCAAAAAACCGGTGGTGGCGCTGGTCGCTGTTTTGGCAGGGGAACTGCTATCGACCAGCGTCAATTTGTCGCTCACGGCGTCGTAACCAAACTTGTACTGCTTGAGGTTACCGTTCCAACGAGGCCTGGCTTTGGCATCGGGGCGGAACAAACCCACGAACACCTGGTTGTCATAGGTGCCCTGGGCATTGGTACTGATGGGCAATGCGGCTGAAGCAAACACGCTGTTAACCGCCAGCATGCCGTTAAAAATAGACAGCAGCGCAGTGGTCAAGGTGTCCACATCACTCGCGGCGTAGTACTCACCACCGCCTTGACGGGCAATTTCCTGAATGAAGTTCGGGTAATTGCCGTCACTGGATGCGCCGGTCACCGCGACCGCATGTACACGGATGGACTGTTTTCCCTCCAGTGACGTGCTGGTGTCGGCGCGGGAATACAGAAAGCGCGCCCATTCATCGGACCAGTTGGCCTGATCGGGCACCGAGATGTAACTCGAGGGATAGCTGATGGCGGTGTAGTCCCCACCTACGCTCGTGAGCCGCTCCAGAGCCGTAGCGTTGTTATCTTGAGGTTTGCCGTTGGCGATGTAAACAATGTGGTTGTTGCAGGCGGCGTTAGGTGTGCCCACGTACTTCGTGCCGGAAATGGCACTGTGGTCATACTTGGCAGGAGTCTCTTTTCCCTTCCAGACCGCGCCCGCGGTAAACATTTGAAAGGCTTCATAAAACGATTCCGCCGTTGAGGCGTTATTCGTTTTGTCCGCATTGATACCCAGACTGCGAATGACGTCCAGCAGCGCAGCCTTATTGGCCGCCGTCAATGGCAAAAAGCGGCTGCGCGGGTAACCGCTGTTGGTGTTGCCCTCGTTAAACAGCATCACACCAATATTGAAATATGGCGACGCCTCTCCCGTCGGCACAGGCAGGCGATACAGCGCGTTGTACAGGGCGCATTTCTCAATGGACATCTTGGCGCCGGTTTCGCTATTTGGGTTGGTGCTCTTGGGCCCACCCGATCCGTCTGCGTAGGTGCAAGCCGGCACACCAATGGCAGCGCTCCAGTTGGCCGAGTTATCGAGCATGAGCAGCACGTTTTGCGCGCCTTGCTCAGACGAAGATGCGCTGAAGATGTCGATGTCCTCGGCACGCACATGCGGTGCTGCCAACAGCAACATTGCGGTTGCCATACACATCAGCTGAAACTTCAGGTTGCATCGTTGCACTAGGGCTCGGCACGTCATGAAGGGCTCTCAGATGTTGGCGATCCAAAAAAAAGGAGGGGTTAACTGCACCAGGTACTGGCCTCAGAGGTTTGCACTCGTACGGCCACGCCCTGGCTGGCTGTGACGCTGGCTCCGATGGTCGGGCTGACCGCGGTTGCCGTCAGTTGCCATTCGGTATTGCTGCAGGTGGCGTTAGGCAGCACACCCGCATCGGCATTACCGGTGTCCGCCATATTGGCGTCGTAGGTACACGCACTGTCGCGCGCTGAATCTGCACTGAGCTCCGAGCCCAGCACGGGACGTGCGCGCAGACACTCGGGTTGGCGCATCGAGACAGCAAAGTCTTCACGCTGATCCCCATTCACATCAATGGACAAGGGGGCCGCGGCCGCTACGGCGGCTGGGTTTTGAAAAAAATCATTGGCACTGACCACCCGCTCCAGCGCAATCTGCGACGAGTCCAGCCCTTCCTGGCGCGACTGCACGTTAGCCGCCACTTGCACATTGGAGTCGCTGGCGCGCAGCGCTGAGAGGGACAGCAGCGCGACCAGGGTCATGATGACCATGGCCACCACCAGCACGACGCCGCGCTGGCGTGATTTCAACTGGGCAGCTCTCGATACGTTATTCATGGCACCTCCCTGCGTCCTGCAACGTTGATGAGGCGCACCGTGTTGGTGGCCAACACGCAACGTCGGCCTTCGGCACACGTGAGCGCCGTATGCCCGGGCCCCAGGTCATACGTGCGGGTGTCGGCTGAGCCGCTGACACGTCCAGTGGATTGCATGAGCAGACTGGCGCGCACCGACAGGACGTTGCTCCAGTCATTGCCCGCATCACTGACCACCCCATTGAGTGCGGTCTGGTACTGGTCCACGTTGCCATCGCCGTTAAGGTCAAACCCGTACTGCAACTGCATGGCGGCCACACCTTCGGCCAAGGCTTGCAGCGTGAGCACGCCGTCGCGCAGCTCCAGGCGCTTGAGCGTGGGCACGCCGTCATTGGGATCACACACATTGCAGCTGGCCACGTAATAGGTACGGGTGATGTACTGGCGCACGGGCACCGCAACACCCGCTTCGCATTTCAGGTTGCGCAAGGTGAAGTCGTCTTTATTGCTGGAGTAGCGAATCTGGGCCTCGTCGTTGGCGCATTGCGAAGCCTGCACATAGGGCACGGTGTTGGTGGTGATGCTGGCGGGCATCACCGTTGTTTCAACCACGCGACGCAGCGTGAGCGCATCAGCCCCCGGCAAGGCATTGGGTAGACATTCGCTCCAGCCTGCCGGCAATGCCGCGGGATCATTCAGGCCCTGCAATGCGGCGGGCAGCTGCTGGGGGCTCACCACCAGGTCCCAGCCCTGTCCGTTCCACGCCGTGGTGCAGGGGTTGGCCTGGGTGTACACGGCGTTGGTGGTGGGAACGAATGGGCCGTAGAACCCGGCGTGGCGCAAGTCTTCGGCCATCATGTCTACCGCGAAACGTGCGTTGTCGGTGGTCTGACTCACACGCTCCAAGTCATTGCGTGTTTGTGAGGTGTTCAGATAAACGGCCGACACGGCCGCGGTCAAACCCAGGCCAATGGCCATGGAGATCATCAACTCCACCAGAGTGAAGCCTGTCGTGTGCGCGCGGCAGCTCTTCATGAGGGTTAGCCATCTAGACGGGCAAGTTCAACCAGCGAGGTCACCGCACGCAACAGGTTGGCGTCTTCCCCTTCCTGCACGCCACACGCATCCGCGGGCGTACCTGCGGCGGTCATGCCGCGCCAAACCACCGTCACCACATAAGCGTTGGTGGTGCCCGGCTGCAAGGTGATGCAGCCGCGCGCGCCCAGCAGGGCGCTACTGGCGCTTTGCCCTTGCCGCTCATTGACGCCCCCCAGCAAGTTGCCCCACTCACATACATCGCGCGCCACCACGTCCACACCACCGGCACAGTTGGTTACCGTGCCCATCACAGCATTCTGTTGTCCGTATTTGCCCGCCAGCGCATCGGCACGGTTAAGTTGAATGCGCTCGACCATGTCGCGCAACAGCAGCAGGGCTTGGGTGCGCTGCACGGCGTCGACTTCAACCACCGCGCTACGCGTGATCAGCCCGGCCATCCCCAGCAGCGAAAACGAAACGACCAGCATCGCGATCAGCACTTCGATCATGGTGAAACCGCGCACGCGGCTCGCGGGTGTGAAGGCAGTGGTGGGGTGGTTCATGAGCTGCATCCGGTCACAGTTTGAGAGCGCGCCAGGCCCGAGAGCTGCACTTCCACCACGCGACCAGTGGTTGCGCCGGACTGCGCGGGACAAATCTGAACGTTGGGTATGACCCCTGGGATGCGGCCATTGCCGGCGAAGGTGAAGCCCGTTGTCGCGCCGGTCACCGTGGTCTGGCCCGCTGTGCGTAAACGCTCACGCAACACGGGCGCTGTGTCATCGGCGCCGGCATACACACGCCAACCCGCGCTCCAGGTATTGCCCGTCACCGGCAGCACCGACACGGTGGCATTGCGCTTGATGGCCTCGCTGCGCGCGAACTGCAGGTCGGCCACCAGATCAAGCGCTGTGGTGCGCACCTGTCCTGACTGAATGAAACTGGACATCATCGGCGTACCGATACCAACCAGCACCGCAAGCACCGCAAGCACCGCAAGTGCCTCCACCAGGGTGAAGCCCGCGACTTGGCGCAACGTTGAGTAGGGTTTCATCGCGGCCTCACCAGCATCCCGTGGCCGGCGTACGCGCACCGGCCTGGTTCAGGGTCAACGTGCCACAACGATCGGCCGCCTGCCCCCCGATGGGCGTGGCCGTCAGCGTGAAGGTGGGTGCAGCATTGGCGGGCAGCGTCGTGCCCACCGTCACGTTGTAGTGCTGCGCTACATCCGCCTGCACCGCCACGCCGAGCTGCGCCAGCGTGCCGTACTGACGCTGGTTGAGTAGGTATTGCGTTGGCGTGAGGCCAGATCAGAGAGCACCACCTGCGCCGAAGCGCGATTGTTTCGGCGCACATATTCCGTATAGGAGGGAATCGCGATTGAAGCCAGGATGCCGATGATGGTCACCACGACGATCAGCTCAATCAGGGTAAAACCCGCCTGGGCTTTGCTGAGTTTGGCGATGATTTTTTGTGCGCAGATGCGATGCATAGGTTTGGGCGTACACATAGGGCCCGGACAAATTCCGGCGCTTCATCTAGGTGCATCGGACGCTAGCAATCCAACTAAAGAGTCGTCATGTAGGGCTTTTTCTAATCTGCACGTCAGAGCCACCCCAACGGCAGGAATTTGTCGGTGAACGGTGATCAGAATTGCCGCCGTTTGTCGGCAACCGCAGAGGCCGGCGCAACGCATGCCAGAATCCCCGCACCACTTTTTTGTGCTGCTGTTTTGGTTCGTTTTTTTACCCTGTTTTCCTGACCTGATCCGGCACCGCCCCGCACTCGCGCACCCAGAGTCGATATCCCCCAATGCACGTCGTTCTCATCACCGGCATGTCCGGCTCCGGCAAATCCGTTGCGCTACGCCTGCTCGAAGACATGGACTACTACTGCGTCGACAACCTGCCGGCGCGTTTCTTGAATGAACTGTGTGCTCACCTCATGACGGCGGGGTATCGGGATCTGGCCGTATCCATCGATGCGCGCAGCGAGGCCAGCCTGGAAGATCTGCCGATCATGGTGGAGCGCATGCGCAATGAGGGTCACGACATCAAGGTGCTGTTTCTGACCGCCTCGGACACCGAGCTGGTGCAGCGTTACTCGGAGTCGCGCCGGCTCCATCCGCTGGCGCAGCGCCTGGCGCATCAGGGCATTGAGCCCACACTTACAGAAGCCATTGCGGCCGAACGTCATTTTTTGGCGCCGCTCGATGACATCGGGCATCGCATCGATACCAGTGGGCTGTTGCCCGCCACCTTGCGCAGCTGGGTGCGTGATTTTGTGGACAGCCCGCGCGTGCACCTGACGCTGGCCTTTGAGTCTTTTGCGTTCAAGGCGGGGTTGCCGGTCGCCGCGGATCTAGTGTTTGATGTGCGCAATCTGCCCAATCCGTATTACGACAACGCCCTGCGTCATCTCACCGGCCTGAACCAACCCGTGGCTGATTTTCTTGCCGCTGCACCGGTGGTAGGCGAGATGGTTGACGACATCGCGCGATTCATTGGCCGCTGGCTACCGGGTTACGTTGCCGATAACCGCCACTACGTGACCGTGGCCGTAGGCTGCACAGGCGGCCAACATCGCTCGGTGTACGTGGCGGAAGAACTGGCGCGCCGGTTTGAAACGCAGGAGCATGTGCTCACGCGCCATCGGGCGCTGATCTGATTAGGAGCGTTTGTGCAGTTGCCACTTTTTCCCCTGAACACCGTGTTGTTTCCCGGCGGCGTGTTGAGCTTGCGCGTATTTGAGACGCGCTACATCGACATGGTCACGCAATGCCTGCGCGAGCTGAGCACCTTCGGCGTGTGCTCCCTTGCCGCCAACGAAACCGGTGGAGCCGATGGTGGAGGGCTGGCGCAAAGCGTGGGCTGCGAGGCACGTATTCTTTCGTGTGACGCGCCCCAACCCAACTTATTGCAAATACGTGTCCTGGGATTGAATCGTTTTCGCATCATCACCACAGAAACGCAGGCCAATGCACTGCTTCTGGCACACATCGAACCGATTGCGCCCGATCACGACGGCGAACTCACCCCCGTACACAAGCCCTGCGCCAACCTACTCGCGCGCGTGCTGCTCGACCTTGAAGCGCAAACCGAGAAGAAACGTCAGGTCGATGCCGCGGCCGAGCCCCCCGTGCTCAAACCCTATCAGCTGGACTCCAGCGTGTGGGTTGGCAACCGCCTGTGTGAAGTACTGCAGGTGCCCGTCAAGGCCAAACAGAAGTTGATGGAGCTAGATGACGCCAACACGCGGCTGGACATCCTGACGCAGTACCTCAAGCAGCACGGCGTACTCAAGTAAGTCGCGTTGCCGCCCGGGCGAAAATCCAACCTACGCGTCAATGCGCGACGACTGCCTGCAACTCACCCAACAAACGGCGCACCGGCGTAGGCACTTCGGATTGCGGCGCATCGGCCAAGCGCAACCACTGCCCGCCCTCCTTGAATGCGGCCCCGCTGTTCGAGCGCAGCACACAGGGCACAAAACGCAGCTCAAGGTGAGTGAACCGATGTCGGCCCTCGGGCAGGGCCACGGCCGTATCGGCCAGCCGCATTTCCGACAGGTACGCACGCAACGCAGCCCGGGTTTTGAACTGCGGCGGCGCCAGTAGTCCACCCCACAGCCCCCGTTCGGGCTGACGCTGCAACCACACTCGCCCCCGCACGATGAGCATCAGCCAGAACGCCCGACGCTGCGCCACTTCACGCGCTGGGCGCGGCGTGGGCAGTGTCTCCACACGGCCCTCGCGCCACGCGACACAATCGGCACGCAACGGACACATCTCACAACACGGTGCGCGGCGTGTGCACGCCGTGGCGCCCAGATCCATCAAGGCTTGCGTGTAGTTGGGCATCTGCGCCGATTGAGCAGGCAACAACGACTGCGCCAGGACCCAGAGTTTGTTCTCGACTGCAGTGGCACCAGGAAAACCCTCCACCCCAAAACAACGCGCCAGCACCCGCTTCACGTTGCCATCAAGAATGGCCGCGTGTGCACCGAAACAAAACGCAGCAATGGCCGCCGCGGTGGAACGCCCAATGCCGGGCAACTGCATCAATACCTCGACGGTCTGCGGAAACTCACCCCCATGGGTTTGCACCACGCGCTGTGCACAGGCATGCAGGTTGCGGGCACGCGCGTAGTAGCCCAATCCCGCCCAACTTTGGAGCACTGCGGATTGCGGTGCCGCCGCCAGGGCTTGCACGTGAGGAAAGCGCTGCAAGAAGCGCGCGTAATACGGCAGCACGGTGGCCACCTGCGGTTGCTGCAGCATGGTTTCGAGAGCCACACGCGATACGGATCGCGCGGGCTGCGCCAGGGCAGATCATGGCGACCGTGTTGCGCGTGCCAGCGCAGCAGGCGCGAGGCAAATGTGTGCATGCTTCGGGGGGAGGTTGATGTTTTGTTCCCTCCCCCTGAAGGGGAGGGGGAAATCCTGGTGCCACTTTGTGGATGAAAGGTGCTTCGCCGAAACGCCCACTCAGATCTCAACGCGCAGATACGCGGGATCGATCCCGGGACGTTTGGAGGGTGAACCCGGCGCATCACTCTTGGTCTTGGCTGACTTCGCATTTTCAGCGTCAACCGCATCGCGCGCCGCCAGTTGCTGCACGCGACCCGCAAAGTGTTTGAGTTCGGTCAGGCGTCCCTGCACGTCCTGCAGGGCATCTTCCATAAGAGAAATGCGCTCATCGAGCGACTCCTGCGCATCACGCACGCGCTGCACGGATTCCGCGCGCTTTCTTAACTGCGCGCGCTGATCGCGCACCTGCAGCTCAAGAGGGGGCAACAGCGAACGGATCCAGGCCTCAGTGTCGCGCTCGGCTGCGGTAAATATTTCGCGCGACTTGGACACCACCGTATCGAAGAAACGCTCGATCAGTGCCCACTTGTCATGCGTGAGTACGGCCACCGTGCCGAAGTGGCTCTTGCAGGCCACTTCGGCACGATCCACATCCGACAAGTACGTGGTCAGCGAAAAGGCCATCGGCGGAGGCAGGGTCCAGCCCAGCTCTTCAGCGAACTTGCGCTGCACACCAAGCACCATCTTTTCTATGTCCAGCAACCCGGCATTGGCCTTGCGCAGCAGGACCCGCAGGGCGACGAAGTAATCCTTGACCACGCCGGTGAACTGCGGCGACAGGCGCGCTTTGCGCATGCGCTCGCGCGCCTGCAGCACTTCTTTGCGCAAGGCCACGATGCGCAGGTTTTCGTATGCCTTCTCGGAGAGTTTGGACAGCACCATGCGCGCGGCCACCACCTTGCGTACGTTGTCCTCAAAGTCACGACTCTCGGTCTGCGCGCGCACCAGCATGCGTTCGATGGAACTCTGATTTTTGCCCTGCAGAGAACGCAATTCATAGAGCTGTTCAATGAGCCCGCGCTCGCGCCCGGACAAGGTGTTGCGCACCTCTTGCGCCACACGTTCGACGGCCGCCACGGTCTGCTCGCGCACGATGCGCCGTTTGGCGGGAACCAGCCGCTGCACCAGCGCGGCCTCCAATAGAGGTAGGCGGCTTTGCGCCAGCAGTTGAGCGTCACCCGTGACCTTGGCCACCAGACCTTTTTGCGCCGAGACCGGGAACACCTGGTCTTCACCCAGGGCCAGCGTGCGGCTGACCATCTGCACCTGCTTGTGCACCTCGCTCTCAATCTCATCCGAGCTCTTGAGTGCATCCCACAAGCCATCGATCTTGTTGAGCACTGCCAGATGATTGGCGCCGTTCGTGTCCCCCGCGATGTAGCGCCAGACTTCGAGGTCGCTTTTGGTCACCCCCGTGTCGGCCGCCAGCACAAAGAGCACGGCATGACTGCTGGGCACCAGCGAGAGCGTCAGTTCGGGCTCGGTACCGATGGCGTTGAGCCCTGGCGTATCGAGAATCACCAGGCCTTGCTGCAGCAAGGGGTGCGGAAAGTTGATGACTGCGTGGCGCCAGCGCGAGATCTCCACCTGGCCGCTGGCATCGAGTGCATAGGCCTGGTCGGGGTCTTCCGGATCAAACAGACCATACAAACGCGCTTCGTCCACGGGCACGCGGATGGTTTCGGACACCATCTTGAAGGCCTGCAGCATGCCCTCAGCCGACTCGGCGTTGACGGGGAAGACCTTCCACTCCTCGGTGGATTTTTTGAAATCTGCTGTGGAACCCAGGCGCGCGCGCGTTTCAATGGGCAACGCACGAATGCACGGCGGCAAAGACTCGTCGTACATCAGCTCAGTGGGGCACATGGTGGTGCGCCCGGCGGACGAAGGCAGGATGCGCTTGCCGTAATCGGCAAAGAAGATGGCGTTGATGAGCTCGGATTTTCCGCGCGAGAACTCGGCCACAAAGGCGATCACCAGCTTGTCTTCGCTCAACCGATCCAGCGCCAGATCCAGGCGGCGCGGCAGATCACCCTCGAGCAGCTGCGCCTGACTCAGCCAATGCTTGAGCTTTGCAATGGCCATGGCCAGTGCACTGCGCCAAGCGCTGTATTCCTGGAAACTACTGGTCAGTTGAGGCATCGGGGGTTTGAGCTTGAAGGTGGAACGCTGGGTCGATGCTACCGAGATTGGCTTCACTCCATCACGTCAAAAAATGCTAAGCGTCTCTTTTTCGTCGCAAACGTGGGAACTTGCCCGCCTTAATGCGTTAGTTCGTAAGCATCAATGTTGGCAGTGCGGGCAGAAATAGCTGGCCCGTTGCCCCTGCACGATGCGGCGCACCGGCGTTGCACACACTTTGCAGGGCAGGCCCGCGCGCCCATAAACCGCGGCATCGAGCATGAAGTACCCCTGCTCACCTTCCACGCCCACAAAATCACGCAAGGTGCTGCCGCCCAGCGCAATGGCCTGCGCCAGCACCGTGCGCACCGCCTGCGCCAGGCGCTCGCACTGCACACGGGTCAGACGCTGCGCCGCGCGCCGCGGGCTGATGCCCGCATGAAACAGCGCCTCAGAGGCATAAATGTTGCCCACGCCCACCACCACGTGGCCCGCCAGCAACAACTGCTTGATACACACCTTGCGCCCGCGCGTACCGGCAAACAGATGGGCGCCGTCAAAGCGCGCATCAAACGGCTCAATCCCCAGCCCGCGCAGCAAGGGATGGTCCATCACGTCACTCTCCCCATCACCCTCCCCCTCCTGCGCCGCATGCCACAACAAGGCCCCAAAACGGCGCGGGTCGCTGTAGCGCAACGTGACGTTGCCGCTCATCACCACATCCACATGGTCATGTCGCGCCGCCGGCGCGGGCTGCTCCAACACACGCCACACCCCACTCATGCCCTGATGCGAAATCAGCGTGCCCCGCGCAAAACGCCACAGCAGATATTTGCCACGGCGCTCCAGCCGCAACACCGGCTGGCCCTGCACCACACGCGCCAGCTGCGTGGGCACCGGCCAGCGCAAGCGCCGCTCACGCACCACCAGCGTGCGCACCGTGGCGCCTTCCACATAAGGCGCCAGGGCGAGTCGTGTCACTTCAACTTCGGGCAGTTCGGGCATGAGTTGCACCTATTGAGCGTTCCCTAGTTCGTGACACCGTTTTCCCTCACCCTCAATCCCTCTCCCGGAGGGAGAGGGAGGTTTAAAGCCCCTCTCCCTCCGGGAGAGGGGCTGGGGTGAGGGAGCAACGCCACACCATCGAGTCACTGCCATGAATTACGGAATACTTAATAGTTCCAGGAATCAATCGTGAAAGGCCAAGACTAAGATCGCTCGCCACTATCGCGCAGGATTGTCTCCTCATGCCCACTCGTCTGCACTTCATCGCTCTGGCCCTGCTTGTTTACGTTGCGGGCTGCGCCACGCCCGCGCCACCGGCCAGCACCGATGATGACGATGCGCTGTCGGCCAACCTGTTGTTCCAGATCATGGCCGCTGAAGTGGCCGCGCAGCGCGGTGAACCGGGCGCGGCTTTTGGCACGCTGCTCTCGGCGGCGCGTGAATCGGGCGATGCGCGCCTGGCGCGTCGCGCCACAGAGCTGGCCATTGCCAACCGCGCACTGCCCCAAGCACTGGAAGCCGCGCGGCTGTGGCGGGAACTGGCGCCGCAGCTCGACGAAGCCGCGCACACCCTGGGCGCCCTGCTCATTGCCAACCATCTGACCGACGCCGCCGAACCCGTCTACGCCCCCTGGGTGGCCAAAGACCCCGTCAAACATCTGACGCAAGTGCAGCGCGCCATTGCCAATGCGCCAGACCGCAAAGTGGCCTTTGAATTGCTGGCCCGACTGGCGCAACCCGCATTGCAGGGTCCGTCAGATCGTGCAGCACAGGTGCGGCTGATACTGGCTGCAGGTGCCGTGATGGCCGAGCTGCGTGAACGCGCCGCTGAAGAAGTACTGGCCGCGCAGGCGCTGCGCCCCGATGACGAACAAATTGCCAGCGCCGCCGCGCAGTACCTGGCCGGCACCAACCCCACCGACAAAGCGGCTGCGCCCGGGCGCGCGCAAGCACTGGCACTGCTGGAAAAATTTCTCGGCGCGCATCCCCAGGCGCACCTGGCACGCATCCGTTACGCGCGCCTGCTGGCCGCAGACAACCAGCTCGAGGCCGCCGTGCGCCAGATGGAAATCGTGCTGGAGAAAAACCCCGACAACCTCGAAGTGCTCTATGCCCTAAGCCTGATGTCCGTGGGCACGCCGCCGCACACCAAGGCACGCGCCTACACCGTGCGCTACCTGGAAGCGCTGGCGCATCAATCGCAACACACCTCTGGCGAACCCCGCGACCCCGCCATCGCCCACCTACACCTGGCGCGCCTGGCCGAAGACGAGCGCAACTACAGCGAAGCCCTCACCTGGGCCAGAAAACTCAGCGCAGGGCCCCTGTTCTTCACCGCTCGCCTGCAGGAAGCCGCGCTGCTGGGCCGCCTCAAGCGTGTGGAAGACGGCCGCAAACTGCTCGCCGGCCTGCGCGCCAACAACGATGAAGAACAGGTGCAGATCACCCTGACCGAAGCCGCCCTGCTGCGCGACGCCCAGCGCCACCGCGAGGCCTACACCGTGCTCACCACAGCGCTCAAACGCACCCCCGACGAACCCAACCTGCTCTACGACACCGCCATGGCCGCCGCGCGTCTGCACCGGCTCGCCGGCGTAGAAACCCACCTCAAGCGCCTGATTGAACTGCAGCCCAACCACGCCCACGCGCACAACGCGCTGGGCTACACCTGGGTCGAACGCAACGTGCGTCTGGACGAAGCCCAACCGCTCATCGAACGCGCGCACGAGCTGGCCCCCGATGACGCCGCCATCATCGACTCCGTCGGCTGGCTGTACTTCCGCCGCGGCAAACTGCCCGAGGCTAAAAAAATGTTGGAGCAAGCCTTCAAGCTGCGCCCCGACGCCGACGTCGGCGCGCATCTGGGCGAAGTGCTGTGGCTGCTGGGCGAGCGCGACACCGCGCGCACCGTATGGCGCCAGGCCCGCACCCTGAACCCCGAAGGCGAAGCCTTAAAGCAAACGCTGCAGCGGTTGAAGGTCAGGCTTTGATAGAGCGTTTTTTCTCCGTCTGCTTCAAGGCAGGGCTAATGCCTTACTCCCTCCCCTTCAAGGGGAGGGCGGGGGTGGGGATGGGGATGGGGTACGAAACGAAGTGCGATTCCACACGTAGCGCTTACCCCATCCCCACCCTAACCCTCCCCTTGAAGAGGAGGGGACTCAACACCTTCCTCCACTTGAAGGGGAGGGAATCAAGCGCGAGCAAAGCAAGCTCACTACGCACTTTGATCGCTGGTCTCATAACCCCACTGTTATTTGCCTGCACCACCCTACCCCCACCTGCCGCCCTCCACACCACCACCGGCCGCTTTGCCCTCAGCGCCGAAGGCATCCGCGCCACCGGCGCGCCCGTGCGCGAGAGCCTCTCGGGCCGCTTCACGCTCTCACAAACCGCAGACACCACCACACTCGATCTTTCATCCCCCCTGGGCAACACCCTGGCCCGTCTGCAATCAGACCCCAGCGGCGCCCAGCTGCAGGTGCCCGAAAGCGGCGGCCTGCGCGTCATCCACAACGCCAACGCCGAAGCCCTGGCCGAAGAAGTGCTGGGCTTTGCCCTGCCCCTGGCGGGCCTGCCCTGGTGGATCAAAGGCCAACCCATACCCGAACGCCCGGCCCAACTGTCCCAACTGCAACGCGAAGGCGCACTCATCACCCACATCGACCAAGACGGCTGGGGCATTCACATCGACCAACGCTTCGACAACAGCGCCACCCCCCGCCGCCTCACCCTCGTGCGCCCCGCATCAACGATGTCCCCCGCCATCACCCTACGCATCGTGCTTGACGAAAATAATGTTGATCTGACCCCAATTAATTCTGACCACGAAGCGCAAGAAAAACGGGGTCGGATCGATAACGACATTCGCTCTGACCCCGTTTTTCGTCTCCATTAAAAGCCCCTCTCCCACCGGGAGAGGGGTTGGGGTGAGGGAAAACGGTCTGACCACCCAGGCAACTCCCCACAAGACAGTCCCCACCATGACCCGCCACTACCTCAACCTCCCGGCCCCCGCCAAGCTCAACCTCTTCCTGCACATCACCGGCGGCCGCCCCGATGGCTATCACGAGCTGCAATCCGTCTTCGTCCCCATCTCACTCGCAGACACCCTCGACTTTGAATCGCGCGACGACGGTCAACTGCACCGCACGGGCGATGTCATCGGCCCACTGGAGGGCGACCTGGTCCTGCGCGCGGCAAAGCATCTGCAAAGCGCAAGCGCCACCTCACAAGGCGCCACCATTGCCGTTGAAAAACGCATCCCCGCCGGCAGCGGCCTGGGCGGCGGCTCCTCTGACGCCGCCACCACCCTGCTGGCGCTGAACCGCCTGTGGAACCTGAACTGGCCGCGCGAAAAGCTCGCCGCCCTGGCGCTACAACTGGGCGCCGACGTGCCCTTCTTCCTGGGCCCCGGGCCCGCCTTCGTCGAAGGCATCGGCGAGCGGCTCACGCCCCTGCCCCACGAGCTGGCGCACGCGCCGCAATGGGCCGTTCTTGTCCACCCGCCAGTGCACGTCGCCACGGCCGACATTTTCAAGGCGCCAGGTTTGACACGAAAAAGCAAACCCGTGACAATTCGCGCCCTTTCAGAGGCGCTCCGTCCCGATGGGCTGTTCGGCAGCAACACCTTGCAAGCCGAAGCCATCCGCCAAGCGCCCCTCATTCAAACCGCGTTAGATCGTCTGAACCAGTCTCTGGGCAAAGACGATGCGGCCCGAATGACCGGCTCCGGCAGCGCCGTCTTTGCGCTGACCGCCAGTGAAAGCCAAGCACAAGAATGCGCTGCGGCCTTAAGCCAGCAGCCCGGAATAAGTAGTTGGGCAGTGCGTTTGCTCGGTGAGCATCCACTGTCTGAGTGGTAAGAAAAAAAGCAGGAACCCGCCACAAGTTTCGTGCTGGGGAGTCGCCAAGTTGGTTAAGGCAGCGGATTTTGATTCCGCCATTCGAGGGTTCGAATCCTTCCTCCCCAGCCATAGTAAAAAAACCGCCGCAGAGCCTGTCTCTGCGGCGGTTTTGTTTGGGGGGTTCTGATGGGTTGGGGGTGTTGTGGTTTTATGGGCACAGTGAGAGGAGAGGGGCATGAGTCAGCGTGAAGCCATATTGCACATTTGCAAAGCGTTTGCTGCATTAACACTTGTTGTGACTAGTTCTGCAGTGTTATCCGAATCAATAAGTGCTCAAGATACTTGGATATACCAACCATACTCAGTCAGTTGGAGCATCGACAGCACACTCCCGGGACAAGTTAATGGACGTACTGGCCAATGGTGTCCGGGCTATGACGTCATACACGGCACCTCCCCAGATGCCGTCTGTCAGAACACCGAACTGCACAGGTACGAAGATTGTCGAGAAGCACCGCTTACCTTATCCGGGTGGTACTACGACGCCGACATGAGCAGATGCAGAGCAACTCGTGCCCCCGGAAACATAGGTGTATTTGGCGGCCCGGTTACTTCTTCGCTGGTTTGCCCTACAGGATGGACTTTGTGGCTCAACGCACCGGGCGCTAGCCCAGGTTACGTGTGCGCTCAGAAACAAAAAACGTGCCCCCCGGCACCTGGACCCTAGACCCCAGCGGCACAACCTGCTCGCGCCCCGACGGCCCCGATCCCGACAAAAACCCGCAAAGCTGCCCGGCCACCCCCTTGCCCGTCGGCATCGGCACCGGTGGCAAACGCTTTATTGAAACCGACCTCACCACCTCAGGCCCCAGCCGTCTGCAATGGACGCGCCGCTATGTGAGCCAGATCATCCGTGCGCGCGCGGTGATTTCGCCGCAGTGGTTGCACAGCTACAGCCGCTGGGTGCAAACGCAAGGCAGCACCGCTGCTTACCTCTTCCGCCCCGATGGGCGCATGGTAAGTGCGCAGTTGGTGGATGCCACCATCACCGCTGCCCGCCAACGCTGGGCCGTACAAAACATCGACAGCGAGCAGCTCTATCGCAGCTTTGACATCACCAACCAGCCCACCGGCTGGATCGCCATCGACCCGCGCGAACAAAGTATCGAGCGCTTTGATACCCAGGGCCGTCTGTTGGACATCACATTCAGCTCAGGCGATCAGCACCACCTCACGTACAGCGACGGCACGGTGGGCCTCAATGGGGGTTACGTGCTCGATGCCAGTGGCAACCCCACCGCCACGGCACTGCCCGCCGGTTTGCTGATCCGCGTGACCGACAGCCTGGGCCGCAGCCTGGCGCTGGGTTATGACAGCGCATCGCGCATCGTCAAACTGACCGACCCACAAGGCCAGGCCACCCGCTACGCCTACACCGCCGCCGGCCAGTTCGCCAGCGTGACGTACCCCGATGGCCGCAGCCGCCAGTACTTGTACAACGAGCCCGACCTCACGGGCGGTGCCAACCTGCCGCAGGCCATCACGGGCCTGACCGATGAATCGGGCGTGCGCCTGGGCAGTTACACCTACAACAGCCTGGGCCAAGCCATCAACTCGCATTGGTGGAACGGCGCACAAGCCGTGGCAGGCGCCACGCTGAACTACAGCGGCGCCACCACCACCGTGACCAATGCGTTGGGTGCCGCGCACAGTTACAACTTCACCACCGTCAATGGCCGCGTGTTACTCGCCAACCAAAACCAACCCGGCGGCGCCGGCTGCGGCCCCGCCAGTTCAGCCATCACCTACGACGCCAATGCCAACGTCGATTCCCGCACCGACTTCAGTGGCCACAAAACCTGCTACGCCTACAACCTGACGCGCAACCTGGAAACCAAACGGGTCGAAGGTTTGAGTGGCGCTACGGCGTGCAGCACAGCCCTGACCAGCCCGCCCGTGGCCGACACCACCCGCGTCATCACCACCGACTGGCACCCGGACTGGCGCCTGGAAACCCGCCGCGCCGAACCCAAGCGCATCACCACCTGGATCTACAACGGCTACGGCGCCGTGTGTGCTCCTTCAGATGCCCTGGTGGATGGCAAACCCATTGCCGTGGTGTGCAGCAAGACTGAACAAGCCACCACGGACGAGACCGGGGCCCTGGGCTTTGCCGGTGCGGCCAGTGGCAGCGCCCGTACCTGGACGTACACCTACAACCGCTGGGGCCAGATGCTCACCAGCAACGGCCCGCGCAGTGATGTGGTGGATACGACCAACTATGAGTACTACCCCGACACGCAGCCCAACTGGACTTTTGGTGACCTGAAGCAAACCACCAACGCTGCGGGCCACGTGACGCGCTTTACGCAATACAACCGTCACGGTCAGGTGCTGCAGCGTGTTGACGCCAATGGGCTCGTCACTCAGTACACCTATGACCTGCGTCAGCGTTTGACCCGCATCACCACGGGGGATGAGCAAACCCGTTACGACTATGACCCGGTGGGCAACCTCAAGAAAGTCACCCTGCCTGATGGGGGATTCATCGCTTACACCTACGACGCGGCGCATCGGCTGATTCAGATGGACGACCACAAGGGCAACAAAGTGGTCTACACGCTGGACGCCATGGGGAATCGCATTGCTGAGAAAGCCACAGATCCCAGCGGCGCCTTGGTGCGCAATCTGAGCCGGGCGATGGATGCACTGAACCGAGTGCAGCAAGTGGTGGGGGAGTGAGATGAAAAACGCAGACAGAAATCAAGACAGCGGAATCAAGAACTCCGTCGCCCCGGCGCAGGCCGGGTCCCAATTAACAGGCGCTGCAAATTGGACCCCGGCCTGCGCCGGGGCGACGGCGCGTGGCATCGCACCGTTCTCGTCGTCATCCCCGAGCAAACGGGGAGCCGGCCTGCCTGGTTTTCTCCCTCCCCTTCAAGGGGAGGGCCGGGGTGGGGATGGGGTCTGGCGAGGTGCCGCTCGCACGCACCCCATCCCCACCCTAACCCTCCCCTTGAAAGGGAGGGGATGGTTCAGTGCCATCGCGACCATTGCCCTGGCTCTATGCGCCAGCACAGCCTTCGCCCAACTGCGCCCCACCCAGACCTTTGAGTACGACCCCGTCGGCAACCTCACCCGCTCCACCGACGCCCTAGGCCGCAGCACCCAACAAACCTACGACCTGCTCAGCCGCCCCCGCCTCACCACCCAACCCGCCCCCATCGGCGGCGGCCCCCGCCCCGCCATCAAGACCGACTACAACCCCGCCGGGCACCTCACC
>CAZZAD010000004.1:0-38740 GCA_964652055.1 uncultured Burkholderiaceae bacterium | reverse complement strand
ATTCCTCGTTGGAAATACAGTGCTCGCTCAGGCTCACACCACGTTGGATAAGGCTGAACTTCGCGCTGTGGCGCGAGGCGGGGTACTTTGATGCGGCCTCGGAGCTCAAGCCACTCATGCACCTGTGGTCGATAGGGGCTGCTGTCATTCTCATGACAACAGCCCCTATCTATCGAAGAGCAGTTCTATTTGATTTACCCACTGTTGATCTGGGGCGTGTGGCGTGCGCGGCTCAATGTGCTGGTGGTTGTGGCCTTGTTTGGCCTGGCGTCTTTTGGTCTGAATGTCGCGGGCGTACAGGACGACGCCGCACACACTCTGCCGCGCGTAGCGCTCTCACCCATTGGTTGAACGCACAAAAGACCGCAAGGCATTGAAGCCATTGGCTTGGTCCAGTGGCGCCAGCGGTCAGCTGCCGGATTAGGATCATTGACAGTTGCTGCATGCTCGGGGCAACAACGCCCCTGCAGCGCATGCAAATGAACCCCTTTATGAGCAGTGCGGGGCTAAACCAACCCCAAGTCGGCCGCTTTGGACTGCGCAAACACCGTCGCGAGTTGCGCGTGACTTAATCCGTACATCCGTTGCATGAGCCCGCCGAGCACGGCGCGGTATTCATTGAGCACGGGCAAGTCGCGGTCTTGGTGCAGGGCGCTGCGTTGCACTTCGATTTGCTCGCCGACGATGCGTTGGCCTTTGACGCTGCCGCCCAGCACCCAGTAGACGCTGCCATGGCCGTGGTCAGTGCCACGCGAGCCGTTTTCGCGGAAGGTGCGGCCAAATTCCGACAGCACCACCACCACCGTGTGCTGCCACTGGTTGCCCATCTCTTGGGCAAAAGCGGCCAGGCCGGCCCCCAGGTTGCTCAAGCCATTGGCCAGAGCGCCTTGTGCGCCCCCTTGGTTGGCATGGGTATCCCAGCCGCCGATGTCGATAAAACCCAGATTGAAGCGGCTGCGCATCAGGTGTGCGGTGCGGCGCGCTTCGAGCTCAAAGCCGCGCGGGCCTACGGCGTTGCGGTTGGCGGCCTGCATCTCGGCGCTCAATGGCCCATCGTCGCGGGCGACTTCTTTGCGCAACTCCAGACCCTCAGCAAGCGCGGATTCGAGTCGTGTGCCGCGGTACATCGCCAGTAATTTTTCTGCCTGCGAGTCTTGCAGCCCGGTGCGGTTGACGCGCTTGAGTGACACATTAGGCACGGTGAGCGCGCCCTTGAAGATCACCGGCAGACCCTCGGTGAAGGACACTGCGTGTGCGCGGGTGCCCAGCTGCTGCGCCAAGCGGTTGAGAAACCCGGAGCCATAGTCTTTGTGGGCGGCGTCCAGCGGTTGACCCGCTTCCATGCTGTCCTGTGTTTCAAAGTGGCTACGCGAAAGATCATGTGTGCCGGCAAAGGGGATGAAGGCCAGTTCGCCGCGCTCCCATAGCGGGAGCACGCTGTCACGCAGCGCGGGGTGCAGACCCCATGGCGTTTCGAGTTCCAGCGCGGCCTGCGGGTTGTTGACGTCGGGTCGGGCAATGGCCAGTGTGGGGCGGGCTTCAAGGTAGTCAGCGCTGCGCAGTGGCACCAGCACGTTGGTGGCGTCATAGCCGCCGCGCAAAAACACCAACAGCAAACGCACCTCGGGCGCAGCCGGCACCGCCCAAAGCGTGGAGTGCATGCCGGCCAGCGGTAAGGCGGCTGCGGCTTGAAGTAAAGATCGACGTTGCATCAACAATCCTTCGGTTATCGATACATCCACTCGGGCGAGGCCAGCACAAGCAGGGTCCACTCCTGGGGTGAGTGTGCGCGCGCCAGTTCGGCGCGGGTGGTGTCAGAAAGCAGGGGTTCGACCGCGACCCGATAAAGCGGCGCGTTGCGCCCCTGGGTGGAGCTGCCCGCAAGGGCTCGGGCCGTGTCTACGCGTCGCGCAAGTTGACCGGGGCTGGCCCAGTCTTTTTCAGCTAGCCCATAACCATCGGGGGTCACGCGGCCGTACAGCGATTGGCCCAGGGGAACGAGGCCGTTGACGAGGGGCCGTAGGTTGGCAAGCACGCGACCGTCTTGCGTAAAACGCAGGCAAGCCACGATGTACTGCAGCGGGTCACGAAACTTGCCCGTGGCGGTCTCGCCCTGCAGTGATTGCACAAAGGCGTCGGACTCGAACATGGTGCGCAGGACCGCGGTGATGTCGCCGTCACTGCGCGTGAAGCTTTGCGCCATCTGCGCCACCAGCGCCGCGGGCGGCTCGTCCGAGACAAATGCGCGCGCCAGTTTGGCGCTGATAAAGCGTGCGGTGGAAGGGTGGCGGCTGACGAGATCGATGACGCGTTCCACCTCACCAAAGCCCTGACCCTCAATGGTTTGGCCCAACACCCGTTTGTTGCCAAAGTCATGGCGCGCGGGGTTGAACTCGAAGGCGCCTTCGCGCAGTGCACTTGCGCGCCACTTTGGTGGAAGCCGCAATGGCGCAGCACCCGCGCTCACACCCACGCCCGTGAGCACACGTGCCAGTTCCTGCACATCGCGCTGCGTGTAGCCGCCGTCGATGCCCAGGGTGTGCAGCTCCAGCAGCTCACGCGCATAGTTCTCGTTGATCTTGCCCACGCTGCTTTGTGCGTTGTCCAGGTACTGCAGCATGGCCGGGTGCGTGAGGGTGGCGCGCACCAGGTCACGAAATTTGCCCAGGGCATGCGGTGCAATGGCGCGCGCTTCATAGTCACCCACCATCCAACGCAGATTGCCCTTGCCGTAAAACACGCTGAAGTGGTTGAGCCAGAAGCCCACCATCTGCTCGCGCAGCTGGGCCGGCGAGTAGAGCGCGCGCAACACATGACGCTGCGCGGCGATGAGCGCCTGTTCATTGCCGGCTTCAATGCGCGCCTTGCGTGCGGGTTGTTGTTCGGCAGCGGGCAGGGCGCGAATACGGCGCAGATCGGCTTCAACTTCCACCAGGGTTTGCGCCAGGGGTTTGTCCTGTGTGCCCAGGGCGGCCAAAGCCTGTGTGAGTTCCGGAGGATCGGTCAGTCCGGTTGGATTGAGCTGCTGCGACAAAAACGCAGCGCGTCCCAGCGTGCGGTAAGCGGCCACGGTGGCGCTGTCGATGCCGTAGGTCACGCGATTGAGCCAGCGCAGATCTTCGGGCGCCAGTGGGAGTTCAGCCCGTGCCTGCGCAGCTGCCAGGCCACAAACCAGTAACAAGCCTGAAATAAATAAGCCTGCAATACGCGTCATGTTCAAGTTCCAATCAAAAGCGTTCGGGCGGTAGCCTATACCCCATGTTCGACGCAGACACCTGGGAATTGGCGAGTTTCATCGTGACGGTCGTCGGCCTGCCGGCCGCGATCACCATTTTCATTTACGAACAACGTCGTGAACGGCGCAATGAAGAGGACGAGGTCTATCAGCTACTGTCCAACGCCTACAACGATTTTCTGAAGGTGGTAATCGATAACCCCGATCTGCGGTTGCGCAGTCAAACGGCCACGCCTGATCTGAGCGCCGAGCAGCAGGAACGCATGCTGCTCATCTTCGACATGCTGGTCTCACTGCTGGAGCGCGCCTACCTCACGGCCTGGTCCACGCGCATGACGGCCGAGCAAAAGCGCCGCTGGAATTCATGGGAAGACTTTATGTGCGAATGGTTGCGACGCGATGACTTTTACCTGCGTCTGCCCTCACTGCTCAAGGGTGAGGACCCGGAGTTTGTGGCGTACTTGAGCGATCTGGCCCAGCGCGAGCGCGGCGCGCCTCTTACACCACACCCTGCGCCCCACCCTACGCCGTAATCCCTGGCACCCCACCGGCCGCATCACCCTCCAGCACCTGTCTGAGGTTGAGCAAGGCGCGATCAGCCAGCCGCATCAGGCGCCAGCGCACCAGGGTGTTATCAAACCAGCGCTGCGGCAGGTTGTTCGAGCGGTAGGACAGCGTGCGCACAAAACGGCAACCCATATCGCTTTGCGCAAAACGGTGTGTGATGCGCGCTTCGCCCAGGGGGCAGTGGGTGGAAATGGACCAGAGCTGACCGACCTCGCTGGCAATCACCATCCACTCCACCACCACATGGTGTCGGCCCAGCCGCACGGTTTCGTAGGCGGCCTCGCCGTACATCAGTGGGCGCTCGGGCGTGTCCACCACTGATTCCGTGGTGGGGTTCCATAGATTCCACAGCGTGGGGGTAGTCACAAAGTCAAAGACATCGACGGGCGGCAAGGCAATGTCGATCTCGTTATCAATGCGGCACAGCACGCCCCCGCGCGTTGAGGGCGAGGTCTTTGGGGTGGTGGTGAGCGCGGTGGTCACGGTGGGAGTTCAGTATCGGGGCAACCGTTCCAGCGCCAAACGCAGCAAGGTGGCGGCATCTTCAGGTTTGATGGGACGCGCGGCGGCCTGACGCAGCCCCGAGATTTCAACGTACTTCAGGCCCCGCCGTGCGCCGGCCACGCCGGCCACATAGAAGGCCCCATCGCCGATGTCCGCCAACATCACTGGCTTGGAGGCCGCAACCCGAGCGGCCAGCTTGACGCGCTGTTCAAAGCGCTCGGCGGTGAAACGTTCGTCCACCGAGACGATGAGCTGACGTAGCTCCTTGGTGGGCATGGTGTAGATGCAAATGTTGCCGCGCGCCTCTTGGTGGGCTACGCCCAGGGTGGGCGTGCGGGCCAGAACAGGCGTCAGATCCGGCGGCAAAAACAGGCAAGGCACCGTGGGCACCGCAGGCGCTGGTGTCGGCGGCGCGGGAGGCAGTGATGTGTTTTGTGCCCCGGCGGGCACGCTGATCCACAGCAGACAGCACAGTAGTACGAGGGGTTTCATGGGCAGGTGTGTGGGTGATGTGCGCGGGTGACGCGAAGGCGCCATTGTTGCACTCGGTGCTGGGGCATGTCATGGTTTTTAGCCGAACGGGTTAGCCATGAATTAGCCGTAATTGACACGGCGTATTGAGGGGTGTGTTTTGAACAGAGCCCGTAACCTCGTTGCGATTTATATCGAGCCACTATGACGAAGGACGAATTCATGGACCAGCGCGAGCCCAGTCAAGCCGATGCCCTGCTGATGCAGATGACCGCGCAGGTGGAGCCCGCGCAGCGCGAGCGCATGGGCGTGCTGCTGACGCAGTACTTCCGACAGGCTGCTCCCGATGATTTGGCCGAGCGTTCGGTGGAGGCGTGGCTGGCGGCAGTGCAATCGCACGCTCAGTGGGCGCAAGTGCGCGCAGTCGGATGCGCTCAGGTGCGGGTACTTAACTCGACATCGGTACCCCACGAGCGCGCGCCCCGGCGTACCGTGATCGAGATCGTCAACGACGACATGCCGTTCCTGGTCGATTCCACCGTGATGGAGATCAACCGTCAGGGCCTGATGCTGCATCTGATCCTGCATCCGGTGCTGTGGGTGGAGCGCGACGCTCAGGGTGAGCTGGTCAGAGTGCTGGATGCGGCAGACCCGCGTGAGCACGCCACGCGTGAATCGTGGATACGCATTGAAGTGGATCACCTGATTGATGCTCAGCAGCGCGCCGAGCTGATCCATGGCATTGAAAGCGTGTTGGCTGACGTGCGCACGGCCGTGCAGGACTGGCGCCCCATGCAGGCGCGGCTGCGCGAGGCGCTGGACGAGTTCGCCACCGCACCCGCAGGTATCGCAAGTGGTGAGGGCAGCGAACTGCAGGAGACCCGCGCCTTCCTGCAGTGGCTACTCGACAATCATTTTGTGTTGCTGGGTTACCGGCAGCATGAACTGGTTCTGGAGCAGGGGCTCGATGCGCTCAAGCTCGTTTCCGACAGCGGTCTGGGCGTGCTGCGTGCCACCGATCAGGAACAACGCAATGGCAGCGTGGCCCTGCTGCCCACTCGCGCCCGGGCGCTGGCCCGAGCGGTTAGCCCGCTGGTGGTGGTGACCAAGGCCAACACGCGGTCCACCGTGCACCGACCCGGTTACACCGACTACATCGGTATCAAGCGCTTCAATGCTCAGGGTCAGGTGGTGGGTGAGCACCGCTTTGTGGGCCTGTTCACGTCCACGGCCTACAGCGCGCGTGCGCTGGACGTGCCGCTGGTGCGTGGCAAGGTGCATTCCGTCATGCAGCGCGCGGCCACCCAGGGCATAGCCACGGGCGGGCATCTGGGCAAGGCGCTGGCGCACATCCTGGAAACCTTCCCGCGCGATGAACTGTTTCAGATCACCCCCGACATGCTGCACACCATTGCGCGCGGCATCCTGCAACTGGGTGAGCGTCAGCGACTGCGCCTGTTTTTGCGGCATGACCCGTTTGACCGCTATGTGTCCTGCCTGGTGTTTGTGCCGCGCGAGGTGTATTCCACCGAGCTGCGGCGCCGTTTTGTGCACATCCTGAGTGCAGCCTTCAATGGCAGTACCACCGACTACAACGTGCTGCTCACCGATGACGTACTGGCGCGCATCCACATCACGGTGCGCACCACGGCGGGACAAATCCCGGCCTACGACCGCAAGGCGCTTGAGAACGAACTGGCCACGGTGGCACGCCGTTGGGACGACGAGCTGCGCGATGCGCTGATTGAAGCTGAAGGTGAAGCCCATGGCGCATTCCTGGCGCGTCGCTGGGCAGCTGCGTTTCCGGCGGCCTATCGCGAACGTGTGCCTGCACGTGCGGCGGTGGCCGATGTACAAAAAGCCCACGCCTTGTCGGCCGAACAGCCGCTGGGGTTGGCGCTGTATCGGGGGCAGGACGGCGAACTCGGCTTCAAGGTCTATCACCTGGGCTCGCCAGTGGTGTTGTCCGACAGCCTGCCCATGTTGGAGCGCATGGGGGTACGTGTGCTCTCCGAGAATCCGTATCGCATAGGCACGGCCGACACCGCGCCTTCCAATCAGATCTGGCTGCACGATTTTGAGTTGCAGGCCACGCTCAGTGACGATGCGCCCTTTGACGCCACTGCCCAGCGCTTTGAAGAAGCGTTTGCGCGCGTGTTTACCGGCCGTATTGAGAACGACGACTTCAACCGCCTGGTGCTGCGCGCGGGCTTGAGTGCCGATGAAATCGTGGTGCTGCGGGCCTATGCCAAATATTTGCGGCAAACCGGCTTTGCGCTGAGTCAAAGCACCATCGAAGCCACGCTGGCGGCGCACCCGGCCGTTGCGCGCATGCTGGTCGCGCTCTTTGTGTTGCGTTTTGATCCGCATCACGCCAGTGAAGTGGCAGCCCGCAAACAGGTTGAATCCATTGAACAGGCGCTGGAGCAGGTGAGCGTGCTCTCTGAAGACCGCGTGCTGCGCCAGATGCTGGCGCTGATGCGCGCCACCTTGCGCACCAACTACTGGCGCACTGGCGTGGGCCACAGTGGCGCGCCTGGGGAGCGGCGCAGCTTTCTGAGCTTCAAGCTGGATTCGGCGCAGGTGCCGGGCCTGCCCGAGCCGCGGCCGCTGTATGAAATTTTTGTGTATTCGCCGCGCTTTGAAGGCATCCATCTGCGTGGCGGCAACGTGGCGCGTGGTGGCTTGCGCTGGAGTGATCGGCCCGAAGATTTCCGCACCGAAGTGCTGGGCCTGGTCAAAGCGCAGATGGTCAAGAACACCGTCATCGTGCCCGTGGGCTCCAAAGGCGGCTTTGTGCTGAAGAAAGCGCCGCCCACAGCGCAGCGCGATGCGTACTTGAAGGAAGGCATCGCCTGTTACCAGGACTATCTGCGTGGCCTGCTCGATCTGACCGACAACCGGGTGGCGGGCCAAGTGGTGCCCCCGCCGCACATCGTGCGTCACGATGGGGATGACCCCTACCTCGTGGTGGCCGCCGACAAAGGCACCGCCGCGTTCTCGGATTACGCCAACGCCGTCAGTGCTGAATACGGCCACTGGTTGGGCGACGCCTTTGCCAGCGGGGGCAGCGCCGGGTACGACCACAAAGCCATGGGCATCACCGCGCGCGGCGCGTGGGAGAGCGTCAAGCGCCACTTCCGCGAGATGGGCATCAACACGCAAACCACCGACTTCACCGTGGTGGGCATCGGCGACATGTCGGGTGATGTGTTTGGCAACGGCATGCTGCTCTCGCCTCACATCCGCCTCGTGGCCGCGTTTGATCATCGCCACATCTTTATCGATCCCAACCCGGATGCCGCGGCGAGCCACGCGGAGCGTTTGCGCCTGTTCAAACTGCCGCGCTCCTCGTGGGCGGACTACAACGCCGCGCTGATTTCTCAGGGCGGCGGTGTGTGGGCGCGCAGCGAAAAATCCATATTCCTCTCGCCCCAGGCGCGCGCTGCGCTGGGTATCGAAGTAGAAAAACTCACGCCCGCTGAACTCGTCAGTGCCATCCTTAAGGCACCGGCCGACCTGCTCTACAACGGTGGCATCGGCACTTACATCAAGTCCAGCACCGAAACCCACGCTGAAGTAGGTGACCGGGCCAACGACGCCGTGCGCATCAACGGCGGCGAGCTGCGCGCCAAAGTGGTGGTCGAAGGCGGCAACCTCGGTTGCACGCAGCGCGGCCGCATTGAAGCCGCGCAACACGGCGTGCGCATCAATACCGACGCCATCGACAACAGTGCTGGGGTCGACACCTCGGACCACGAAGTCAACATCAAGATCTTGCTCAGTTTGGCCATGGCTGAAAGCGCACTCGCGCCAGAGCAGCGCAATGGATTGCTCGCCGACATGACCGACGCCGTGGCTGCATTGGTGCTACGTGACAACGTATTCCAAGCCCAGGCGCTGTCCATCATGCGGCGCCAGGGTGCGCGGCTCATCGACCCGCAGGCGCGTTTCATCCGCCATCTGGAATTGCTGGGGCGCCTGAACCGCGCCATCGAATACCTACCCGCCGAAGACGAACTGGTGGCGCGCAAGGCCAAAAACCAGGGGCTCGTCACGCCCGAGCTGGCTGTGTTGCTGGCCTACAGCAAGATGTGGCTCTACGACCAGGTGCTCGACAGCGGCATCCCCGAAGACCCGTGGATCGGCTCGGCCCTCACACGTTATTTCCCCGAACGGCTGCAGCGCGAGCTCGGTGCGTGGATACCGCGCCATCCGCTGGCGCGCGAAATCATCTCCACCCACGTCGTCAACAGCATGGTCAATCGCGTGGGCAGCACCTTTGTGCATCAGGTGTGTGAAGTCAGCAGCACCAGTGCCGCCAACGTGGTGCGCGCCTATCTGCTCACGCGCGAGATCTTTGGTTACGTGCCGCTGTGGCAGGCCATCGAAGCGCTCGACAACCAGGTGTCCGATGAAGTGCAGGCCCAGATGCTCCTGCAGTTGGCCGGTTTGACGTTCCAGGCCACCGCCTGGTTTGCGCGCAGCCGTCGCCTGGCTGAGCCCATGCAGATCACCTTCGGCCGTTTCCGCCCCGCGGTGGAAGCGCTCAATGCGCAACTGGATCGCAGCCCCGAGCGGGCCGATCCTGTGGCCCACGCTTGGATCCAGGCCGGCGTGCCCGCCGCACTGGCGCAGCGTGTGGCGCGTGCCCATCACCTGGCCGCAGCGCTGGACATTGCCGAAATTGCCGAACACACCGGCCGCGCACTCACCCAGGTCGCCGAGGTACATCTGGGCCTAGGGGAGCGACTGCCCCTAACCGCCCTGCGTCAACGCATCGACGTATTGCCCACCGACACCCACTGGCAAGTGCTTGCCCAGGCGGCGCAGCGCGATGAGCTCGCCGCTCTGCACCGCTACCTGGCCCAGCACGTGGTCAGCCGCCATGGCGCCGACGCCCGCGCACAACTCGCTACCTGGCAAAGCGCCCTGGGCACCACGCTGGAGCGCACGCAGCGATTGCTGGCTGAGCTGATCGAAACCAAACAGGCCGATCTGGCGATGCTGTCGGTGGCGTTAAGGGAGTTGCGCAACCTGATGTGATGTCTGGAAAGAAGTTCCGTAAAATAATGTAAGTGTTTGCTCGCCGTTCTTATTTTTAAACACAAAATGTAAGAGCGTGCGCTCACTAAAGTAAATTTTCGCGGGCTTGCTTTGGGTCTTGTTTATAGCGTTATTAGTAAATTTATCTTATTCATATAATATGAAAAATATCCGCATAAACAGGTTCTCGCATGGACTCCGTCATCAATCCTTTTTCGCCTGGAGCGGGTACGCCGCCGCCTGAATTGGCGGGCCGTGAGGACCTTAGGGAGACCGTCCGGGTGGCCATTGAGCGTGTGCGACGCGGACTCGCGGCGCGCAGTGTGCTGATGGTGGGGTTGCGTGGCGTAGGCAAGACCGTGCTGCTCGATCGCATGCGCGCGGACGCCGAAGCCCAGGGCATCCTCACGGTGCGCATTGAAGCGCCGGAATCTCGATCCCTGCCGGCGCTGCTTGCGCCCGAGTTACGCCAAGCACTACTGCGCACCAGTCGCGTGGCCAAAGCCAATCAGGCCGCGCAACGTGGGTTGCGTGCCTTGGCTGGTTTTGCCAAGGCGCTCAAGGTGAAGTTCCAGGACGTTGAAGTGGGCATCGACCTGGAGCCTGAACCGGGGCTGGCCGACAGCGGCAGCTTTGAGCACGACCTCATGGATTTGTTCGAGACGGTGGGCGTGGCCGCCCGCGAAGCAGAAACTGCGCTGGTGCTGTTCATCGACGAGCTGCAATACGTTGACGAACGCGAACTGGCGGTGCTGATCGCCGCACTGCATCGCTGTGCGCAACGCCAGCTTCCCATCACGCTGGTCGGCGCCGGGTTGCCGCAGCTGCGCGGCAAGATGGGCGAAGCCAAGTCCTATGCCGAACGTTTGTTCGATTTTGTGCAGATCGGCCCTTTGTCCTCAGAGGCCGCCACCCAGGCCATCACCAAACCTGCGGCCCGGCTCGACGTGATGTTCGAGCCCGATGCGGTGCGCATGCTCATCGAGCAAACGCATGGCTATCCGTACTTCCTGCAGGTGTGGGGCAAACATGCTTGGGAGACGGCCGAGCAATCGCCTATCACTACTGACGACGTGCGCAATGCCACCCTCACCGCAGTGGCCGCCCTGGATGAAAGTTTTTTTCGTGTGCGTTTCGACCGACTGACGCCCGCCCAGCGGCGCTACCTACGCGCCATGGCCGAGCGGGGTCCCGGCCCGCATCGCTCAGGTGACATTGCTGAAACACTGGGAAAAAAAGTCACAGCGCTGGGCCCCACCCGAAATCAGCTCATTGCCAAGGGCATGATCTGGAGCCCCAACCATGGCGACACCGCATTTACCGTGCCACTGTTCGACGAGTTCATGCGGCGGATCATGCCGAGCATGGATGGGGTTTAGTTTTCTGCTGTATTGACTAATGAGGAACACACCATGAGCCATGTCACCGCCATCTACCCCGGTACGTTCGATCCCCTCACGCGCGGCCATGAAGATCTGGTGCGTCGGGCAGCGAGCCTCTTTAACAAGGTGGTGGTGGGAGTAGCCGACAGCCGCGCGAAGAAACCTTTCTTCGCACTCGATGAGCGCCTGGACATTGCGCGCGAAGTGTTGTCGCACTACCCCAACGTGGAGGTGGCTTCGTTCAGCGGCCTGCTCTCGGATTTTGTGCGGGCGCAGGGCGCGCGGGTGATTGTGCGGGGCCTGCGTGCGGTGAGCGATTTTGAATATGAATTTCAGATGGCGGGCATGAATCGCTATTTGTTGCCCGATGTGGAGACGCTGTTTCTCACGCCCTCAGACCAATATCAGTTCATCTCCGGCACCATCGTGCGCGAGATTGCGCTGCTGGGAGGTGATGTGAGCAAGTTTGTATTTCCTTCCGTCGAGCGTTGGCTCAAGACGCGGTTGGAGCATCTGCGCAGTACTACGGCTCAAAGCTAATTACCGATGGGCTGGGAGCCACGTACCGATCTCTTGAGCAGCCTTTAACAGATCCAACATGCCTGCACCCTGGGCGGCAGCGGGTTCGTCGGCGTTTAAGACCGAATGCCTGATCAATAAATCCTTGAACTCTTCAAAACCTGCGTGAGGGTGGGCTTGTTTGTAAAGCGCAGCCAAGGCCGCCACGGTTGGCGCTGCAAACGAAGTGCCGCTGTTGCGCCCCCCTGCTTCAAGAAGCAAGGGGTAAGGCACCGCCACGTTATAGCCTTGGGTTGCAATCGTGACGCCGTAGTCTTCGTTTCCGTGCGAAGAAAATTTCGCCATTTTGTCATCAGAAACATCCGACGGTGTGCCATTGGTTGTGCTTGCCCCGACCATGACGACGTGGGGACTCATGCCGTAAGGATTGAGTGTGAACGAATCTGGAAGGATGATGCCCGTTAGGGCGGCGTGCTGGCCCGCGATGTGCTGCGCATTGCCGGAGGCGGTCACAATGATTTTTCCTGCCTGCGCGGCCGCTTGAGTTGACTCGACATAGGCCTTGTGTCCTGGATTGACGTACTGACCTTTGGCAGCCGCCAAAGAGACGAGTTGATTGATTCGACGGTTTCCCGACCACGGATCATCAGTAGAGGGCGCCATTTTTGTCGTAGACAGGTGTTTCGTGATGGCGACCGCAAGACCTGGGAATTGCTTGGTTACCCCGTTGGCGAGCTCTTGATGTATCTGGAGTTCCAGAGCAGATATTTTCCCGTCCATCGACACATTGAGAACTTGGGCATTGGATGCGGTGAAGTCTTGAATCACCTTGGTTATCTTCTCAAACAGAGCCCTGTAGCGCGCCGCAAAAACGGGGGTTAGCCCATCGACAAATTGATCTGCCAGCTCATTGCCCGCCGCGCCACGGTCAAGTTTTTGTGTGAGATCGGTAAGCACTGTTGCTACGTGGCGCTCAAGTTGCTCAATTTCTTCCAGGTCCTGCGGCGTCTTTTCCCCTTTGATTTGATGTTTTATTTCTGTGATGGCCCCGGGCGCCAAACCAAACTGAGGGTCATCGATCATGTTGGTCACCATCGAGTTATGGGCTGAGTCATTAGCCTCATAAACCCACACCTTGACGCCGGAGCCGTCCAAGCGGCCCAGACCCCGCCGATCAAGTTCCCGGCGGGTGTGTATGACGGCAGACCCGTCCAGACTTTCTCTCCACGTATCGGGTGATGGGTACCCTAACTGGGCGAATTTTTCTTTGATGTACTCAGGCGTCAGCTTTGGATGGCCTTCCATTATTTCGATGAACTGCGTTGCGGGCACGTTATTCGCGATCAATTCTTTGGCGATTGAATTGAATCCACCTGACAGTGAATGCGTCGTTTCAGCGTCAGTTCGTATGGCTTCTACAGGCGCCTTGCGGTTATGGGGCCGGAACCACAACGCGTGTGTGATTTCTTCAGCGCCTGTACTCGGGTGAGTTAGCACAACAGCGCCCAGGCTTTCGCTAGGTGTGGGGGTCTGACGTGAGCCATTGCCAAGAAGCTCGGGCTTCTTCTGAGGTAACGGTGTTAGAACTGCGTGCGGTGGTTGGAGTGGAGTTTTAATTGGAGCATCCGACTGCCCCAGCTGGGCGACACTGTTTTCTAGCCAGAATTTTTTTGAGGAAGACAGCGTGCCCTCGAGTGGAAGATGACCCGAAATTGAGAAGATTCCCGGCTCGGGTGTCGACACGGACAACTTTGGAATAGATAAATGCGCGCTCAGTACTTTCATTTCATTTCCTCCCTCAGTCCTCGTGGAGCAGTGACCCCTGCGGCTTGTGCAGCTTCTCAGTGGGCAGTCCAAGTGAATGTTCGTGAGCCTGCCCTGGCGAGCCAAAAAAGTAAAGAGCCACACGGACCGTTTTCAATGGGGGCATGGGCGCACCTGCGGGCTGTTTGGGTTGACGCATGAAGCCCGCAGCGCACAAACGGTTGGAACTCATTGATGCCCTGCGCGCCTTCGCGCTCTTGGGCATCTTGCAGGTGAACATTCAAAGTTATGTCTGGGGCGCGGGCGATCCGCTGGGGTTTTTTCTGGACTCGCCGCACTGGGCCGACATTCTGACCTGGTTTGTGCTCGATACCTGGGTGGTGTCCAAATTCATGGCGCTCTTTGCCTTGTTGCTGGGTTTTGGCCTGGCGCTGCAATGGCGCTCTATCAAACGCGCCTGGGTGAATGCGCCGTTTCCCGTAGAGCAGACGCAGCAGGTGCTGCGCCGCCGCTACCGGTTTTTGCTGTTGCTGGGTGTGGCGCATGGCACCTTGCTTTACTTCGGTGACATCCTCACGGCCTACGCCGTGTGTGCGCTGGTGGCGTTGCGATATGTGCATGTGCGACCGACGCGGCTGGCGCGTGTGGCGCGCAACTTTGGGCTGGTGTATCTGGTCATCACGGTGTTGGTGCTGGGTTATGCCATTGAGATGCACAGGCACTTTGGCCCGCAAGCCACCGATCACCTGTTGCCCCCCGAGGCCGTGCAGGCCTTCACTCGATATGTTTCGGCGCCTTATGCGCAGCAGCTGCCACAGCGTGTGCAGGATTACCGACAGCTGCTCACGGGCACCCTGGTGTTGTCCTTGCCGCTGATTGTGGGGCTGTTTCTGTTGGGTGCGTTGGCGGCACGGTTGGGGTGGTTGCATCACCCCGAGCGCCATCCCCGGGTGTGGCGTGTGGCGCTGTGGGTGGGGGGTGTGGGTTGGGTGTTGGGGGCCTGGGGCGCGGGGCTGAACACGCGCACCATGTTGAGCTCGCCGGGCAATCCTGATCCCACCGGGGCACTGCTCATCACACTGAGCGCCAGCACCACGGCGCTGTATCTGGCGCTGATCGTGCGCTGGCGCAACAGCACGGTATTGCGCCGCGTGATGGCCTGGCTGGCTCCGGTGGGGCGCATGCCGCTGACGAACTATCTGATGCAGTCGGTGTTGATGGGTCTGCTGCTCTCGGGCTGGGGCCTGGGGCTGGGTGCCCGGTTACATCAGGCCGAGCTGGCGTTGCTGGCGCTGGTGATCGTAGGTTGGCAGCTGTTGGCCAGTCGGGTCTGGATGGCGCGCTTTGGACAGGGGCCGGTGGAAGCGTTGTGGCGATGGGTTACGTATGGTTCATTAGCGCTGCCAAGAAAGCCGTCAAGGGCTTGATGTTCATGTCCACGCTGGCGGCCTCCAACGCCGCCATGTAGCGCTCACGCTGTGTCACGGGCACCACCAGCCAGGGATAGCCGCCCGAGGCCAGCATCACGTTCATCAAAAAGCGGCCGATGCGTCCGTTGCCATCCGGGTACGGATGTACGTACACCAACATGAAGTGACCCAACACCACGCGCACGGCAGCTTCGGGCTCAGCGCGCAGTTCTGCAAAAAAAGTTTGCAGCAGTTCGCGCACGGCACTGCTGCGCGGGGGCACGTGTTTGGAATGGCGGATGTAGACCGGGCCATTGCGGTAACCGGCCAAGTCGGCCGGTTGCATCAGGCCCGCGGCCACGCTGGGGCCAAAGAGTTCGCGGTACCAGTGGCCGTGATCGCGTTGCGCCACGGTGCCGGCGTTATCGCCATCGAGCACGCGCGCCACACTGTCCTTGACCTTCTGAAACGCTTGCCAATAGCCGCGAGCGGCCAGGGCATCGCGGTGATCGCGGTCGGATCCACGACGCGGATCCCAGCGCCCGGAGCGCACACGCTCGATGAGTTCGGCATTGACCCGGTAGCCCTCGATCGAGAGCGAGTTGTAGGCATCGGTGGCATACACCTCCTGCACCTGATCCAGATACGCGGCGCGGTAGGCCGGCTGCGTAATGAGGCCCGGGGGCTCGGGAAAGTGGCGCAGCACGTCCTCGCGCAGACGCGCCCACATCATGCGCAGACGTTGCGCGGCGGGTGAAGCCTGCGGCGCGTCCAGAACAAAGGGCGAGGGGTCTTTGAAAGGATCTACCTCATGCACGCTGTAACCGGCGCTGCGCAACGTGGCGAGGACGGCATCGGCCAGCGCATCGCGCCCAATGTTGCGCAAGGCTCCGGCCAGGCGCCCAGCCACGTGGCTGTGGCCCCCGGAGAGCAAACGCCGCAGCAGGTCATCGGCATCGGGCAGCATGGCCAGCACCGCGCGCGTGTCTACAGAGTGCGCGGCAAAGTGCCCGGGCGCGCAGGCCACCAGTGCGGCGGCGGGGCTCATCACGCGCAAGCCCTCCAGCACGGTGATGTCTTGCGCGGCGGGCAGCGCCAGGCGCAGATCAAAAAGTGAGGTGTCATGCGGCAGCGCCAGCGGTTTGTTGCTGCCCTTGGGCGCGCGCACCAGCAATTGGCGCGGCACGGTCCAGTTGCCCGCGTGCAGCGCCAGGGATTGCTCCGCACTCAAACACCAATCGGCGCCAAAGCGATGGGTGAGGTAAGCCGCGCAAAAAGCCCAGAACGAGGTGTACCAATCGGTGCTCTCGCCCGCAGCACCATCGGGGCGGCTGGCCACATACCAGCCTTTGATGGCCTCGCGCAGAAAGCCCGCGTGCAGCAGCCGTTCACGGTGCGCGCGGCTCAGGTCCTCGGCGCGCGGCACGATGTGGCCTGCGTCTTGCAATGCCTTGAGAGCAACCAGGGCCTCGGCCAGTTTTTCTTGGGGCGTAGACATGAGGTTTATGGGTTTTGCTGCTTTTGGTTTTCTAGGTTTTTATGTATAGCAGTTTTTAGGTTTTGGTGTTTTGTTGTTTTTAGGTTTTGGTGCTGACCCCCGTCATTCGGCCCGCTCCACCTTGACCCAGACGCCACGCTGCGAGGTGTGTGCTTCAGTACCTTGTGAGAGCAGACCGCTCGTGGTTTGTTCCGAGCGCGCATCGGCGCCGCCCAGGGCCACCCATTCCCCCAGGCGCACCTGCACGTGCGTGGCCACGCGCATGCGCTCGGGGGTGGTGCCTTGCACCGTGGATTCTTCGGGGGTGATCTCCAGGGTGACCAGGTCACCCGCCAGGGTGGGGCGCACCTGAAAGCCCGTGAGCGCTTCGTAAAACACGGTTTGCCGTGTGTCGATCCAGCCGCCGTCGGCTTGGGGCAGCCAGCGGCGAAACGTGAAGGGCACGGCCACGCCCATGGTCAGGCGGGCGCTCGCGCCTTCGAGCACACGCACGGTCTGTTCCAGGTTGCGCGTGCCCACGGTGCGTTCGTCACGCGCGTTCACCACGCCGCGGCCGGTGATGGTGCGGGTGCTGTAGGTGACCGATCCGCTGCCGCTCAGTTGGCGCTCTGTGCTCTCGGCCGCACGGTCCTGGCGCACCGAGATGAGGAGCTGACGCGGCGCGCGGTCCAGTTGCACCAGCATTTGTTCAATTTGGCGACGGTTGGCACTCGAGGTGCGGATGAAGAGCTGATTGCCTTGACCTGTGAGTGCGCCGCCGGGTTCGATGAAGGGGCGCAGCAGGGGCAGCACGTCCTCGGCGCGGCGGTAGCGCAGGGTGAGAATTTCGATGGACTGTGCAGGCACTGGGCTCACGACCAACGCCATGAGTGCAAGCAGACAAAGGCGGCGGCGGTTATGCATGGGGGCTGGCTCTAAAAGTTGAGTTCCGCTTCCACGCGCTCGCCCACATGCAGGACGGTGCCCACACCGGCGGTCACGATGGCATTCATGCCAAACATCACGCCCTCAGGTGTACGACGGAAGGTGGCCAGGGTGTCGGGCACGGTGGGGGAGGACTCGCCCGTTTCGGGATCCACGCCCGGCACGGTGCAGCGCGCGCAGGGTTTGACGGGGCGCAGCGTGACGGCCCCCGGCCTGGCCGACCCAATACGCAACTCGCGCACATGGTCTTCGTCAAAAGCCTCCAGGCCATCGAGCACCAGGTTGGCGCGAAAGCGGTTCATGGCAACGGGCGCGGGTAGACGGCCGTTGAGTTCGGCCAGTGAAGCGGTGTTGGTGATGAGCAGCGCAAACGCATCGGCAAATTTGTAGGGCGCCTCAAACGCGCCGGTGTATTTGGCATTGGCCAGGCGCTGGGCCTGTGGATCAAAGCGCAACAAACGCGCAGGCTGGCCTAGATAGTCCGAGCACCAGGCATCGGCCACCGCACCTTGCGTGACGGCGGGCACGGTGTCGTTCCACACCTGCGCCTGCACCACCTCGCCTTTACTGGCAAATGGGATTTCCAACGTGAGCATGCCGGGTGCGCGCAGGCGCAGAGCGCCATCGGCAAAACGGGTTTCGATGAGGGCCATCCTGGGCAGCTCGCGCTGGCTCAGAAAGCGGCCCGCTTCATTGACGATGACCCATTCGCGGTCGCCGATGCCTTCATATTCAAGCCCTGTGGCCGCGAGCGTGGCCGAACGCAAGGCCACGCCGCGACACCCTTTGATGGGGTAGAGGTTGAGTTCGGTCAGCGTGAGGTGCATGGCGTGCTGCGAGTCCGACGCGTGGGCCTGGGTCAGCCTTGTCAGACTTATTGGCCCAGCAGGTTTTTGAGTTTGGCTTTGATCTCGTCACGCTGTGGCGTGAGTTTTTCCTTGATCTGTTCCTGCACCTTGGTCGTGACGGCGCTGCGTGCGGTGCTGCCCCAATCCACCTTGTATGCCGGGGCCTCCAGTGGGCCGGTCACACGCACGGGCACCGTCAGGCCATGCAGGTCACCGAGTTCACGGCCACCCTGGCCTTCGGTGCTGTTCACCACAGAAACGCGTGCGGTGTAGTCGAGCTGCGATGCCACCAGGTCAATCTTGCCTTCGCCTGCCAGTCGCAGCAGCGGTGATTTGCCCAGCAGATCTTTGTTGGTGGCAATGCCGTTGGCAATCTCGAACGTGCCCGAAATTTCGGAGAAATCGGTTTTTTCTTCCGCGCTGCCGGCCGTGGTGGTGGCCGCGGCATTCTCGCCACTCGCGCCATCGCCACGGCTGAACCCAGTACGCGCTTCGCGCAGCGTTTTGCCCAGGTTGATGCCCTTGAGAGCGCCATCACGCAAGCCGAAGCCTGCTGAGCCATCAAGAGCGCGCCGCATGGCATGGACCGTGGCCCCCTCAGTGGTCACATCAATTTTTACGGTGCCGCGACCGGAAAGCAGTTCTTCACCCAGACCATCCTTGAGCAAGGGCCCCACGGCCACACTCACCATGGAGGCACGCACCACAAGCTTGTTGTTGGCAGTGGCTGTAGCTGTGGCATTCAGGGACCCGCCGTACAGACCGGCGGTGACGGGCCGCGCCTCCAGCCGCCCGTCCGCTGCCTTAATTGCAATGTGCACGTGGGATGCTTTCACGCCATGGGCTTGCATCTGACCGATGTTGAGTTCGGCGTTCAGGTTGAGGTCGCGCAGGCCCGACCAGTCGATGGGCGTATCCACGGCAGCCGCTTTGTCTTTGGCGGGGGTTTTGTCCGGTGTGGCGGACGGCGGTGTGGTCCAGACCATGTAGCGATCCAGGTTGAAGCGCTCGGCCTTGGCCTGAAACAGGATCTGACGCGCCGCGCCTTCACTGAGTAGCCCCTTGATTTCCAGGTCCGCCGTGGCTGGCGCATCATCAAACTTGATATTTAGGCTGCTCAGGAGCGACTCCTGTTTTAGATCGAGTTTGAGGCTCAAATCCATGGGTAGCTTGAACCCCTTGTTGGGCAGGCGCGCGTCGTCGATGCCGAACTCACCGTTAAACGAGGGCAGGGTGAGCGTGCGTGCCTCTAGGCTGGCGCGCGCTGGCCCGGCAAATTGCGCGTGAATGTGGCGCGGGTTGCCGGTGGCGTCCTGCACGGTGGTGCTGGCGGCCAGGGTGAACTTGCTGGCAGTCAAAGCTTGCGAGCGACCCGTCAGGCCATCGAGCTGCACGCGCCCTTCCAGGTTTTGCGAGCCCGTGAGCCGCACGCTGACATCCAGCGCATTGCCACTGGCTTCGTCGCGACTGGCCAGCAGTTTGGATAGGCGCGCCTTGACATCAAAGGTATCGGGGCCGCGCTTGCCCTGGGCATGGGCCTCCAGGCCCAGCACACTGAAGTCGAGCAGCACGGGATCGAAATCAAGTTTGCGAGCCACCACGCTGCACGAATCAAAGTGCATACCGGCCAGTGGCCCCTTGAGTTGCAGGTTCAGCCCTTCGGCCGCAACGGCCGTACCTTCAGTGGCGGGGCGCACCGACAAGCGCGTCGCTTCGAGCGTGATTTCCAACGGCGCTTTATCCACCACCCCTTTGAGCTCAGCCTCAACGCGTTGTGCGCCATAGACGTGGGCGAGCAGATCCAGGTCGATGATTCCGTTGACCTTCAGACGCCCACTGGCTTCGGGCGCGGTGTTGGAATACGTCACATCCAGTTCAACAGGCGTCGAGCTGCGGGTAGCGAGTTTGCCGGTGTGCAGATTCATTTGGCTCAGATGAATCACCGTGCCACCCATGCGGTCATCGATGGTGATGTCGGCATTGGTCAGACTGATGCTGCCGACTTCAAATTGCGGCGGTGTTTTAGCTTTGGCGGGCGTGTCGGGTGAGGGGGGCGCAGGCGATTTGGGCGTAATGAGGTCGTCCAGATTGGTCGAACCATCCAGGCGGCGCTCAACGCCGGCACTCAGGCCATCAGCGGCCACACGACCCAACGCAATGCGCCCGCGCAGCAGTGGCAACCATGCGGCACTGACACGCGCGCTGTTCACACTGAGCGCGACGCGTTCGCCCGCCAGGTCGGAGAGCGTGGTCTTGGGCAGATTGAGCGCAATGCGCGGCAAGACCGAGAACGACAGATCGCCCTCCATCTTCAGCGTGCGCCCCGTCTTGTCCTTGACCAGTGATTCGATTTGCGGCTTGTACCGATTGGCATCCACCAACGTGGCCAAAGCCACCAGCGCAATGACGGCAACGGCCAGTGCCGCGCCCAAACCGATCAGAAATTTTTTGGCCATGGGAGTTTCAGAACAGGGTGAGTGAAGCGGAGGCGATGTTACGCGGGGGTGTGGGGTGTGTGTGGGGCGTGGGAGCGCAGGTCGGGCGGGTCAAACCACCGCTCCAGCGCAGCCGGTAGTCGTTGGGTGCTGAGCAACACCAGCCGCGCGGAGGCACGGGTCATGGCCATGTAGAGCTTGCGTGCATCCTCCTCGGGCGGACTGTCCGTGCTCAATGTGGCGAGCAGTTTCTCCGCGCCCAGGACAAACACCACCGCGGCTTCCAGTCCCGTAGCGCTGTCGATATAGGCCATGCGCAGGGGCCGTGCGCTGCTGCCGTGGGCGGGTGCGCGGCGCTGCGATTTTTCGTTCAGCCACCACACATGGCGCCCACCCAGTTGGCGCACCAGACTGCGATACAGATCTACACGGTTGATGCGCTCGCCGTAGAGCACCAGCACGCTGCCCAAGGGCAGGTGGGCATGTTGGTGCAACGCGTTGATCTCGTTCACGGCGCGGTCCAGCGCGTCCTGCGGGCTGTCTACATAGATCAGCCGCGGGCGGGCGTGTGGGCTGCTGGGGGACATGCGCGCAAAGTCGGGCGTCAGAAAATCACCGTCGGGCTCATCACAAGCGTTGCTGCACCCAGCCAGGGTGAGCACCTGATGTGCCGCTTCCAGAATGGGGCGTTGCGTGCGGTACGAGTGGCGCAGCGTCTTGGTGCGGCCGGCCACGTCCAGGCCGGCGCTCTTCCAGCTCAGGCCCCGCTTGAGAAAGCCCTGATTGGGGTCGGCGCAGATAAAAAGTTGGCCACCGGGTTGCAGTGCGTGTTGCACCAGTCGGAACCAGGCCGGCGAAAAAAACTGCGCCTCGTCAATCAGGATGTGGTGGTGCTGACCCAGGTGCAGGGGCGTGGTGGGGGCCAGGCACAACTCGTGGGCCAGTGCGCTCCACAAACGCAGGCCGCGGGCGCGCAGCGCCTCGGTGAGTTGTTCGTAGAGCAGCCATACCGCTACTCGCTCCGTGCGGCGCAGCGCAAAGCCACGGCCGCTGCGTGGCGCATCCAGATAGGCGCTCTGATGGGCGATGAGCGTGTCGTTGATGAAATCAAATTCCTCCAACAACTGCGGCGCTGTCAGACGCAAACCCAGATCAGCGGGTGATACGCGCAGCGACTCCATCAGCGTGTGCACAAATTGCGGGTGCGGCGGCATGCGGGGGTATGCGCCAAATACCCCACGCCATTGCCGGCAGGCCCAGGCAAAAAAAGTGCTGATGTGCAGCTGCGGTGGTGCCTGGCCATATACGTGCCGCAGCCGCGCGTGCAGATCAGCCACGACCGGCGTGTTGTGGATGAGCATCAATACTTGCTGCTGCGGGAACAGTTCACTCAGCAGCAACCCACGATGCAGCGCGATGAGCGTTTTGCCGCTGCCAGCCACGCCGTTGATGAGCCGCACGGAAAAGTCCCTGATGTGTGCTGTCTGTTCGGGCGAGGGCGCGGCTTCAAGATCAAGATCGAGGTTGCTGGCCCACTCCTGGGTGGCATCCAGAAAGAGCGTGGGTTGATTGTCACGGTTGCCCGGGTCGATGCGGCAGGTCTGGGTATGAACCGCGGCAATTTCGGTTTCCGGGAAATATGTATGCCGTAACGCCTGCACCGCTGCGGGTGCCAGCGGGCTGGCCAAGCCGCGAATCATGCGCGCGCCGATCTGCTCAAACTGCGCACGTGACAGCAGCCGCACGCCAAAGCGGGGTAGGACCACGCGGGACAGAGCGCGCACCTCTTCGGTGCTGCAGGCCCACAGGAGTACCAGCAACTCCAGAGCGTGTGGGGTGCTGTGTTGATCGCGCCATTGGGTCAGACGCTGCTCAAAGGCGTGGCGTTGCTCGGGCTCGATCAATGCGTCCGGGTCGATCTGCGCATAGGGCGTGTTGTCCACTGCCAGGGCCAGCCAGCCCGCGGTGGGGTGTTCGATGAAGGCGTGCGCCGCACTTGGGCGCACCAACGGACGACGCACCACGTAGGTATCGCCCAGCGCCGCAAGCACCTGATGAATGCGCAGCCACTGCGCGTTGACTCGGGTCCACTCGGGAATGAATTGGGTCATGAGGCAGCGTGCGCCGCGCTACAGATCAACGTGCCGCAGCTGCGCGACAAAGTCGGCATACGCCGCCACCCAGGCAGTGATCTGCGGGTCATCCAACGTGGGCAGGGTCTGCGGTCGGGGCCCCAACACAATGAGCTTGGTCTGGGCGCGTGTGATGGAGACGTTAAGCCGCTGGGGCTGAAAGAAGAACGGGGCCACTGCGCACAGAAACGCCGGGTCGGTGGTGGCCAGCGACAGGATGACGAGTTCGCGTTCCTGCCCCTGCATGCGCTCCACAGTGTCGGCAACGATGAGGCGCGCGGTGTCCCAACCCAGCCGGTGGGCAAGCGCTTCACGAATGGCGCGCCCTTGTGCGCGATAGGGCGTGACGATGCCCAGATCATGGGCAGCCAGTCCACCCTGCAGGGCCGCGCTGCACAGCTCGGCCACACGTGCGGCCTCGTGCGCGTTGCGTGTGCGTGCCTGAGTTTCGGTGTTGGCGATAAAGATGCCGGGGGACTGAGGATCAAATATGTCCTGCAGGGCCTTGGGGATCTGGGTCAGACACAGCGTGCGTTCGCGGTTTGCGCCGGCGGCCACCAGCTTGCCCGCGTAGTACTGCCGACTGGGCCAGTCAGTGAGCCAGCGGTTCATGCGATAGGTCTCGGTCAGCATGACGTTGTGCTCGGCATGGCGACGCGTCAGCAGGGCAAATGGCGCGTACGCCTCGTCCTGCAACACCGAGGGCGAGAGTACGACCGGGGGCAGTTGCTGCTGATCGCCAACCCACAGCGCGCAACGGGCGGTGCGCAAGGCCATAAGCGCCAGGGGTGCGGTGATTTGGCTGGCCTCATCAATGATCACGGTGTCAAAGGTATAGCCCTGCAAACGGGCGGTGACGGTGGCAAATGGCGTGGCGCCCACCACGTAACCGCTCGTGGGTCGTGGGTCCCAGTCGCTCAGGTTTTCAAGCGCCAGCAGGTCATCGTGCAGGCCCCGTCGCCGTGCGGCGCGGCCCACTTTGACCGTATTCACGCCCAGCGCATGAATCTGGTTGAGTGCGTGATTGATGGCGGTGTGCGTGTGTGAGGTCAACAAGACGCGCTCACCGCGCGCAGCGCGCAACTGGGCAATGCGGGCCAGCACGCGGGTCTTGCCGGTGCCCGGCGGCCCCTGGATGCAGGCCAGCGCTTGCGCGCCCAGGCCCAGGCCCACGGCGCGCGCCTGATCCACATTGAATCCCTCAGCTTGGGCGATGCGCTCCCCTTCATCGACATCACGCGGATCGAACGTGAGCTCGAGCGTGCCCGCCAGCAGCGGCAACACAAACTCCTGGCCGATGGCGCTGGTTTCGATTTCTTCGAGCGCCTTGAGGTAGTACGGCGTCAGGTCCATGGCGTCGGGGTCGGCCCAACATCCCTGCGCAGCAGGCGATCCGAGCAAGTCGGAGATCGTGGCTGCCGACGCACTGACCAGCAACCAGCGTCCGTCCTGTTCGGCCTCAAAAGTGAGTTGCCGCGCCAGTGGGCAATCCAGCGGGCTGCCCGCGTGCAGCGCCAACAGATCGCCTTCGCGAAAACGGGATTCGCCCTTGCCCTCGTCGAGGTAGGCCCACAGCGCGCGCGCACTGTCGGCCGGCTCCAGGCGCATCAACCGCTGTGACCAGCCCGTAGCCAGCTTGTTGGCCAGTGGCCGCTGCCAGATGTCGAGCCGCTGCGCCAGCGCCGCCTGGCGTTCGTGCTCGATCAGGGCGCGCAGCGGGTTGAGTGCGGCAGCAGCGGGCATGGTCGTATCAGTTCAACAAAAAAGCGTTGCGTCGGCGCACCGCCATGCCGCCGTGCTCTTTCGCGCAACGTGCCTGGAGGTCATGCGGGCTGAGCCGGCCCGTACCGGAGCGAACAACGCTGTCGAAGCTCACTTCGGGCGTCTTTTCTTTGTCGTGGCATCGTGCTGCGTCACACGTGGCGCGCTCTTCGAGGCAACTGTTCGGAACGGCCGCCCAGTGGCCTCGGGCGTTGACGCCGTTGGCGTCAACTGCCGTAGCTCGCGACGCAGCTCCCGCTGCAGCTCCCGCTGCAGCTCCTCCTCCGTCGGCAAGTGCAGCTGATACCGAGTGGCAAAAATGTTTCGTTCTTGTTGTTTGCCGAGGGTGTACTTGACCACGGCATCGTTCTTGTCTGGACACAGGATCAGGCCCAGAGTCGGGTTGCCGCCTTCGGTGCGCCGCTCACGGTCGTAGTAGTTCACATAGAACTGAATTTGCCCGAGGTCGGCCTGCGCGAGCTTGCCCACCTTGAGGTCGATGAGCGCTTGTTCGAACTTCGATTCAACCAATCGCGGCGACTGTGGCAAGTCGAGGAACTCCAGCACCAGCGGATCCTTGAGCGCGTCGATGGGCTGCGCCACTTCATGCCCGTGCGTCGCAAGTTTCATCAGGGTTGCCTCGACCTCGTAGAAGTCACGGGCTTGCACACGGTCAACGCGCAGCAGCCGGCGATAGTGTGTCCACGAGAGATTGGGGTTGAGCTGCCCGGGTTGTCACGATGGGGCACGCACCGCGTGTTCAATTTGCAGCGCGACCGCCGGGCCATCAGATTTCCAACGCGTCGCGCCGGAAATTTCTTCGGACGACACTCCCAGTAGCAGCCGGGGGTATTCCAGATAAAACGCCTGAACAATTCCAGGTTATCCACCCCGTAGCCCGCGCCGAACTCGTGCTTCAGCCGCGCGGCCAATTCGCTCAGCAATTCCATGCCGTAGCCGGCACGCCGCTGCCCCCGCTGTTCCTCTTCAACGATCTCACGCCCGATCAGCCAGTTGGCCACCACCTGCGTGGCATTGACCGTGTGCGCGATGCTGGTGCGCGCAGCATCCAGAACCTCGCGGACACGACGGAAGAGCGCGGGCCTATTGACAACAGATTTCTTGGTCACCATGTCAAGCATCATCCCCATGACACACCAGGCGACAAGTTGCTCTACAGCCCGCAAGCGTGCAGCTACGATTTATGCGGGTTTCCGGGCAGCTGCTGTCGCCCAATTTGCTGGCTACTGTGTAACAAGCTGGCCTGGGATGCCCTGCACTTTTCGCCCAGAACCCCGCTCAAACATTGAACCGAAAGTGCATCACATCGCCATCCTTGACGATGTACTCCTTGCCCTCCAGCCGCATCTTGCCGGCTTCTTTTGCGCCCGCCTCACCCTTGTGGGCAATGAAGTCATCGTAGGCAGTGGTCTCAGCGCGGATGAAGCCTTTTTCAAAATCGGTGTGGATCACCGCGGCGGCCTGCGGGGCGGTGGCGCCGCTTCGAACGGTCCAGGCGCGCACTTCCTTGGGGCCCACGGTGAAATAGGTTTGCAGACCCAGCAGCGTGTAGCCGGCGCGGATCAGGCGGTTCAAGCCCGGCTCTGTCATGCCCATGTCGGCCAGGAACAGGGCCTTGTCGTCATCAGACAGATCCGCAATCTCGGCTTCCACCTGGGCGCATACGGCCACCACCGGTGCGCCTTCGCGTTCGGCGTATTGCTTCACTTTGTCGAGCAGCGGATTGTTCTCAAAGCCGTGCGCTTCCACGTTGGCCACGTACAGCACGGGTTTCATGGTGAGCAAAAAGAGCGGGCGCACGACGGCCTTTTCTTCTTCAGACAGCGCCACGCTGCGCGCCGGGCGCGCTTCGTTCAGTACAGGCAGAATTTTTTCCAATGCTTCGACCAAGCGCTTGGCCTCTTTGGCCTCGGGCCCCTGGCCGCTGCGCGCCACCTTGCTGTAGCGAGTCAGTTGTTTGTCCACCGCCTGCATATCGGCCAGCGCCAGTTCGGTGTTGATGACTTCGATGTCCGAGATGGGGTCCACACGCCCGGCCACGTGAATCACGTTGGGGTCATCAAAGCAGCGCACGATGTGCGTGATGGCATCGCACTCGCGAATGTTGGCCAGGAACTGGTTGCCCAGGCCCTCGCCCTTGCTGGCGCCGGCCACCAGGCCCGCAATGTCCACAAACTCCACGGTGGCTGGCAGAACCTTCTCTGGCTTGGCGATGGCGGCAAGTGCTGCGAGCCGCGGATCGGGCACTTCCACGATGCCCACGTTGGGCTCGATGGTGCAAAACGGATAGTTCTCCGCGGCGATGCCCGCCTTGGTCAGTGCATTGAAGAGCGTGGATTTGCCCACGTTGGGCAGGCCCACGATGCCGCATTTGAGTCCCATGAAGTGTCCAGATTGAATTAAGGGGTGAGTTTGAAAGCGCTGAAAAAAGTTTCCAGATCAATGTCGGCAAGCGCAGCATCGCCAAGTGCGGCCACCTGATACATGCGCCCGTCGACCACAAAAAAGTACGCGGCCAACTGCGCCACGCCAGGCGTCTTGGGGTCGGTCGAAGGGTGGCGCTGTGCACGCACCGCCATGAGGGCCTGTGCAGCGGTTTTGACCTCGGCCGACAGCGTGGGCACCGGCTCGTCCAGAGTAAACAACGTGGTGCCTGAGTTGCTGAGCAGCGCCGTGCGAAATTGCGTCACCGCATCGGTCTGGGCCTCAGGCGTGGTTACGGCTTCAGGCGGCAGTTGGGCCACACCCACGGCAAACAGCGTGGGCCCTTTGCCGGCCGCGGTCATGGTCATGGAAATGCGCTTGCCTTTGAATGGAATGTCGCGCGTTGAAATCTGTGGTTTGCCTGGGAACACTGCACTGAACTTGCCCTCGGGCGAGGTCACTTCGCGCCAGTCCAGCTTGGGGCTGCAGGCGGCCAGCAGGCCCATAGTCAACGCCGTGATCAGGGCGAGAAATACGCTTCGAGTTATGGCGCTCATGGTGAATGCTCCAGTTTTGATAAGCAACAAGGCCGGGCGAGCCCGGCCTTGAAAACGGCATTGCGTGCTGAAACTGACTACTTGCGGCCAGGTTTGGTGGGAGCGGCTGCGGCTTCAACCTTCTTCTTGTCGCGGCCTGGGCGCTTCTTGCCGTAGCTGCCGTTGTAGATCTTGCCCTTGCGTGTGCGGGAATCGCCCTTGCCCATGATGTGTGCTCCTGAAGGAAAGAAAGCGCAACCCAAGGTTGCGCAGGATGAAAAAGACCGCGCGATTATAGGAGGGCCCCGGCACGCGCCCGATGGGCCACCTAGAATCGCCCGCTCATTGATCGCCTGCCCATCGTTCACCACCAAGGTAACCCCGGCCCATGGCACTTGTCGTGTTTCGCTCTCGCGCAGCGGCCCAGATCTACATGTTTGCCGAAACGGCGCAACGCATCTTTGACATTCTGGGGCGACCCGCAGCGCCGCACGGCGTGTTCACGCCCGAGCAATTGCCCGATGCGTTGGAGCGTTTGGGGCGTGCCGTGGATCAAGACCGGTCGCAGGCTCAGGCTGCACGGGCGGCCGAGGCTGAGGCCGCGCTCAAGGGTGAGCCCGTGCCGGCCGCCGCGCAAGCCGTTTCCCTGGCGCAGCGTGCGTATCCGCTGCTGGAAATGATGCGTGCCGCGGCCAAGCGCAATGTGGAAGTGACCTGGGGTGTGTAGTGCATGTATCCAACTTTAGAAAGCATTCACCATGGCCCATGACACAGCTCCCATAATGCCCTTCAGATCGCTGGCAACCCTGAACCGTCCGCTGCCGTCCTCGGCGCTGGTCATTGGGATTGCCCTGCTGGCCAGTGGTGCGGCGGCTGTGGCGCTCTATGGCTGGTTTGAGGCATCGGCCGCGCGCACGGCCATTGCCCTGCTGTTCGCGGTGGTGTTGGTGCAATCGGTGGTGCTGGTCATGTCGTGGCGGCGCCTGGGCTTTCATAACGCCCGGCTGGTGCGGCGCCTGGGACACCTGGTGCATGAAGACGCACTTACGGGCGTCATCAACCGCCGCGGACTCGATGAGCGACTGCCCCAGGAGGTGGCGCGCGCCCGGCGCACAGGCCTGCCGTTGACCGTGGCCATGCTCGACCTTGATTACTTCAAGCGCTTCAACGACCGGCGTGGCCATGGCGCCGGCGACGTCCTGCTGCGCAGTGCCGCGCAAGCCTGGCGCAAACAGCTGCGCCCCTCCGATCTGCTGGCGCGTTATGGCGGCGAAGAGTTCACGCTGGTGTTGCCCACTTGTGATGCTGAACAGGCCGAGGCCCTGATCGAGCGTCTGCGCCCGGTGGTGCCTGAACACCAAACGTTTTCCGCGGGCGTGGCCACCTGGAATGGTGAAGACAATCTGACCGAGTTTCTGCGCACCGCCGACATCGCCCTACTTACTGCCAAGAAAGAAGGTCGCAATCGCACCGTGGTGGCGGGGCGTGAGAAGCAGATGGGGTTGCCGCTGAGAGTCGCTTAGCTCTGACGGGGCTCCGTTGTGCGTAGAAAGTAGGTTGGTGGTGAATGCGGCGAACCCCAACACGGTTGCTACGCCAGACATGAGTGTTGGGGTTCGCTGCGTTCACCGCCAACCTACAAAAACCACCACGATCACGCGGGGGTGCAGTAATCAGGCTTGCCGTCCCCTGTGGCCCGAAACCCTCTGTCTCGTCCCGTAATCCGTCCGCTTCGGGGGCGACGACGACTTCGCAACCCTATCGCCGCAACTTGGCAAACGCCTCCGACATGGCGGTGTTGCCCGCGGGCTGCGCGCGGCCGGGTTGGGGCGCGCGGGGCGCGTGACGCGAGGGGGCGGTGCTGGTGGGGCGTGCATCGCGCGCAATGGCGTCATCGTTCAAACGCATTGTCAATGCCACACGCTGGCGTTGCAGATCAATCTCCACCACTTTGACTTTGACGTGATCGCCCGCTTTGACCACCTCACGCGGGTCTTTGACGAAACGCTCGGAGAGCGCCGAGATATGTACCAGCCCATCCTGGTGCACGCCAATGTCCACAAACGCGCCGAAGTTGGCCACGTTGGTCACCACGCCATCGAGCACCATGCCGGGCACCAGATCCTTGAGGTTTTCCACGCCTTCGCGGAAGGCCACCGCTTTGAAATCGGGGCGCGGATCGCGGCCGGGTTTTTCCAGCTCGGCCAGGATGTCGCGCACGGTGGGTAAGCCAAAGCGCTCGTCAGTGAATTCAGTGGGCACCAGGGTTTTGAGTACATCGCGCTGGCCCATGACGGATGCGAGCGGCTGCCCCACGCGCGCCAGGATGCGCTCGACCACGGGATAGGCCTCGGGGTGCACGGCCGAGGCATCGAGCGGGTTCTCGCCTTGGGTGATGCGCAGGAAACCGGCGGCCTGTTCAAAGGTGCGTTCGCCAAAGCGCGGCACCTGACGCAGCGCCTCGCGTGAGGTGAACGCGCCGTTTTTCTCGCGCCACTCGACCACGTTTTTGGCCAGCGTCTCGGTCAGACCCGACACGCGTGCCAGCAACGGCGCCGAGGCGGTGTTCACATCCACGCCTACGGCGTTGACGCAGTCTTCCACCACGGCCACGAGTGCGCGCGCGAGTTGCGTCTGGTTCACATCGTGCTGGTATTGGCCCACGCCGATGGACTTGGGGTCAATCTTCACCAGCTCGGCCAACGGATCTTGCAGGCGTCGCGCAATGGACACGGCACCGCGCAGGCTCACATCCAGATCGGGAAACTCTTTAGACGCCAGCTCAGAGGCGGAATAGACGGAGGCGCCCGCCTCAGACACCACCGCTTTGGTGAGCTTCAACTCGGGATGCTTTTTGATGAGCTCAGCGACCAGACGATCCGTCTCGCGCGAGGCGGTGCCGTTGCCGATGGCGATGAGTGGAACCTGATGTTCACGCGCCAGCAGCGCCAGGGTGGCGAGCGAGCGATCCCAATCGTTGCGCGGCTCGTGCGGAAAGATGGCGCCGGTGGCCACTACCTTGCCGGTGCGGTCCACCACCGCCACTTTCACGCCGGTGCGCAAGCCCGGGTCGAGCCCGATGACTGCACGTCCCCCCGCGGGTGGCGCCAACAACAGATCCTTGAGGTTGTGACCAAAGACTTTGATGGCTTCGGCTTCGGCCTCGCTGCGCACGCGCGTGAAAAATTCCAGCTCCAGCGCCAGGTGCGCTTTCACGCGCCAGGTCCAGCGGCACACGTCCGCCAGCCAGGCGTCGGCGGGCCGGCCTTGCGGGGCAAGCCCCAGATGCGCAGCAATTTTTGATTCGCACGGATGGGGCTTGAGTGCTTCCATCTCTTCAGATAACGCCAGCTTCAGATTGAGCACACCGGCCGCGCGGCCGCGCAGCAGCGCCAGCGCGCGGTGCGACGGCACGCTCTTGATGGGCTCGCGGTGCGCAAAGTAGTCGCGGAATTTTTCGCCCTCGCCCTCTTTGCCCTCAATCACTGTGGCCACCACGTCGGCGCGCTCCCACATCAGCTCGCGCAGCTTGGCGATGAGCTCGGCGTCTTCAGCAAAGCGCTCGGCCAGGATGTCGCGTGCGCCGTCCAATGCAGCTTTGGCGTCGGCCACGCCTTTGTCGGCATCGATGTATTTCGCCGCCTCGGCTTGTGGATCCAGGCGCGGGTCGGCGAGCAGTGCGTCGGCCAGGGGTTCGAGCCCCGCTTCTTTGGCAATCTGCGCACGCGTGCGGCGCTTGGGTTTGTAGGGCGCGTACAGATCTTCGAGCCGCTGTTTGGTGTCGGCCGTCTCAATGGCTTCACGCAGGGGCGGCGTGAGCTTGCCCTGTTCCTCGATGCTGGCCAGGATGGCCGCGCGGCGCTCTTCCATCTCGCGCAGATACACCAGTCGTTCCGCTAGTAAGCGCAGCTGCGTGTCATCGAGCCCGCCCGTGACTTCTTTGCGATACCGCGCAATGAAAGGCACCGTGGCACCTTCATCAAGAAGTTGCACCGCCGCCTGAACCTGCGGCACCCGCGCGTTCAGTTCCTGGGCCAGCTGGTGGTCGATGCGAGTTTGGGTCGAAGTGTCTTGTGACATATGACGGGATCTGCCGATTTAAAAAAGGGCGGCGAATGTATCAGCGGCGCCGAGATGGCACCACGGACATTTCATGCTGTGGCACTTGAATGCTGCAGTAGCGCCACGCACACTGCATCACGTCTGCAAAGACAGACGCAAAAAACGTAACGCTTCTCGTCAACACTTATGGGGGACACATCATGGCCATAAATGCCACTTCATCGGTATCTCAGTCACACCTCACATTGCAGGAACGTTTGGCTAGCGCCCGACTCGCGCTGCAAAGCGCGGGTACTGCAAGTCCAGCGCACGGCAGTCAAGCAACAACCATGCCACCGGGCACGCCGCGTCAGACCGAAATGCAACTGGTTTTGGATCAAATGCGGCGGACTGCAGCGAGCGCGGGTACGGCGTCTGTGAGCGGAGGAGGTGAGGCAGCGGTCCGATCTCAGGGGGTGGAACAGGCTGTACTGCGTGCAGTGCAGTTGGCACAGACCGCGGCTCAGGCCAGGCAACACATGGATTCAGGCCGCGTCGGGTCGGGTACGCAGCCCGAGCACGAGCTCGGTAACGCGCAGTTCCCTGAGCTTGGTATCAAATTACCTATGCACCCGGTGGATGCGGCCACCATACTTTTTCTGCAGCCCGGCAATCCCGACATCGCAAGCGCAGACATTAAGACTGCCATTACGGCTATTTTGGACAAACATCCCGCTGAACCGGCCAAAGCCGGTGAGGAGATTGTTCTGGGGGCGTTGCAGTATGGCGTCAGCGCCCAGCAGATTGCCGATACGGGCCTGTTTACGCGCGAACAAGTGGACACTTATCTTGCCTCGATTGGGCTACCTTCGCCCACGATGTGGGCGGGCGTGGTCACCGGATCACTGGTGCCGACCATTCGTTCCAATCTAACCGACCAGGGCATCGATGGAACGGGGGTGACGGTGCGCGTGCTGGAGCCCGAGCTCGGATCGCATGGCACGGTGGTGAGTGCGGTCATCAACGACAGCAAGCTCGGCGTGGCCCCAGGGGCCGCAGTGGACCTGGTGTCGGCTGGCATTGAACTCAGTCCCTCGAGCATTTTCTGGGCCGAGGTCAATCGCACTGGGCTCCCCGCCAATGATCCGGGGGCGTTGAAAACCGCACTGGGCAATACTGCCGCCTCGGTGGTGGCCGGCATCTTGAATACGACAACCTCTGCTGTGGATGATTTTGCTCATCATTCGAGCGCCACGGTGCTGAATATGTCTTTTGGCGTTTCGGCGGCGCGGCTTTATCCCATGATGAATAATTTGATTGAGGACATTCCAGAATTGTCCCGCGCGCTCTACGGGGACACGGTGCCCAAAGAACCTGAGCGCACGCAGATCCAGGTGAATTTTGTGAATTCCGCTTTGCTGGGAAATGCGCAGCTGGCCCAGGCACTCGGGGCCTATCAGGGCGCAGCCCAGAACGCAGCAAATCTGGGCAAGGTCATCGTAGTAGCGGCGGGCAACGAGCAGGACAACGTGGCGCAGTTCACGGCGGCAGGCGTTTCAATGCAGGACTGGGCCGCGCTCAATGTCCTGGGTATGAGCGGCAATGTGATTACCGTGGGGGCCAGCCGCACCAACGGCACACCACAGAATCTGACCGACGACACCGTGGCCGACTTCTCATCCCATGGCACCGATCAGTTGCCCATCACCGTCACGACGCAGGGCACCGACATGGCGGTGGACTACGGATACATGCTGTCGTTTGGTGGTTCCGTCAACGGCACCTCGTTTTCTGCGCCCTTGGTCGCTGGCACGGTGGCGCTGATGCTGCAGCAAAACCCCCACCTCACCTTTACAGAAGTGAAAGCCATATTGCAGGCCGCGGCCGTTGACACCCCTGCACCCGCGGTAGCGGAAGGTGCGGGCATGCTCGATGTGGTCGATGCGCTGGTGTAACGCCAGGAGCGCATTGCTGCGCATAGCCCCCAACCCGGCTCATTGACCTGGGTTGGGGGTAGGAGTCTGCGCACGCGCTCGTGCCGCCGCACGGCAGTGTTGTCGAACCCGCCCGTGTAGACGGTATTCAAGACACTAAAAATTGCTTGCGGTGGCTCTTGTGCGCCCTCGCAGTTCAGTAGCAAGCTCGCCAACTTGTCCCAAACGGGGGTGGCAGCGCCTACGCCCCATGGGGTCATTCACGTCTGTCGGGGGAAATATGTCGGTCCATGCCACTTCAAGTTCGGCTCCAGCGCCATGGCCCTCACTAGAGCAGTTGCGCGCTGACTTGCAGGCGTTGAGGGCGTTGAGGGAAAAGGGCGGGGGGCCTCGATTACAGGCGCAGGGCGTGGTTCATGCCCCCGGCACACAGGCCGCGACGGCAGGGATCACGAACGGGGCAACTCTTCAAAGCGCAGAATTCAAAGCGACACCCGATGACGCGCTCATGCGTGTCGTGACTGCGGCTAGAGACTCGGCGGCGCTTGCGGCAGATGCTGCCCACGATGACCCCCGGTTGCGTGAATTGGCCTGGCTGGAACACGCGTTTGAGCGGGAGGCGGGGCCGGCCGCACAGCAGGCTGCAGTGCCGGATGCACAAATCGCGCAAGTCGAGAGCGCGCTCGACACACTCTTCCTGCAGCCAGGGAACCCGAACATTTCCAGCCAGGACATCAAGACCGGCATCCAGGCCATCTTGGCGCAGTACCCAGACCAACCTGCGCAGGCCGGGCTAGAGATTTTGCGCGGCGCGCTGCTGCACAAACTCAGCGTGCAACAGGTGGCCGACGCGGGCGTGTTCTCGCGCCAGGAAATCGAAACGTACCTGACCACGCTGGGCGTGCCCACGTTGTCAGGGTGGTACGACAGCATTGCCAAATCGCTGGCACCTCATGCGCGCAAAACCCTGTTGGCCAAGGGCCTGACGGGTGCGGGCGTGGGCGTGCGCGTCCTGGATCCGGTCTTTGACCCTCATGCACAAACCGTGGCCGCAGTCATCAACAACGGCGGATTGGGGATTGCTTCGGGGGCCAGGGTGGAGCATGCGTCCGTGTACGACGGGGGCAATTACAGCCTGGACATTGGCAGTCTTTTTTGGGCCGAAGTCGGTAAAACCGGTCTGCCGCCCGATCATCCCGGTGCTTTGACGACTGGCTTGCGCAACATGCTGGCGGTGGCCGCCATTGATTCACTGGACGACGTGGGTGCAGAAGTCAAAGAGTTCACGCGGGCGACGGGTGTTCGGGTGTTGAACATGTCGTTTGGCACGTCTATGAATAACTATTACGACATTGTTGACACATTGATCGAGGTCATACCGCAACTGTCCAAAGCGTTTTATGGCAGTACAGGCCCCAGTGACCAGAGAACCTACTACCAGAAGCAGGTCGATTTTGTGAACACGGCCTTGCTGGGTAACCCGGCCGTGATTCAGGCCTATGGTCGATACGTCGATACCACGCGAGAGGCGGCCCAACATGGCAAGACAATCGTGGTGGCGGCGGGCAACTGGCAGCGCTACAGCAATGAAAAAAGTGCCCTCGGCGTTGCACTGCCTGACTGGGGGGCGCTGAACATATTCGGACTAAGCGGCGATGTGGTGGCGGTGGGCGCCAGTTCCACCCAGGGCACGCCCAACAATTTGCGCGATGACGCCGTGGCCAATTTTTCGTCTCGCGGCAGTGGCGCGCTTCCCGTCACCCTGGCCACGCAGGGTGTGAACGTGGCCATTCCCTACGGTCTTTTTATGCATTGGGGTGGCCCAGTCAGCGGCACCTCGTTTTCCGCGCCGTTGGTTGCGGGAACGGTAGCCCTGATGCTGCAGCAAAACCCCCACCTCACGTTTGCGCAAATCAAATCCCTGTTGCAAACCGCTGCGGTGGACACCCCCGCGCCTGCAATCGCAGAAGGTGCGGGCATGCTCGACATGGTGGATGCACTGGTGTAGTGACCTTGCACTTTGGGCCAAATAAGAGACAAATCCCCTGCGCACCGGCCGCGTGGCACCATAAAAAATGTGCGCGTGGATCTTGCGGAAAACCCTGCGTGTACACACACTGGCGCGCTGCGGAGGGCCTCTTAGTGTCGGAGCCCATCTCAGGTGACGATCAGTGGAGGGGTTCTATCTTGGTTTGGCCCATAAAAAATCACCCCACGGGTGATGAAGCGTCTGCGTCGAGTTACAACACCTCTTTCCTAAATGAAGGCGAGGCTCCGGTTCGGTCCGGCGCGCAGGCGCTGAGTCAAAACTATGCGTCCGCCTTCAAACCCCAATCCGTGTTGTTGCTGCCCTACGCCAAAGGGGCGGGGTTAGAAATGATCAGTACGGTGACCGAGGATTTACCCCAATTGGCCAAGGCCCTGCTGACGCATACGGCGCGCAGCTATATCAACAGCAAAAATGAGGGGGCCCTGGTCAATTCATGGCACCCCGTAGCGCAGATCTTCAATGCGAGCGTGGTTGCAAAAAAGGGGTTTGTGGAGCCGGTGGGTGAGGCTGCAAGGGCCATTGCGCAAAATCCAACGGAGGCAGCGCGCAGCGTGGCGCAATCCGTCAGCGGCTCTGCTGCCGATTACTACGCTGATTTGACTCGGTTGACGCATGACGAGGCGTCATCGATGCGGTTGGGCGTGGCCACGTTCGGAATTCTCGGTGGAGGGAAGGATCTATTAAAAGGGTTGACCACATGGCTAAGAAAGAGTGCCAGTAGCCGTGGCATTCATCAGGGAGGTGCTGATGCACAAGCGCTTAAGACGTTTGCGCCTTTGACGCCCAACCAGATTGCCCGGCAAATCCAGCACAGCTCAAAGATTGGATCCGATGGCAGCCCATTGTTTGAGTTCAACTACTGGCCGCAACTCACCGCGCGTGACGGGAACACCACACGCATCATCAAAAGTGAAGAGCACCACGGCTTCTCCGCCGTCTACTCCCAGAATAAAAAGGCGTTGGCCATCGGGATGAACGAAACCGCTGATCCAAAATGGAGCGCGATTGTCGGCGACCCACACAAAATGACTTCTGCATTGATGCAGGCGTTGCAGCGCCGACCCGTGACAACGATTGAGGTCTACCTGGACCCGCTGGAGCGCACCAGCCGGCTTGGCCCGGGAGCCTCGCGGGAAGCAATGGCCATTAACCACGGGGCCATACAGGCGCTCAAAGAGGCGGGCTACACGCTGACGGGCGTGGGTCCAAATCCCAAGATGGCCGGTGATGTGGTTGTGATGACGGCGAAATAGGTGAGCTGTTACCCCAAGTTCGGAGCCAGCCACCGCTCCAATTCAGTCGCCGCCTCGCCCTTGCGGCGCGCCAGATCTTCTAGCTGATCGCGGCCGATGCGGCCCACGTTGAAATACGTGGCTTGCGGATGCGAGAAGTAAAAGCCACTTACGCTAGAGGCCGGGTGCATGGCGTAATTCTCGGTGAGTGCCATGCCGATGTCTTGCGCGGCCAGTGCCTTGAAGAGCGCTGCTTTGACTGAATGCTCGGGGCAGGCGGGGTAGCCCGGCGCCGGGCGGATGCCGCGGTAGCTCTCTTTGATGAGTGCTTCGTTACTTAAGGCTTCATCGGCGGCGTAGCCCCACAGGTCTTTGCGCACACGCTCGTGCATCAGCTCGGCAAAACTCTCGGCCAGACGGTCGGCCAGGGCGCGCAGCATGATGGCGCTGTAATCGTCGTGCTTGTTGTGAAACAGCGCTTCGCGTTTTTCTATGCCTATGCCGGTGGTCACGGCAAACAGGCCCATGTAGTCGGCGATGCCGCTGGCCTTGGGGGCGATGAAATCGCTCAAGCAGCGGTTGGGGTTGGGCACGCCATCGAGCACCGGCTTCTTGGTCTGCTGACGCAGGCCGTACCAGGTGAAGAGCACTTGGCTGCGCGTGTCGTCGGCGTAGACCTCGATGTCGTCGCCCACGCTGTTGACGGGATAAAAACCCACCACCGCGTTGGCGGTGAGCCAGCGCTCGGCGATGCATTTGTCCAGCATCTGCCGCGCCTCGCCCAACACTTGGCGTGCTTGGGCGCCCACCACTTCATCATCGAGAATTTGTGGATACGGCCCGGCCAAATCCCAGGCGTTGAAGAACGGGCCCCAATCGATGTAACGCGCAATGCTGGCCAGATCAAAGTTTTTGAAGGCGCGTTGCCCGATGAACTTGGGTTTGGGCGCGATGTAGCCGGCCCAGTCGATGCGCGTGGCATTGGCGCGTGCATCGGCGAGTGCGATCAGTTCTGGGCCCTTCTTGCCCGCGTGCTGTTCGCGCACACGCACGTATTCGCTTTGCACCTCGGCAATGAACTTGTCGCGCGCATCGTCCGAGACCAGGTTCTGACACACGCCCACCGCGCGCGAGGCATCGGACACGTAAATCACCGGCCCGTTGCCGTAGTGCGGTGAAATTTTCACGGCGGTGTGCACGCGGCTGGTGGTGGCGCCGCCAATGAGTAGCGGCAGCGTGAAACCTTGACGCTGCATCTCGCGCGCCACGTGCTGCATTTCTTCCAGTGAGGGGGTGATGAGGCCCGACAGCCCAATCATGTCGGCCTTCTCGTCGCGCGCGGTTTGCAGAATTTTTTCCGCCGGCACCATCACGCCCATGTTGACCACTTCAAAGTTGTTGCACTGCAGCACCACGGTGACGATGTTCTTGCCAATGTCGTGCACGTCGCCCTTGACGGTGGCAATGACGATCTTTCCGCGGGTAGCGACGTCGCGCCCGGCCAGCTCGTCCTGGCGCTTTTCCTCCTCGATATAGGGGATCAGGTGCGCCACGGCCAGCTTCATCACGCGCGCAGACTTCACCACCTGGGGCAGGAACATCTTGCCGGCGCCAAACAGGTCGCCGACGATGCCCATGCCGTCCATCAGCGGACCTTCGATAACGTGCAGCGGGCGCCCGCCCCGGGCCAGAATCTCCCGGTAGGCCTCCTCGGTGTCCTGGGCAATGAAGTCGGTGATGCCATGCACCAGCGCGTGCGACAGGCGCTCGCCCACGGACTTGGGGGTCTCGGGCGTGCCGCGCCATTCGAGTTTCTTGCTCTCGTCCTTGGCACCGCTTTTTGCAGTCTCGGCCACTTCGAGCAAGCGCTCGGCCGCGTCGGGGCGGCGGTTGAGGATGACATCCTCCACACGTTCGCGCAGCGCGGGCTCCAGGTCGTCGTACACGCCCACCATGCCGGCGTTGACGATGCCCATGTCCATGCCGGCCTGGATCGCGTGGTACAGG
>CAZZAD010000003.1:1402-43265 GCA_964652055.1 uncultured Burkholderiaceae bacterium | reverse complement strand
CCTTGAAGGGGAGGGAACAAAGGCAAGGCCAAGATGTGATCAAGAGACAGGGCCTGCGCCGGGGCGACGCCTGTTCGGTGCGTTGGGGTTTATTCATAAACCGAATACCACTCGACGAGTTCAGATGTGATCAAGAGACAGATTGCGCACCAACAAGAACGGCACCCGCAGGTGCCGTTACTCGTGGGCGATGCATCAATCAGCGCACCGTCGTCACGTATTCGAGCTTGCCATCTTTGACTTCAAACACGGAAATTGCGCCACTCTTGATGTCGCCTTTTTCGTCAAAGGCAATCTCGCCAGTCACGCCACTCAACGTCACCCCGGGCAGGGCTGCGGCCACGGCGGCGCGATCGGGTTTGCCGGCTTTTTTCAGGGCTTCGGCAATGACGTACACCGCGTCATAGCTGTAGGGCGAGTACAGCTGCACTTCGGACGCAAACTTGGCTTTGTAGTGCGCCTTGAATTCTTCGCCCTTGGTGAATTTTTCCACGGCCTCACCTGCCATCGAGCACTTGAGGATGCTCGCGGCTTTATCGGCCAGCTTGACGAACTCGGGCGAGCAGGCGCCGTCACCGGCAATCAGCGTGGCCTTGATGCCCAGCTGCTGAATCTGCTTGGCCATGGGTCCGGCGGTGGCGTCCATGCCGCCGTACATGATCACGTCGGGCTTAAGTGCGCGGATCTTGGTCAGGATGGCGTTGAAGTCCGTGGCCTTGTCGCTGGTGAACTCATGCGCCACGACTTTGACGTTGGCCGCCTTGATGGATTTCTCAAATTCATCGGCCAGACCTTGCCCGTACTGCGTGCGGTCATCAATGATGGCCACGTTGCGCGCTTTGAGCGTTTCGTGTGCAAACTGGGCCAGCACGGCGCCTTGCTTGTCATCGCGGGCCACTACGCGGAAGGTGGTTTTGAAGCCCTGCTCGGTGAGCGACACCGCAGTGGCCGAGGGCGAAATGTGCGCCACACCGTTTTCCGCATACACCTTGGAGGCGGGAATCGTGGTGCCTGAATTCAAATGGCCCACCACCGCCACCACGCCCGCATCCATCAGTTTTTGCGCCGTGATGGGGCCTTCTTTGGGATCGGATTTGTCGTCTTCGGCAACGAGTTCGAGCTTGTAGGTTTTCTCGCCGAGTTTGAGTCCACCCGCGGCGTTGATTTCATCCACCGCCATGCGCGCGCCGTTTTCATTGTCTTTGCCCAGATGCGCAATGGGGCCGGAGATCGGGCCCACATGGCCGATTTTGATGATCTCTATAGCCGGTGCTGCGGCGGGTTGCGGCGCAGTCGTGACCACGGATTCTTCCTTTTTGCCGCAGGCTGCCAGGGCCAGGGTCAGTGCAACGGTAAGGGGCAGGACGCGCGTAGTCAGACTCATAACAAACTTCTCCTTGGATCAAAACCGCCAGTGCCTTAAAGGGCGCGCAGTTTAACCGCGCAATTCAGTGCAAATGCCGCTGGGCGGACTACCTAGAATCAGCCGCATTCCCAGTCAACACGGCTCGTACATGAAAGTGATTGTTTTAGGTGGCGGCATCATCGGTACAGCCAGCGCCTGGTATCTGGCGCAGGCCGGCCATGAGGTCAGCGTGGTTGAGCGCCTGGGCGGCGTGGCGCTGGACACCAGCCTGGCCAACGGCGCGCAGATCAGCGTGAGCCATTCGGAGCCATGGGCCAATCCATCGGCGCCCTGGCAGGCGTTGCGCTGGCTGGGCAAAGACGACGCACCCTTGCTGTTTCGCTTGCGCCCCGATCTGCAGCAATGGCTCTGGGGCCTGGCCTTCTTGCGCGAATGTCTGCCCGCACGCACCGCGCGCAACATGCGCCACTGTGTGCGTCTGGCGCTCTATAGCCGCACGTTGCTGGGCCAGCTGCGCCGCGAGCTGGCCATTGAATACGACCAGCTCGAACACGGCATCCTGCACTTTTATACGAATCGCAAGGCCTTTGAACATTCACGTCCTGCGGCTGAACTCATGCAGCGTTTGGGTTGCAACCGGCGCACGGTCAGCGCTCAGGAAGCGGTGGCCCTGGAGCCCGCACTGGCCTCCATGCGGGACCAGATTGCCGGTGCGGATTACTGCGCCGAGGATGAATCGGGCGACATTCACAAATTCACCACCGCCCTGGCCGAGCACGCGCGCCAGCGGGGTGTGCAGTTTCATTTTCAGCACCAGGTCACGCGTGTGCTTGTGGAAGGCGGGCGTGCCACCGCTGTGGAAATGATGGGTGCAGACGGCTGGCATCGCACGGTGCGCGCGGATGCGGTGGTGGTTGCGCTGGGGGTGTATTCACGCGCGCTGCTGGCTCCGCTGGGTATCGGTCTGCCGCTGTATCCGGGCAAAGGTTATTCGGCCACGTTCGACGTCATTGATGGCGCGCGCGCCAACACCGTCAGCCTGACCGATGACGAACACAAAATCGTGTTCTCGCGCTTAGGAAACCGCCTGCGCGTGGCCGGCACGGCTGAATTCAACGGCTACGACCGCAGCCTCAACCCTGCGCGTTGCGCTGCGTTGACGCGGCGCGTACAAGAGCTGTTCCCTGGCGTGTGCGATTACGCACAACCGCACTATTGGACCGGTCTGCGTCCTGTCACGCCTTCCAACGTGCCGCTCATTGGCGCCACACGTGTCGCGGGCCTGTATGTCAACACCGGGCACGGCACCTTGGGCTGGACCATGGGCGTGGGCAGCGGCAAATTGATTGCCGATGTGGTGAGCGGCAAAGCCACGGATGTGGAGTTGCCGCCACCGCTATAAAAAAACTTCGGGGCGCCCCACCTAATGGTGAGGCGCCCCGAACGGCATAAAAAAACTTCTGACTTCTTACTTTGCCGAGAGAACCCACTTGGCCAGCGTCTGGGCTTCTGCCTCAGTCACCTGGGGGTTGGCGGGCATGGGGATCTGCCCCCAGGCGCCCACGCCACCTTCGCGAATTTTCTTGGCGAGTTTGGCCGCAGCGTCTTTGTCTTTTGCGTACTTGGCTGCCACGTCTTTGAATCCTGGCCCTACGACCTTTTTCTCAACCGAGTGGCAGGCCAGGCAGTTTTTCGATTTAGCCAGATCGGCGCTGGCAAACGCCGCACCACTGACAAACACTAGGCTGGCAAAGGCAACAGAAAGAACGCGTTTCATTGAGGTCACTCCAGTTCAGGGTTAAGAAAGAAGAAGGAAGTTGCGAAGGGTGCAAGTCTAAACGCATCACATTGTGTGGGCACTGCAGCCCATAACGCACACGGCATCATTTGGTTGAACCCTTCCTATAGTCGGCCTCACCTCTTTCCGTAGATCGTCCTGTTTGGGGACTTAAGTTTCGCCAAGCCTGGTCGATACGCAGTTAGAAAGGTGGATCGCCAACATGGGTAGCGCCAGCAGTACCTTGTTTGACGCATTGCACGACAGAATTTTGATCCTGAATCGTGCGGGCAAGGTGGTTTACTGCAATTCCGCCGCACGTGGTGACTTTGACGGAACGCTGTCAGCGCTGTTGATTCATCGGGACTTGCGAGCCGCGGTTGCGCGCGTCGTTGCGCAGCGCGACGGGCCGGTGCAACGCATCAAGATTGCGCATAGTGACGGTGAAGAAGCCCAAATCAGCGTCACGGGCGCACCCAATGGCACGGATGTGGCCGTCGTGGTGCACGCGAGTGCGTCCACTTCTGATACGCCTTCGATAGAAGCGCGCACCGTTGCCGAGGTCATGCGCCAGCACCTGTACGAGCCGTTGAGTGCCTTTGTGCGCGCGCTTGCTCAGAGCCCTACGACTAACGGCCCTGCGCCGCTTAAGGAGCAGGGCGCTGAGGTACTCGAACGCTTAGAAAAGGTGATGGATCTGCTTGCCGTTTTTGGTGGTGAGGCACTGATCGGTGATGAACGTCTGTTGCCCAAAGCGTTGGTCGAGAGTGCATGCCAGGAATGTTTGAAGGATCAGTCCAAAGTGCGTGTGGTCATGACCGGCTTTGAGGGTGATCTACCGCCTGTTTATGGGGCGAGCCGTTGGCTGCTCCGCGCCTTGCGAGAAATTATTGACAATGCCATCGGTGCCGGGAATTCGCTCTCGATCACTATCGAAATACGCGCGCAGCAGTCCGGTGAGTATTTGAATCTCAAGTTCTTAAATCACGGCGTGATGGACTCTGCAGTTTTGGCGCAGAAGAAATTTGTGCCGTTTGCTGCGGCTCGCGCGACGACCGCGTCTCGAGGTGTGGCCACTCGTATCGGATTGCCGCTGGCGCAACGCATTGTGGAGCTGCACGGCGGCTCACTGCGCGTGCGCACCGATAACGATGCAGGCAACACTGAAGTTACCGTGCAATTGCCTACGGGGGCGCCCAAATTGACGGCAAACCAGTTGGATACCGCGCAGGTCAGACGACATGCCGAAGACTTGGCGGTGTTGATGGCGCGTCGCCGTGGAAAGAAGGCTGAACCTGCGCAAGTGGATGTGAGGTGACCCGTGAAAAAACTGCTGGTTGTAGAAGACCAACCGGATATTCGTAGCCTGATTCGCGCCACTTTGGAGTTCGAGGAGTACGAACTCCACGAGGCGGAAGACGGTGTTTCAGGACTGCACAAGGCGCGCGCTGTGCGTCCGGCACTGATCCTGCTGGACGTGATGATGCCGGGAGAGCTCGATGGCATCCAGGTCTGCGAGCGAGTGCGCGCTGATCCCGCGATGGCCGGGGTCCGAATTGTGCTGCTGACGGCACGCGGACAAAAAACGGACTTGCAGACGGGAAAGGACGCGGGTTGCGACGCCTATTTGATCAAACCGTTCAGCCCGCTGAAGTTGATTGAAACGATCGAACAATTGCTCGTCGTTGACGCTGCAACGTTGAGGTAATGCCGATGCCAGACATACTTGTGGTGGACGACCACGATGACGTGCGTGCAGTGGTGCGTGCGGCGCTTGAAGCAGGACCGTATGAGGTGCACGAAGCGGCCAATGGCGCTGAGGGCCTGCATTGCGCGCGCGATGTGCGACCCGATGTCGTGGTGCTGGATGTGACCATGCCCGGCGAGCTCGATGGTTATGCCGTGTGCAGCGCATTGAAGAGTGATCCCAAGACGCAGCATGCCCGTGTGGTGATGTTGACGGCGCGATGCCGCGTCCATGAGCTGCACCTTGGCCGTCTGGGTGGATGCGACGCCTATGTCATGAAACCATTTTCACCAGAGCATTTGCTGCGCACGGTGCGCTCGTTGCTCAAACATCGGAGTTATGAATGAGGCGATCTACTTTTTTGCGCGCCGGTGTTGCCGGTGTGCTGCTCAGCACCCTGAACGTTCGCGCGTCTACAGCCAACACGCTGAGCGTGGCCATCGTGCCGCAGTTCTCTGCGGTGGAGCTGCAAAAGGCCTGGACGCCGCTGCTGGAAAAGGTACAGACGGTCACCGGCATTGAGTTGCGAATGTTGACTTACGCATCGATTCCGCGTTTCGAACGTGATTTCCTGGAAGGTGTGCCCGATCTGGTGTTCATGAACCCCTACCACGCGGTCATGGCCTGGCGCGCAAAAAAGTATGTGCCGCTGGTGCGCGATGGCGAAAAGCCTCTGACCGGAATACTTGTTTGCGCTCAAGGCGACGGCGTTCGCACGGTGGGCGATCTGCAGGGCAAGCGCATTGCATTCCCAGCGCCCAATGCATTTGGCGCCTCGCTCTACATGCGTGCGCTGCTTACGGAAGTGCACCACCTTCGTTTTGAAGCGGCCTACGTAAAGACGCATACCAATGCCTACCGGCACGTGCTCACGGGCGAGGCGCAAGGTGCTGGGGGCATACGTGCCACCTTTGAGCGCGAGCCCGCGCAGGTGCGCGATTTGCTCACCATCATGTTCGAAACACCGGCCGTGGCAGCCCATCCGCTGGCCGCTCATCCGCGGGTGGCTGCATCCCAACGCCAAGCGCTGCAGGACGCCTTTTTAAGTGAAGCGAGCACGCCAGAGGGCCTTGCACTACTCAAGCCCACCACCTTGGCGCGCCCGGTAGCGGCCGACTACGGGCGCGACTACGCGCCGCTAGAGCGTCTGAATCTGGCACGTTATGCCGTGGTGGAAAAAGACTGAGGCCGATGGCATGCGTCGAGCACCGCAGCGGCTGTATGTTCGACTCATCGGTATCGTGATTGCGGTGTCGGTGATTGGCGCGGTGGTGTCCGCCACCATCACCCAGGCGCGCCTGAGTGCGCGCAGCTACTCCGCTGTGCAGACTCAGGCGGCTGCGTTGGCGCAGAACGCTGCCTCGGCGATCACGCAGGACGTTTTGCTCAAGGACTACGCCTCACTTGAGGCGCGGCTTGAGCCGCTGGCCGAATTGCCGGCGGTGGCACTGATTCAGATCGTGACCCCGGAAGGCCAGCAGCGTGTGGCGCTGCGCCGCAATGAAGGTCAGGCCAAGACCACGGTTGACTACCGCCGCGTTACGGTGGAAATGCCCACGGCACCTGTAGCCAGTCAGCATGAAGAAAATGACCTGATGGTGGCTTGGCATCCGATGCAGGCCTCGGGTGTGGTCGGCTGGGTGAAGGTGGTGCATCGATTGAGTGAAGAAAAGCGCGCTAGCAAAAACATCTGGTTGAGCTCCCTGGTTGCCTCGTTTGCGGTGTCGCTGGCGCTGGTGGCTGTGTTGGCCGTCTATATGCGGCGCGCGCTCATGCCGTTGGAGCGAGCCGCGAAATTTGCCAAAAACCTCGCGCAGTCACCCGGTAGCACCTTTGAGGCGCCGGGCAGTTCACAGGAAATTCAGGCGCTGTGCGATGCACTGAATCACGCCTCATTACGCCTAAAGGCCAACTACGACGACATCACTCAGCGTGATGCGGAGCTGCATGCGGTGCTCAATACGGCCGGTGATGCCATCGTGGCATTGGATGCTGACGGCAATGTCCGAATTTTTAATGCGGCCGCCTCGAGCACCTTTGGGCTCAGTCAGGTGCAGGCTCAAGGCCGGGCCATTGCAACGTTGTTGCCGGCTTTGACGCTTGAGGGCATTGCATCGATGGCTGCCAATGCAGCCCAAACCGGCAGCCAGTCCATTCAGGTGGCGCGCGCCGAGCTCATGGGACAGCGCAACGGCGGCACCGCGTTTCCAGTCGAAGTCTCCCTAGGCCAGATTGCGCGCTCGACCAGCCTGCGCTACGCGCTGGTGATTCGCGACATGACCGAAAAACGTCTGGCCGAAGATCGCCTGCGGCTTTACGTGCGCGCGTTAGAAAACAGCAGCAGCGGCATTGTGATTTCAGATGCCCGCATGCCCGGCGCGCCCATGATGTACGCCAATGCCGCGTTCACTCGCATCACCGGCTATAGCGCAGACGAATCAATTGGGCGCTCCTGCGCATTTTTGCAAGGCAAAGACCGCGATCAAAAAGAAATTGTCGAACTGCGCAGCGCCATGGCGCGCGGTGCCGATGCCCACGTCACCTTGCGAAACTATCGCAAAGACGGTGCCCTGTTCTGGAACCAACTCACGCTGGCGCCGGTGTGTGATGACGCCGGAACCGTCACCCATTTTGTGGGGGCCATTAACGACATCACTGCGCGGGTGCGCGCCGAGCAAGCCATTGCGCGACGCGGCGCGCAACTCGACCTGATCTTGCAGATGAGCCCCGATGGCTTCGTGCTGTTTGACGATTCCGACCGCCTGGTCTATGCCAGCCCGGCGTTTTGTCACATGACGGGTTTGAGCAGCGAGGAACTTTCAGCACACATGACGCCGGAGGTTTTGGAGGGCAGCCTGCGCGGCCTGGCCGACCCCAAGGTGCCATGGACACCGCTGTGGTCCGAGGGTTTAGGTCCGCGTCACATCGTGTTGATACAACCCGAGCGCCGCATCCTCATGGCTCAGATTGAGCACAGCGCTTATACGGGTGATCGCCTCCTGTTTGTGCGCGACGTCACCCGCGAGAGCGAGGTGGATCGCATGAAGAGCGAATTCCTTTCCACCGCAGCGCATGAGCTGCGTACGCCCATGGTGAGCATCTTTGGCTTTGCCGAGTTGCTGCTCAATCGCAACTACAGCGCTGAGCGTGCGCGCACCATGTTGCAGACGATTCATCGGCAGGCCGGGCTGATTGTCAATTTGATTAACGAACTGCTCGACCTGGCGCGCATTGAAGCGCGGCAGGGCAAGGATTTCCATCTGGTCACGCAGCCCGTGCAGCCCATCGTGACTGAAGCCGTTGCTGGATTGCTTATGCCCAATGACCGGCGCGCGGTTGAAATCAACATGCCTACCGAGCTGCTTTGGATCACGGTGGATGCAGACAAGCTGCGCCAAGCCCTTAACAACGTCTTGTCCAATGCCTATAAGTATTCCCCACAGGGCGGCAGCATCCGCTTGGATGTCACTGTGGAAGACGGCAAAACGGTTGCCCTGGCGATTCGCGATCCGGGAATTGGCATGACGCCAGAGCAGCTTGCACGTGCCTTCGAAAGGTTTTATCGCGCTGATCCCTCCGGAAATATTCCAGGCACCGGCTTGGGGCTGTGCATCGTTAAAGAAATTGTCGAGCTGCAGGGCGGGCGTGTGCAGATCGCCAGCGCAGCGGGTGCGGGCACCACCGTGACGCTGCGTTTGCCCCTGCGTCAGACCGAAGATGCAGCACCGCATGCGGGCGCCCGGCAACTGCCTGCGCCGCTTGAAACTGACTAAACCGGCAGTTCACCCGCAATATCTGTTGACCCACGGGGCACGAGGCTATAGTTTTGGGCCGGCCGTACTTGGGCGTAGCGGCGAATTGGAGTGAGCGATGTGGATGCTGTGGTTAGGCGTAATTGTGGTGGGCCTGAAGCTCGCAGGTGTTGAACCGGTGGGTTCCCTGTCCTGGTGGTGGGTGGTCCTGCCGTTGATCCTGGCCTTTATCTGGTTCGACTTGATCGAAGAGCGCATGGGCTTCAACAAAAACAAGCGCGCCATGGATGAAATGGATAAAGCAAAACAACAGCGCATCAAAAGCGCGCTCGAACGGGATAAAAAATTCAAGGTGCGGCGGTAAGAGGTCATCCGCCGCACTTCGGTGAGCTTCTTTTAATCAAACAATTTTTCGTCCGTAATCGCTCCCTTGCTGGCGGTTGAAGCCAGCTTGGCGAACTTGGCCAGCACGCCTTTGGTGTAACGCGGCGCGGGTTGTTTCCACTGCGCGCGGCGTTGGGCCAGCACCTCGTCGGTCACATTCAGTTGCAACGTGAGGGTGTGCGCATCAATGGTGATGCTGTCGCCTTCGTGGATGTGCGCAATGTTGCCGCCCACATAGGCTTCAGGGGCCACGTGGCCCACCACCATGCCCCAGGTGCCACCGGAAAAGCGCCCGTCGGTGATCAGGCCCACGCTCTCGCCCAGACCCTTGCCGATGAGGGCGGCGGTGGGCGAGAGCATCTCGCGCATGCCGGGGCCGCCTTTGGGGCCTTCGTAGCGGATCACCAGCACGTCGCCCGCTTTGATGCGGTCGGCCATGATGGCTTCCATGGCGGCGTCTTCGGAATCGAACACGCGTGCGGGGCCAGTGATTTTGGGGTTCTTCAGGCCGGTGAGCTTGGCCACACAGCCCTCGGGGGCGAGGTTGCCTTTGAGGATGGCCAGATGACCTTGCGCATAGAGCGGCTTGGAGAACGGGCGGATCACGTCCTGATCAGCGCGCGGTTCAGCGGGCACATCGGCGAGCATCTGCGCCATGGTCTTGCCGGTGATGGTCATGCACTCGCCATGCAGCAAGCCATTGGCCAGCAAGATCTTGAGCACTTGCGGTATGCCGCCGGCGCGGTGCAGATCGGTGGCCACGTATTTGCCCGAGGGTTTCAGGTCACACAACACGGGCACTTTGAGGCGGACGCGCTCAAAGTCGTCAATGGTCCAGGCGATGCCTGCGGCGTGTGCGATGGCCAGGTAATGCAACACCGCATTGGTGCTGCCGCCCACGGCCATGATCAGGCTCACGGCGTTTTCAATGGACTGACGCGTGATGATGTCGCTGGGGCGCAGATTTTTTTTCACCGCCTCCACCAGCACGCGTGCGGCTTCGCGGGTGCTGGTGACCTTTTCTTCGTCCGGGTTGGCTTGGGTGGACGAGTACAGCAGGCTCATGCCCAGCGCCTCAAACGACGAGCTCATGGTGTTGGCCGTGTACATGCCGCCGCAAGAGCCCGAGCCCGGAATGCAGCGACGCTCGATCTCCTTGAAATCTTTTTCGTTCAGGCGACCGGCCGTGAATTCACCCACAGCTTCAAACGCGGAAACAATGGTCAGGTCTTTGTCTTTGTAGTGTCCCGGCTTGACCGTGCCGCCGTACACGTAAATGGCCGGCACGTTGCAGCGTGAGATGCCCATCATTCCGCCCGGCATGTTTTTGTCGCAGCCGCCGATGACGATGACGCCATCCATCCACTGACCGTTCACGCAGGTCTCGACGCAATCGGCAATCACCTCGCGGCTGACCAGCGAGTACTTCATGCCTTCAGTGCCCATGCCTATGCCATCAGAAATGGTGGGCGTGCCAAAGGTTTGTGAATTGGCCTTGCAGGCTTTGATTTCTTCGACGGCAGCGTCGGTGAGCCGTTGCAGGCCGGAGTTGCACGGCGTGATGGTCGAGTGCCCGTTGGCCACGCCGATCATGGGTTTGTCGAAGTCTTCATCCTTGTAGCCCATCGCGTAGTACATCGCGCGGTTGGCCGAGCGTGCCACGCCTTGGGTCACGTTCTTGGAGCGGGTGTTGTGTGCCATAAAAATCTCGTTGAAGGAGTACGAAAAACCGAACCATACAATGCGCGCCCCTCCTGGCTGAGCCACCGTGAGCGAAATCGTGCTGACACACCCTAACTTTGATCCGGTTATTTTTTCTGTGGGCCCCCTGGCGGTGCGCTGGTATGGACTGATGTACCTCGTTGCCTTCATGGCGTTTCTGCTGCTGGGTCGCCTGCGCGCGCGCGAAGCCTGGCGCGGCATGAGCAAGAACGATGTGGAAGACCTGCTGTTCTTTGGCGTGATTGGCGTGATTTTGGGTGGGCGCCTGGGCTACGTGCTGTTTTACAAACCCATGTTTTATCTGGCCCATCCCGCCGAGATCTTCATGATCTGGAAGGGCGGCATGGCTTCGCACGGCGGCATCATTGGCGTGGTGCTGGCGATGTGGTTGTTTGCGCGCACACGCAAAAAATCTTTCCTGCAGGTGGCGGACTTCACCGTGCCGCTGGTGCCGCTGGGCCTGGCAGCGGGCCGACTGGGCAACTTCATTAATGGTGAGCTGTGGGGTCGAGTTACCGACCCCACCACCTGGCCCTGGGCCATGGTGTTTCCCCACGCGCGCGACGGGCTGCCGCGGCATCCCTCGCAGCTCTATCAGTTCGCGCTTGAAGGGCTCACGTTGTTTGCACTGCTGTGGTGGTTCTCACGCAAGCAGCGCGCGCCCGGTGTGGTGGGTTGCTGGTTTCTGATCGGCTACGGCGTGCTGCGCTTTCTGGCTGAATTTGCGCGTGAACCCGATGACTTTCTCGGCCTGTTGGCATTCAAGTTTTCGCTGGGCCAGTGGTTGTCGCTGCCGATGATTGCCATCGGCGTCATCGTCTTGGTCTGGGTCAGGCGCCAGGCCAAAGTCCACTGAGATGCGGACGCCGTTTCACGCGCGTCGCGCAGCGCTGGCAGCGGCGCTCACGGCAGGTGTGACCGCAGTGTCACGGCTTGGGGCGCAGCCTGCGGCCGTAGAGGCCTTGTCCGAGCCGTGGCCCAAAAAGCCGCTGGGTTTGCTGACCCCGTTTCCGCCCGGCGCGGGCGCTGACCTGCTGGTGCGTTTGCTGGCTGCTCAGCTTGCTCGGCAACTGGGCCGTCCCGTGGTGGTGGATAGCCGGGGCGCGGCCGGTGGCAGCACCAGCGCGTGGATTGCATCCAAAGCGCGCGCCGATGGCCACAGCTACTTTGTGGGCGCAGTGCATGACCTGATCGCCAGCGCGGGTTATCCCAAGCTGCGGTTTGATATCGACAACGACCTGGTGCCCGTGACTTCCATAGCTCAGGTGCCGCTGGCCCTGCTGGTCAATGCGCAGCGGGTGGGCGAGACCAACCTCATCGCTCTTCTCAAACGGCTTCGAGCCCAGCCAGGCAAGTTGGTGTGTGGCACCACCGGCGCGGGTACCGTGGTGCATGAAGCCGCTGAACAGTTCCGGCAGCACACGCGCACGCAGTTCACCTATGCCACATACCGTAGCCCCATGCTGGTGCTGGCCGATCTTGTGGACGGCAAGATCGACATGGCGCTGGACGCACTGGGTATGGCTGCGCCCTACCTGCAATCAGGTCAGTTGCGGGCGCTGACAGTGGCCACTGCGGAGCGGCTGGCCGCATTTGACGGTGTGCCCACTGCACTGGAGCTGGGGTTGCGCGACTGGCGCGCGGCCATGACTTATGGACTGTGGGCGGTCAAGGACGCGCCGCAAACCATCAACGAACGCATGGTCAAGGAGATTGACCGAGCCCTGAAAGTGCCCGACCTGGCCCTGGCCTGGGCGCACTATGGTGCGCAGGTGATGGTGATGCTGCAGGCTGACTTCACGCGTCAGGTACAGGGCGAGATTGACCGCTGGTTGAAACTTAAATCCAGCAGTTGACCGCTAGTGCGCTTGGGAAAAGCGTGCGCGCTCAACGTATTGCAGCCCAACGCGCATTCGCCCAATGGGTGGGAGCGCTACGCACGGCATGGCACGCGCAGCGGGCCGTCTGGCGTTGTTGCTCCGCCTAGTGCAGTGCTTCGCCCATTCCGACCCTTTTGGAGTCGCGCCTTTGCCCCCGTGGCAGCGTTGCGAATCCGCGCGATACCACTGGGTATCGCTGTGGTTCGCGCCTCGCCACAGAGGCAAATCCACTGACCCAAAAGGGCCGGAATAGACGAAGCACTGCACTAGCAAGGGGCGGCCTTGCGTCGCAGGGTTACAACTCTTTGGGGCGCCTAGCCAGTCGGCCCGCCACATGCACCCTGCCACGCGTTCAACTACCGGATTTAGGTTCAGTTACGCGAACAGAACAAAACTACAAAAAAATAAAAATCACCAACGCTGAGGCGGCTTGCGGTGAATGGTGATGATGCGATCGGTCACCGACACGTAACCGCCCACCGTCAGGTCTTTGAAGATGCGGCTGATCATGTCGCGCGAGGCGCCCACGCGTTCCGCAATATCTTGCTGCGTCATTTTTTCCTGCACCACCATCGAACCATCGGGTTGCGTCTTGGCCAGCCCCAGCAGCAGATGCGCCACGCGGCCATACACATCCATGAGCGCCAGGTTCTTCACGTTGTCCGTGGCAATGCGCGCGCGGTCAATCAGCCGGGCAATGAGCGACAGGGCCACATCGGGGTTATTGCTGATGGCCTCGCGCAATGAATCACGCGTGACCACGGCGCACTGGGTGGGCTCCAGCGTGATGACCGAGGCGGAGCGCGGCTGCCCATCGAATGACATCTCACCCACGTAATCACCGGCGCCATACAGATCCAGCACCATCTCGCGGCCTTCAGCATCCGAGACGTAGACCTTCACGCGGCCCGACAAAATCACGTAGATCGAATCGCCCCGATCTCCCTCGTTGATGATGACCGCGTTTTTGGGAAAGCTGCGCACCTGACCGCGCTGCGCAATCTCGCGCACCATGGGGTCGCCAATCTGGGCGATCAATTGATCGGGGTGACTCATCGGATTCTCCAAAAGCAAGTTACAAACTGCGCCACGCCTTGAACAACATGTAAGCCGCCAACCCATAGAGCAGCAGCGCAAAGATGCGCTTGAGCGGACGCACATCCAGCGCATGCGCCGCGCGCGCACCCAGCGGTGCAAACAACACACTTGTGGTCACGCAGGCAAGCAGTGCCGGAATGTAAATAAACCCGGCCGTGCAGTTGGGGAACGCGCTTAGCGAACAGTGCGGCAAACCCGGTTCGCGCAGCCCCGCAATCACATACCCCACGGTGCCCGCCAGCGCGATGGGAAAACCCATGGCCGACGATGTGGCCACTGCCCGATGCATGCTTACATTGCACCAAACCAGAAACGGCACGGTGATGAAGCCGCCGCCCGCGCCCACAAAACTGGACACCACACCGATTCCCGCCCCCGTGCCCAGCATGCCGGCTGTGCCCGGCAACTGCCGAAGAGGCTTGGGCTTGCGATCACGCAGCATCTGCGTGGCCGATACGCCCACAAACAGTGCAAAGAAAAGCGCCAGCCAGAACGTGGGCAACCAGGCCGCAATCTGCGCACCGAGCAAGGATCCCACCAGCACTCCAGGCACCAGATTGCGCACCACCGGCCACAACACCGCGCCGCGACGGTGATGCGCCCGCACCGACGACACCGAGGTAAACAAAATGGTCGCCAGCGAAGTGGCAATGGCCATATGCACGATGGCCTGCTCGGGAAACCCTGAAGCCGTCAGCACCATGGCCAAAAATGGCACCAGCACCATGCCGCCGCCTATGCCCAGCAAACCCGCAGCAAAACCCGTGGCACAACCCAACGCCAGCAGCATTGCAATCAGATTCCAGCTCATGCGGCGCTGCGCTGGGGCGTTGCATCCCGAAGCTTCGTGGTGATGAAGCGCCACTGGGCAGCGGTGACCGGTGTAATTGACAAGCGGTTGCCCTTGCGCAGCACCGCCATGTCGGCCAGCTCGGCATGCGCGCGTAACTCGGCAATCGAAATCAGTTGCGTCTTGCGCAGTGCCTGCACGTCCACATGCACCCAACGGGGGGCGGCGGGTGTGCTCGCCGCATCGAAATATTTGCTGCGCGGGTCGAACTGCGTGGCATCGGGGTAGGCCGCGCGCGCCACCTGGGCCAGGCCCGCAATGCCCGGCTGCGCGCAGCTCGAGTGATAGAACAACACGCCATCACCGACTTGCATCAGGTCCCGCATGAAGTTGCGCGCCTGATAGTTGCGCACACCCGTCCAGGGCACCGTGGCCTGGGGTGCGGCCAGCGTGTCGTCAATAGAACATTCGCCGGGCTCGGACTTCATCAACCAATAAGAGGGCATGGCAAGGGCACGAAGAGAGCAAGGGGGGGGGCACGTAGTACTCCCCTCTCCCGCCGGGAGAGGGGCTGGGGGTGAGGGAGGCGTTGCCAATCAGCACCGCCCGATCAAACAGCGCAGGCTGATCAAACAGCGCAACAAGAATTCAGTCCCCGCCTGTGCCGCCCGGCCTTGTGTCCTGAACCAAGGGTTCAGGGTGGTCATCGTCCGCAGGGCTTAGGTTCAGCAGCGCGTGCCGATCACACCGCCGGTGCGAGGCCGACAACCTTGCGCAATGCGCATTGGTTCAAGGAACGTAAAAGCCGATGCGCGGTCACCGCAGGGAATCTGCAGTCTACCTTCGTAGCGCCCCGCAGATTGATCACGCGACCTGGCAATGTGCGGCAATTTAAGGAAAGAGTTTTTCCTGCGGCGTCAGCATCTCGTCGGCCAGCGTATTCAGATCGCGCAAACGGCGGCGCAGCTCACCCACCGAAAGGCCATCTGCGCTCTTCGCGGCAAACAGCTCTTGAGCAATTTGCAGCGCGGCCAACGCCGCAATGCGGTCCGTTCCCATGACCTTATTGCTGGCCTGGATGGACGACATTTTTTGATCCACGTAACGCGCACAGGTCAGCAGCAATTCCCTTTCGTCTGCCGCGCAGGCCATCCGATATTCGCGCCCACCCAAGTTGACGGTCAGTGTTTCCTGAGGCATGGCTTATCGCTTATCGATGGAGGAGGGAGTGGATGCGAGGGCAGGGGCTGGAAGAGCAGAGGGGAGCCGTTCCAGCAGAGCATCAATGCGCGCCCCCGCCGCATTGACGCGTTGGTGCAGTTCTTCAAGCTCGGCCTTGCCCGAGGCCACCTGGGTGCGCAACTGCTGGTTCTCGTCCTGCAGCAGACGCACGCGCCCTGCGAGTTCAGTCAGCTTGCCAGCTAGGGATTCAAGTTCTTCGAGCATGCGTGCGAGCCTAACACCGGGGGCGACAACTATAGGACACAAAAAAACACCCGGGCTGTGCCGGGTGCTGGGTTAAGGCTCGGGGCGTTTAACTACGCCATGTTGTCAGGTGCTCTAAGTGAGTCCACGATCGTCCCGGACTTCTGATTTTCATCTAAATCAGCGTTGATCTTGTTCGCGCCGCTTGCGCTCACGCTGTTCGTCAGGGGTTTGAAAAGATTTTTGACCCAGTCACTAAAACTTGTGAACTTGCTTTTAATGGCTTCGGTCGCTACGTCCAGAAAATTCACATTTGAGACGGACGCGCTTGTTTTGGGGGTTTCAGCGGCAGCCTTACTGGTCGCCGAACTGAATAACTTGGATCCATGGTTCCAAGCAAACGTCAATGGGCTTGCCATCAGTTTCGCTGCACTGGGAAGATCGTCCTTAACAAAGGACTTCACGCCGTCAAAAATGCCAACGCTTCCGTTGATAAGATGTTGGGCACCAACGCGGAGAGAATTTCCAGCTATTTGCGAATATTCGCTGATGTGGGCTCGCGCCGCGTCCGTGATGTTCGTTAGTGAACTTAAACCAACAATCCCCTCTGGTTTTTTGCTGCCACCGCTGAGAATTGCCGCGGTCCAATTTGCATGGGTAGGATCAGTTTTGGGGATGCCTTTGAAAAAACCCCCGACAGCGCCCCCGATGGTGCCGCCGACTTTTGCTATGTGCTGAAAAACGGTTGGGGCATTGGGGTCAAATTTTTTGACTGCGTTTAAGTCGTAACCTGCAGGTTTGATGTCCAGCGTGTTGGTCCAACTGCGGAGGCTATCGATACCCCGGCCGATGCTTCCGATGCCCTGGTTGGCGCGCTCGGAGGCAGCCAGAACTCGTTGTGTTAGAGGATTCAAAACGCTGGCATGTGTAGTGGTTGATACAAGATCCTTCGGTTTTTTTATTGACTGGATCTCATGAGCCTGCGAAGGCGCCATGACGTGCAAATCAGCCAAACTAGAACCTGGTCCTTTGATCATTTCAGTCTCCTAAATAAACCGTTAACTCTGTCTATTGCCTATTGCTGGTTAAAGACTTGTTGGGTCCTTCGATTCCCCAACCCAGCAACCCCACCCCCTTCCTGGACGGCAAGTGGACGCACTATCTCTCAGGGTGTCCCCAACCTGCAAGTGCCACAGCCGGAAATTTCATGGTGCCACGCATTTTTTTTGCGGGAGTAGCGGGATGGCAGGCCTGTCTCGTTACACTGCGCGCGCTTCAGGTGCCTGGCGTTGCTGCAATAGCGCGTCGGGTGAAACGGGAAACCGCAGTGCGTTCAGTGTGTTGACGCATCAGCGGTGCTGCCCCCGCAACGGTAAGCAGGTGCTGCGCTTTTGAGCGTAGCGAGTTGGTTTTTTGCCACTGGGTGTAAAGCTACCTGGGAAGGCGGCCAGCTTTTTGCCTGCAGCCCGGAGACCGGCCTGAAGCCGGGCGCGTTTCCACGCGCGCCTGTTGGGTGGACCCGCCGCGGGGTGCCGGCGAGAGGCCGGGTGTGCGCTTCTCTCCTGATGGCGCTTGCACGCAACCTCTTGTTTTGACGCCACGCGCTGCGGTCTGAATTGGGCTGCATCTGCGGTGGGCAGATGCCTTTAACTAGAGGTTTTTCATGAGGTTGATTTCTTCTGGCCGACCGTTCCGCGGTGCGGCGCTATGGGCATTTTTCTTTTCATCTGCGGTGGGTGCGCAAACGCAGGACCTGGAGCCTGTCGTGGTGACGGCGTCGCGCTTTGAACAAAAACTTTCAGACACGCTGCCGCATACGACGGTGCTCACGCGCACGGACATTGAACGCTCGCAAGTGTCCGATGTGCTGAGCTTGATTTCGCGCGTGGCGGGGGTGGAGGTGGCGCCCTTAGGGGGCGTGGGCTCGCAGGCGGGGTTGTTCGTGCGCGGCGCCGAGTCGCGCCAGGTGCTGGTGTTGATCGACGGGGTGCCGCTCAATAACTTGAATTTCTCGCTGGCGGCACTGGATCAGCTCACCGTGGGGCAGATCGAGCGCATTGAGGTGGTTCGCGGCAATGTGAGCAGTTTGTATGGCTCGCAGGCGGTCGGTGGTGTGGTGCAGGTGTTTACGCGCGGTGGCGTGCGCACGGTGCCCGGGGTGGATGCTTCTGCCCGTGTTTCTACGGGGAGCCGTGCCACGCACGAGGTGGCTGCTGCAGTGGATGGTTCCACCGAAAAGTGGCGTTACGCGGTATCGGCCTCGCATTTCGAGACCGATGGCGCCAGCGCTATTGACCCCGCCAAACGCAGCGGCACCAATCCCGATCACGATGGCTATAACAATCGCACTGCTAGTGCACTGTTGGGATTGAAATTTGCCGAAGGTCACGAGGTGGTGCTGCGTGGCTTTGGTTCGCGCGGCCGCTTGCAGTACGACAGCGAATTTGGTCCGGCCACACAAGCCGATGAAAGTGAGCAGCGCATTGAGTCGGTGAGTTTGTCCTTGCGTAATCAGTTCACGTCGGCCTGGCGCTCAACGCTGACCACCAGCCAGTTACGCGATGTGCTCGACGCGCGCGTGACGGCGTTTCCGTACTTTGTGACGAGCCGTGGCACGCAAACGGCGTGGCAAAACGATGTGACGGTGGCGCCGGGCTGGACGGCCACGGCGGCGCTCGATCACCTGGAGCAGAACATCAGTAGCGACACCACTTATGGTCGCAACGACCGCACGGTGGATGCGGTGCGTCTGGGCCTGGTAGGTGTCAGCGGTCGGCATCGTGCGCAGATCAACGTGCGGCATGACGATTACTCGGACTTTGGTAACGCCGATACGGGCTATCTGGGTTATGGGTTCGCACTCAACGAGGCGCTGCGTTTGTTTGCTTCGACCTCCACCGCGTTTAATGCACCGACGTTTAACGATCTTTTTTATCCCTTTGGAGGCAATGCGGCACTCAAGCCTGAAAAAGCGCGTTCGCGCGAACTGGGGCTGCAGTACGCCACGCCGTCCCTGCGCCTGCGTGCTGCGCTGTTTGCCACGCGTTATCGCGACCTCATTGGTAACGATGCCGCGTTCAACCGCGCCAATATTGGGCGCGCTTCGGTCGAGGGTGCGGAGATGTCGGTTGAGACTTTCGTGCGCACCGTGCGGGTGGTGGCCAGCCTGACGGCGCAAGACGCGCGTGATGACACCAACAACACGCGTCTGACACGTCGTGCTCGCGCCTTTGGCAACCTGCAGCTCTCGCGTGCTTTTGGCGCCGTGGGTGCAGAGCTGAACTGGCGCATTACGGGCGATCGCACCGATCAGGTCAGTGGTCAGGCCGTCATGCTAGGCGGCTACGGTCTGCTGGATCTGGCCTTGCGCTGGCATCTAGACGAACACTGGGCGCTGACGTCACGTGTCAGCAATGTGCTCAATCAGCGGTATGAAAACGCCTGGGGTTATCCCGGGCTGTCGCGTGCCGTGCTGGTGGGTGTGGAGGCGCGGCTTTAATCAAGTCTTTCCATAATCCATGACAGTGTTCCAACGATGCGGCGTTGCTCCCTCACCCTCGTTCCCTCTCCCGGAGGGAGAGGGAGGTTAAAAGCCCCTCTCGCTCCGGGAGAGGGGTTGGGGTGAGGGAAGACGCTGTCGCGAATTAGGGAAGGCTCGATAACGATGAGACTGCAGCAGCCCCGCTGGGCTTTACCCACGCTGGCGGGCATGGCGTTGGTTGCTCTGCTGCACGCGCTCATGACGGGCAGCGTGCAGCTGTCATGGACGGATGTGTGGGGGCTGGTGAACGATCGGGCAACCTCGCCCACCTCAGTGGTGCTGCTCGATCTGCGCCTGCCGCGCGCACTCTCGGCCTTTGCGGCTGGTGGGCTGCTGGCGCTGGCCGGTGCGTTGCTGCAGGCGTTGCTGCGCAATCCCCTGGCCGATCCCTATGTGCTGGGCGTGAGCGGCGGTGCTTCAGTGGCCGCGTTGCTCGCGTTTGTTTTGTGGGGCGCCACGCTGCCGTCCTGGGTGCTGCATGGTGCAACGGCGGGGGGCTCATTGCTGACGCTGTTGCTGCTCTTTGCCCTGGCGCGTCGCGCAATGTTTACGCGGGCACTGGCGGCCGATGATGCGGCGGGCGTCAGTGTGTTGCTCACGGGCGTGATGCTGGCGGCGTTTTTTGGCGCGGTGGTCAGTGTGCTGCTGGCCCTGGCCGGTGATGGCACGTTGCGCAGCATGGTGTTCTGGCTGCTGGGGGACCTGGCGGGTGCGACGGATTTGCCTTTGGCGCTCACGGCGTGTGTGGTGTTGCTGCTGTGTGTGGCGATGGCGCAGCGATATGCCGCGGCCATGAACCTGATGCTGCGCGGTGACACGTTGGCCTTTACGCAGGGTGTGCACGTGGTGCACGTACGGCGCGTGTTGATCCTGATTGCTGCACTGGCCACAGCCAGCGCGGTGAGTCTGGCCGGTGCCATCGGCTTTGTGGGTTTTGTGGCGCCGCATTTAATGCGCACCTTGCTGGGCAACGATCAGCGCACCTTGCTGCCGGCGGCCGTGTTGGCCGGTGGCACCCTGGTGGTACTGGCCGACACCGTGGCGCGCACCGTGATGGCGCCTGTGCAATTGCCCGTGGGCGTGGTGACCGCACTGGTGGGTGTGCCGGTGTTTTTATGGTTGATGCAGCGGCGATGAACCCTCTGGTGTGTTTAGAAGGCATCACGCTGCACGGCGGCGCGCGCCTGCTTGTGCGTGATCTGAATCTCACCGTGCACGCGGGCGAGCGATGGGCTGTGCTGGGGCCCAATGGCGCGGGCAAGTCCACGTTGCTGGCGGTCATCGCCGGGTTGCGCGCGCCTACGGTTGGCACGGTGCACATCGACGGGCGTGATGTGCTGCACCTGCAGGCGCACGAATTGGCGCAGCAGCGCGCCCTGATGACCGACCGGTGGACGGATCCCTTTGCTGCTTCGGTGCTCGATACGGTGCTCACCGCACGGTATCGGTTTGGTGAGGTTGATGAAGACGGACGCCAACAGGCATTGCACGCGTTGGCCGCACTCGATGCGCGAGCGCTGGGCGAGCGCGATGTGCGCACCCTGTCGCGTGGTGAACGCCAGCGTGTGGCGCTGGCCACTGCGCTGGTGCAGGACACGCCCCTGGTGCTGCTCGATGAGCCGACTGCGCATCAGGATCCGCGCCATCAAGCGGTGGTTCTGAACGTGTTGTGTCAGATGGATCAGACAGCGCGGGCCTGTGTGGCCAGTGTGCATGACATGAATGCGGCTGCCGCGTTTGCGACGCATGCGCTCCTGCTCACCGGGGCTGGTGCCTGGCACGCAGGCCCCGCGCCCGAGACGTTGACCGAGGCGCGACTGTCACAAGTTTTTGCGGTGCCGATCCGCGCCATCCCTGTTGGCACGGGTGTTGTATTTGCTTTGGCGCCGTAAACTGCGCGCTCACTTTCTCCCCGCGTACTGAGCCATGCCTGTTGTTCTGGTCGCCAATCCCAAAGGTGGGGTGGGTAAAAGCACCTTGTCCACCAACCTGGCCGGTTACTTCGCGCGGTCGGGGCACCCGACCATGCTCGGTGATCTGGATAAGCAGAACTCGGCGCTGAACTGGCTGCGGCTGCGCTCTGAATTTTTGCCGCGCATCGTGTCTTGGGACTACGACGCCAACAACGTGGCGCGTGCGCCTACGGGCGTGACGCACGTGGTGCTTGATTCACCCGCAGGCATCCACGGTGATTTGCTCAGTGAATCATTGGCTGTGGCCGATCGCGTGATCGTGCCGCTGCAGGCCTCGCTCTTCGACATCTACGCCACGCAGGCGTTTCTGGAAAAGCTGGCTGAGCGCGGTGTGACCAAAACCTCGGGCAAGTGCGGTGTGGTGGGTATGCGGGTGGATGCGCGCACGCGCTCGGCCGAGCAGCTGCAGCGTTTTGTTGATGGACTGGGGTTTCCTGTGCTGGGCACGCTGCGCGATACACAAAACTATGTGCAACTGGCCGCGCAAGGTCTATCCCTCTGGGACATTGCGCCCAGTCGTGTGGAAAGAGATCTGGAGCAGTGGGCTGATCTATTGCATTGGATTGAGGCGGCTTAGAACGCTGTCGTGTCGGGTGTGATTGACGTCCTCATCATCGGCGCTGGCCACAACGGCCTGGTGTGCGCGGCCTATCTGGCTGCAAAGGGCCTGAAGGTGACGGTGCTGGAGCGGCGCGGTGTGGTCGGTGGCGCGGCGGTCACGGAAGAATTTGTTCCCGGTTTTCGCAACTCCACCGCCAGCTACACCGTGGGCCTGCTGCAACCGCAGGTGATGCGCGATCTGCGCCTGATGGAGCGCGGTCTCAAAATTATCGAACGACCGTTCTCAAATTTTTTGCCCTTGCCGGATGGACAGTCGTTCCGTTTTGGCGGCGATGCCGCGCTGACGCAACGCGAGGTGACACGCCTGAGCGCGCGCGATGCCGCACGTCTGCCGGAATACAACGCGCGCCTGGAGCGCCTGGCCGAAATGGTTCGCCAATGGTTGCTGCGCGCACCGCCCAATCTGGGTGGGCCGTTGCTGGTGCGCTCGGCGCGTGATGCCGGGGCCGCTGCGCGCCTGCTGTGCCAACTGGCGCGCATGCCCATGCAGGGGCAGCGTGATCTGATCGATGTCTTTACCAAAAGTGCCGGCCACTGGCTCGATGCCACGTTCGAGAGCGAACCGCTCAAGGCGGTGCTCGGGTGGGATGCCGTGGTGGGCAACTACGCCAGCCCCTACGCCGCGGGTTCGGCTTACGTGCTGCTGCATCACTGCTTTGGTGAGGTCAATGGACAGCGCGGCCGCTGGGGGCATGCGGTGGGCGGCATGGGGCGCATTACGCAGCTCATGGCCGACGAAGCACGTGCGCGCGGCGTGACCGTGCTGTTGGACTCACCCGTGCAGCGCGTGGTGGTGGAGCGGGGCTGCGCGGTGGGGGTGGAGCTGGCCAGCGGTCAGGTGCTGCGCGCGCGGGCGGTGGCCGCCAACGTGGGCCCCAAGCTGCTCTACGGACAACTCATGGCGCGCGACGAGCTGCCCGCCGAGTTCGCTGCAGCGATGGATCGCTATCGGGTGGGTTCGGGTTCGTTGCGCATCAATGTGGCGCTGTCGGAGCTGCCGCGCTTTACGGCCGTGCCGCAAGACGGTCCGCATCTGGACAGCGGCATCTTGTTTGCGCCTTCGCTTGCCTACATGGATCAGGCCTGGAGGGATGCGCAGGCCCACCACTTTGCGCGTGCGCCCATTGTGGAAATGCTGCTTCCCAGTCGCGTGGACGATTCACTGGCACCGCGCGGCGCGCATGTGGCCAGCCTCTTTTGCCAGCAGTTCAAGCCCGACGCTGATTGGGATGCGCTCAAGGGTGCAGCAGTGGAGGCGGTGTTTGACGTGGTGCAGTCGTATTGCCCCAACTTCCGCGCTTCGGTGCTGGGTTGGCGCGCCCACACGCCGCTCGATCTGGAGCGCGAATTCGGTTTGGTGGGCGGCGATATCTTTCACGGGCAACTGTCGCTCGATCAACTTTTTTCTCTGCGTCCCCTTCTGGGTCATGCGCGTTATCGCGGTCCGGTGTCCGGTCTTTATCACTGTGGCTCGGGCGCGCATCCGGGCGGCGGTGTGACGGGTGCGCCAGGGCACAACGCGGCCATCGAGATCATTCGAGATCTGTGCTGAATGGACGTACTGACCGGTTCAACCGAGGTTGCACTGTGGGGTTTATTTGTGGCCGCTTTTTTAGCGGCCACGTTGTTACCGGGTGGATCAGAGTTGGTCCTCGTCGCTGTACTGCACCGGCATCCGCAGCTGTGGTGGCCCGCGGTGGGGGTGGCCACGCTGGGCAACACGCTGGGCGGCGTCACGTCGTATCTGATCGGCCGGTGCATTCCCAACCGTGTGCAGGGCAGGGCGCTCGTCTTGGCGCATCGTTATGGCTATTGGACCTTGCTGTTCTCGTGGTTGCCCATCGTGGGCGATGCACTGTGCGTGGCTGCGGGTTGGTTGCGCTTTAACCCTTGGCTCTCGCTGCTGCCCCTGGCCTTGGGCAAGTGGGTGCGTTACGTATTGGTTGCAGGGGGCTGGGTGTGGATTGAATCGACGTTCCAGCTCATGCCATGAAACGGTTGCTGCTCATCGGCGCGGGCCATGCGCATCTGGGTGTGCTGGCTGAACTTGCGCAGGCGCCACTGGCCGGAGTGGAGGTGACTTTGGTCACGCCGTACCCGCGGCAGATCTATAGCGGCATGCTGCCGGGCTGGATTGCCGGGCACTACACCGTGGAGCAGTGTGCCATTGCGGTGGCACCCGTGGCTGCGCGGGCACAGGCGCATCTGGTGTTTGGGCAGGTGGTGCAGCTCGATCTGGTTGCGCGTAGTGCGCGCACGGCCCAGGGCGAGACCCTTGCGTTTGATTGGGTTTCAATCGACACCGGCGCCGTGCCGCAACCGGAGCTCACCCACGGTGCGTCGTTTGAAGGCGCCGCCTTGCGCCCCATCGAAGCATTTATCACCGTCTGGCAGCGTTGGTGTACGCAGCCTGCGCCCCGGGTGATGACGGTCATTGGCGGTGGTGCGGCCGGTGTGGAGATTGCCCTGGCCATGGCGTGGCACCTGCGGCCACAGCGCGCTCGCGTGTCATTGCAACTGGTGGCGGGCCGTCGTGGCGTGCTTCCTGAATTGCCGCAGGGCGTGCGCCGTCGCGTGTTGGCCCATCTGACCCTGGCGCACATCAAGGTGATTGATGCGGATGCGGTGGCGTTGGATGCAACCTCCATCCAGCTGGCTCATGGCGATACGGTGCACTCGGATTGGACACTGGTGGCTACGGGCTCTGCCGCAGCGGCCTGGCCGTGTGAGGCGGGTTTGGCCGTAGATGAGCGTGGCTTTATTCAGACCCTAAACACGTTGCAGTCGAGCTCACATCCCTTTGTGTTTGCGGCGGGGGACTGCGCCAGCCTGAGCGAGCACCCCCGTGCCCGCTCAGGCGTGTACGCCGTGCGGGCGGGCCCGCCGCTGGCGCAAAACCTGCGGCGTGCGGCGACGGGTGCGCCCTTACTGGACTACGTGCCGCAAAAGCGTGCCTTGTATTTGTTATCGACAGGAGGGCGACACGCCATTGCCAGCTGGGGCGCATGGAGTTTCGAGGGTAATTGGGTCTGGCGCTGGAAAGACTGGATTGATCGTCGCTTTGTTGCGCGGTACGCGGGTGAAAGCAATAAATAGGCTGCGGTAGTGCACTGTTTGTGTTGCATGGCGCGTGTGGGTTGCAGGTAAGTTTCGGGTCCGCGTTTTTTATGGAGATCGGCGAGATGAACTCACTTCATGGCCTGCGTTGCTTGTTCGTTGGACTGCTTGCACTGGTGTGGCTGACCCCGGCCGCGGCCGATCCCCCGCCGCACGCCAAGGCACACGGCTGGCGCAAAAAAAAATGACCCCAACTATGCGGGCTATCAGGGCAAGACCTGGGAGCGCGACTACGGCATCGTGTCCATGGGCCGTTGTGATACCGATGCGGTTCTTGGCTTGGCCGGTGCAGCGGTGGGGGGCATCGTGGGTGCGCAGGCCTCGCAGGGTGCCGATGACGCCAGCCGCGCCATCGCAGTCATTGTGGGTACGGCCGTGGGTGCTGTGGTGGGAAGCAAGATCGGACGCCAAATTGATCGCACAGATCGTGCGTGTATTGGCCATGCCCTGGAACTGGCTGCTGTGGGCAAAACGGTGCGCTGGGATAACCAACAGGTGCATTACGAGCTCACGCCCATCCGTAACGTGGGTAGCAACTGCCGCGAGTTCCGCTTGAAGGCCGGGCGCGACAAGCTGAGCGAAAGTGCCACGCGCGTGGCGTGCAGCACGGGCAAAGGCAGCTGGGAGTTAAAACAGTAGCTGTCCATACGGATGAGCTGAACTGCGGGAGGGGTTGCCCTGCCAGCGGGATCGGAAAGCAAGAGGGCGGCGTCGATACTTCGTGCAAGGGTGGGCCGCGTGAAGTTGTCGGAATTTTGCCTACCCCCAAATCCAGCAGGCCCCCCCGAATCCTCTACAACGACTGAGACCCCAGCGATGAACGCATTTGCCTATTACGCCCTGGTTGTTGCCGTTGGCATGTTGATCATTACGCCGCTTGCCTGGTTTGCGCTTGGAACACGCCGCGCCGTCGCCCTGACGTACCAGCCGGTTTCCACGGCGTGGGAGCTGCCGGCGTTTAATGATCTGGATCAGGAGCGGATGCGCATGTATCGGCTGCATCCGGTCAGTGGCTCGGCCCATGCCACCCACGAGATTCGCGATTACACCGGCAAGCGCATTGGGCGCATCTCATTGTTTCGCTACGAAGCTCCCACGGTTGAGCTCTACGGCTGCAAGTTCCGGGTGTTCGACCAAACGGACCGCAAAAATGGTTCTGTCTGGCGCGGCCGTGTGGGGGGCGAGTCCGACAGTTCCATCGTTTTGCAGGCCGATGGCAAGTGCGTGGCCGAGATATTTCGCAGCGGCGGGTGGCTCAGAAACGCGTGGAGCAAGCTCAGTTTCAGCCGTGGTGAAGTGGATATTCAGATGCCCACACGCCGGCAACATCGCTCGTTTGAGTTTCGATTTGAAGACCAGACGGTCGCGCGCGTGGTGCGGCCCGATCCCACGGGCATGGCACCCGTGGCCTACGTGGCGCTGGCCTCTCGCGCGACGCCAGAGTTTGTAGCCGGGGTGTTGTTCCTGGCGACACGGCGGCACTAGTGCAGTGCTTCACACTGTTTGACACATAAACCGCGTCTTTGCCGCCCTGCCGCCAGGCATCGCTGTGGTTTGCGCCTTGCCAGGACGACAAATCCATCGGTTTTATAAAAGTGTCAAACAGCATGAAGCACTGCACTAGGAGTCTGCGCGGCAGAAGCGCGTCGGCTGCAACGCGTGGAGAAAAGTCCCACTTCGCACCCGTTTTTCCGGCTGTGGCTACGGTCACAGTCCTCAAAAGCGGGCGCAAATTGGGCTCTTTTCCTACGCGTTTCGCTTCGACGCCTTCTGCCGCGCAGGCTCCTAGGTCCGGTAGTAGGTCGCACCGTTGGCCGCTGCGGATCGCAGCGGATCAGTTCCACTAAGGCGTTTCCTTCATCCCCTTTTGGGTGTCTTTGAAATACATTGTTAGGACTCCTTGACAAGTGTGTCTGTGCTGGGCACACTGCGTTCCATGAAGTCCCGCCCCCCTTCCGTTTGGAGTGATACCCCGCCCACGAGTGAGCGCATCGTGACGGGAATCTCGCGTATCGCGGCCGCCTTGCGCGCAGCGGTATGGCAGTTTGCGACGGCCGAGGGACTCAATCCCACACAGACCGAAATTCTTGAGCGGCTCCTCACGCGCGATGAAGGCGTGCGTCTGTCTTGGTTGGCACAGCAGCTTGGGGTGTCATCGGCCAGCGCCAGTGATTCCATTGCGGCCCTTGTGACCAAGGGGTTGGTAGAAAAAAACGCGGTTCCCGATGATGGCCGGGCCGTGGCGTTGAAGCTCACTGCGGCCGGGCGCGCATTGGCCAAAAAATTTTCGCAGGCCATGGCCTTCGCGTTTGATGCTGTGGATGAATTGCCGGAACAGACCCAGGAGGCGCTGTTTACCTCGTTGCTGGCCATGATGGGAAAGCTGCAGCAGGCCGAGCGCTTTCCAGAAATTCGGGCGTGTGCCACATGCAAGCACTTTGCCCCCAACGTACATCCAGACGCCCAGGCGCCGCACCATTGCCGGTTTGTCGATGTGCCAATGCCGCAGACTATGTTGCGGTTGGATTGCCCCGAGCATGACCCCGCCAGCCCAGCGGTTGCCCGGCGCAACTGGAGACAGGTGGGGCAGGTCTGAGATGAGTTTTTTATTTCTTGTTACAGTTAGGACTCCTACCGTAAACCGTGGCGCATGGAAAGTGGTTCATCCCGCGCGTCCGCTGGCTTTGCTGGCACCTTTCCGAACCCATCCACTCACCTTATGGAGCACTTAATGAAACACACCCTGCCCCACCTCGCAGTCACGCTGGCCTTTGCTGCAACCGCCACCGCGGGTCTGGCCCACGATCACACCGGTGGCATACAGAGCAAACCCACCAAAACGGTGCGGCCCTCGTACGACATTGTTCACACCAAGATCAGCACGGAAGGCAACACGGCGGTGTTTCACGTGGCTGTTTCTGGTCGCGCGGGAGCCACCAAGCCCACGGCCATAGGCAAGCTGGCAGGAAGCACCGTGTTTTCCTACGTGTGGCCGACCAGCATGGATCCGTCGGTTGTGGGTTTTGAGCCCAAGAGCGGCATTCTCGCTTTTGCTGTGACCTCGCACCCCGACTTTGATGACACACCGCTCTTTGACGAGAACGCTGACGGCAACCCCAAGAACGACGGCAACGTGTGGCATTCACACTGGGTCGTGCTGCAACCCGATGACGCTTGCGGCAAAGGCGCGCTCAAGGTTGTCGATATTCCTGAAGGCGCCAAGCCCAAGCTGCCCAAGACCTGGCCGGGCCTGCCCATCCTGATCGACAGCCCCGGATGGAGCCCCAACTTCAAACGCAACACGGTCGAAGTGCGCGTGCCCTTTGACGACATCGGTGTGGTCAACGCGGCCAGCTTTGACGGTGTGACTGCGGCGCTGCGTGTCAATGCCAGCGTGCACAACCCGCTGCTGTGCGTGGTCGATGTGTTCAAAGTCGCCTCGGGCGATCTGTCCCTGCCGGGCAAAGTTAATCAGTAACGCACTTCCGAACCTTGCATCCGCAGGGTTCGGGATTTTTTCTTTGGTGGGCAGTCAATACGCGGTGCGAAAGCTTGCGCGTCCGTCATTGAGCAAGAACTCAATTTGAGTCAGGTCGCTTGCACGTAGCCATTGCGCCAGTCCACGCAAGGCTTCCGGATTCATCGCGCGTATCGCTTCTTCGCCGGCTACCGCGCTGCAGTGAATTTGCGGGTCGAGTGAGCGGCTGTCCGTCGCCAACTCAAGCGTGCAGGTGCCGTCCTCATTCCATGTGGCGGCCAGGGACTGCGCCACCTGCTGCGCGCTGCGGGCCAGCCCTTCCTTGAGCATGTCGCTGTGGGCCGAAGGCTTGGGCCGGCCGTTGTGGGTGTCATCAGCCCTTGGGCGCCAGCCCGAAAACGCCAGCGACTGACGCGCCAGCTGGAATGTTTCAGGCGCGACAGCGGGTGCAGCTGCCGAAGTTGTCGGCACGGTTTTGGCGGGAGATGGGCGCGGTGTGGTCCGGCCACGCGCGGCGGGGCGAGGTTCAGTGTGCACTGGGGCGGGTGAGATGCTCGCGACCCACGCAATGTGCAGATCTGAGTTCGATGCGGTGGAGGTCGGTGGACTCCTGCTAGCAGGAACCGACTGCAAAGCAAAGAGCATCAGGGCATGCGCAGTCAGCGAAACAAAAAACGCTGGCAGCGCATCACGCTGCCAGCGTGGAGCAGCCCAACTCTTCAATCAGTACTTCACTTCGCCGTCAATGACACGGGGAGCCCCGCTGACGGCGGGCAAGGTGCCGATGTAGTACGGGCTGCTCGACACCCCAGGGTTGAGAAAACCCGACTCCTGGGGCAGCGTCAATCCGTTGCTCGGCAGGGTCAGTGCGCTGCACTGACCACCGGCCACTTCGGAGAAGCGCATTTCACGGTCCAGCCACTTCACGTAGTACGTGGTGTTGCCATTGCGCACCACGCCCGTCGTGGCGTTGAACGGAATCACAAACGCCGGAACAAAGCGAATGTTTTGTCCGCCTTGCGAACAGTCCGTAGGCGCATTGGTCAGGCGGTTGATGCACAGGCCCGGAACGCCCCACAGATTGCCAAAGCCGCCGTATTGCAGGATCACATCGCGACCCGCGTATTCGCCAAATTCATTGGCATCGTTGGGCACGCTGTAGGTGACGGACAGCGGCGCATCAAAGCGGCAGTAGGCGTCCGAGGATCCGGCACAGTTGCCGCTGGCGGCGCGCAGCGCAAAGAACTGGTTAAACGACTGTGTGCCGGTTTCCCACGTATAGAAGTGGGTGAGGTCGTTGAGCTTGGAGCCGCAGTAGTGCGTGGTCGATCCGGTACACAGCGCCGAGGCGGCGTCCGCCGCGCTGAAGAGCTTGCCCAGCCGGAAGCCAAACGAGTACTGCGGTTTGGCGCTGAGCCAGTTGGCGTTGCTCACCACCAATGGGCCGCTGTCGCCCGACACCTTGAGCTCGCCCGTGGTGCCGTCTTGCACGTAACTCACCAGATTGCCTGCGGCCACGCCTGAGGGATCGAACTGCACATTGAGCGTGTTGCTGATGTAAGGCGAGGTGGCCCCCATCTGATCGGTGAAATAAGCCGTCATGCTGGCCACGTCGGCGCATTCACCCAGACATTTGAGCTCGGCGGGAATGTCTGCCGGATACACCAGCGACTGCACCCGATAGGCCACATCCACCGCCGTGGGGTTGGCCAGGTTGCCGACGTTGCCGATAAACACCTCGCCACCGAGTGACTGGGACCAGCCAAAGATGCCGCCTTGCGCCGCCCAGCTGCCATTGGCAATGGGTTCTACGGGACTCACGGTTTGAATGTTGCAGCCATTGCCGCCGCAGTTCATCACGCCGGACTTCACAAACTGTCCCAGCGTGCCGTCCCAATAAATCTCGGCTTGCTGCCACACGCTGGCCACGTTCAGGCCCACGGTCAGGCGCACGTTGGCAACGCGATCCAGTGTGGTGGTCTGGCGCGTGTGTTTGGTGAGTCGTCCGCGCGCCTTGCTGAGCAGGAAACTTTCATTGGTCGCATTGGACCCAAAGTTTTGTTTCACCAAAGTGGCGCCATCGGAGATGACCGAGGCTTTGTTGTCTTCCATCCACAGACCGTAGTAACCAATGTGGCCTTGGTAGGACTGGAGGGTATTGGGGTCGGTCCAGCGCACGGGGAAGCCCGAGTTGATGTCGAGCTTGCTGCCGTCTTCCTGATATAGGCCATAGCGCCACACCGACTTCTTGGCGTCACTTTCCAGACGCGAGAAACACCGGTCCGAATTGGTTTCCGTATCGCTGCGCCGGTAGTGCGTGGCGTTGTAGGCAAACGTGAAGGCGGTGGTGGTGGTGACGCTGTTGAAAGTCTCCTCCTGCGCCAGCCGGCCCTGGCCGGAGTCGCCGCCCGAACCCTGGGTGAGCGTCAGTTGGGTCACGTTGCTGCGGTTGCCTCCGCCTTCATTCTGAAAAAACTGCAGACCGTTGGCATTGGCGTCGAGGTAGCCCTTCATCATGCAGGCGGCCGTGGACAGGGCCGTGGATTCCTTGCCGCAAAAATCCAGCCGGAACACGCCGTAAGGGTTGCTTAGGCTGGGAGCGCTGCTGGCACTCAGGCGCACCGAGATGATGGTTTCAGGATCATTAGGGCCTTGCGCACTGTTGACCCAGATGGAGGCGAGCATCGGATCGGCGTTGCTGGCCCGCGTGGAATTGACAATGGCGCGCGTGTATTGGGGTGCCTGCGCGCCGCCACTGGCGCTCTGGTTGCTGGTGCTGGAGCGTGAATTGGGATCGCATTTCACTTCATCCACCAGCGCAATGTAGTTGCCCTGATTTACGAGGCCTGCTGGCTTCATGGAACTCATGAAGCACGTGATCATGTTGACTTGCCCGATGCCACGGGACGTGGCGTCTTCCACAAACGAGTTTTGTCCGTCGGTGAAGTAGGACGTGCCTGCGGGAGGGGCAGCCGGTGCAGCGCTCGCAGCTAAGGCCAAAGCTACGGCAGAAACGATGGGGCGCAGCGCACGGAGGGATGAGGTCATGGTTGCGGCTCCTTTAGCGTGCGGACACAACAGAAACCTGGGAGGGCGTGGACACGCCCGATACCGCTTCAGGAGCGGACGCCGCCGCGCCACTGCCGCTGGACGCACCGCAACCTCCCAGCGTGATGGCCAGCATTGCGACTGTCAGGACAACCAGAAATTTGTTTTGGCGATTCATCGCTAGGGCTCCGTCAAGTGGATTGAGTGCAAATCCGCGTAGTGCAGTGCGGAATGCAGTTTCTTAGCGAAGAGGTTTAAATAGCCCATGAAGCAGGGAGGCAGTTGCCCGCTTCACTCGCGCATCGGGGGGCTCAAGTTGGGTGAGTGGACGCCGATATCGCGCGCTGCATGTCGTGGCGGGCTCACAGCGCCGTATGGCACTACGAAAATCTATAGCTATGGCTCTTGTGCCCAGGCCTGCCGTATTGGAAACTTCGCGCTCAAATTAATTAGAGAGAGAGGGAGAGAGCAATGATTGCCAGAGTTCTTAACGTCGGGCTTTTGCCTAAGGCTGATGGGAGCGTGGTGCGGGCTGAGCCGTTCGGTAGCTCCGGCGGGGTTCTGTTGAACAAGCTAACAGCCGGGCCGTCGGATCGCGCGCAGGCTGTGCCGTGGGCTGATCTGGATATTGTGAATAGTGTGTCCGGTAGGGTGGCCCCACCCGGCAACATGAGCCAAGGCCAGGCCAAGCAACCGGTCAAGGCCAAGCAACCGGTGGCGGTTTTGCTGGCAAATGCAAACCCTAATGGGATACGTAGCGATATAGGTTGGGCAAATGATGTGTCTTTGGGCAATTGGGGCGCAATAGATGCTGTCAACACAAACGTCATCAATCTATTGCCTCCAAAGATTTCATGGTCGCGACCCACCCGGCTAGCCGTGCAGGAGCTATTGGCCGGAAATGAAAAACTCGCATCCATCGTGCGTGAAGGCGCGAACCCGAAGATTGAACTGCCCAGTCAGATCGAAAGAGCTGTGCTTGAGCATTACCAGACGCATCTGGAAGGCCAACAGATTCACAACCCGAAGTTTGCTGGTATTAATTTGGTTCGCGAAGCCTCGTTGCTGCAGCAAGGCAATGCACTGGGCACCATCCCAACGCTGGCGGTGCCAGACCATGTTAGGGAGGCCTTGCCTCCAGTCTTTTATGACGTGGTGTCAACCGTGCAGGGCCAGAACAATTTGCTTTCCAGCGTGTTCAAGCCACCGCATTTGGACGAATCCCAACTGGAGGTTGGGTTTGATGCGCTTCCTGATGTGCAACCGCATTTGACCAAAAAATCCGCGAACATGACCGAGTACTTGATCAATCTGGCGCAGAACGTGCCCATGAGTGAGGCCACTTTGCGACTTTTGGCGGGCAATGAGAAGAAAAAAATTCGGTTTGAGATTGCCGATACAGCCAGCGAAAACGTGCCCAGGCCTGGCGATGTGCGTGGGCTCTATCACCTGGAGCAGGATGATCGATTGCTCAAAGTCGTTCTGAATCCATGGGTGGAGGATATGTCGTACATGCTTCACTTTGGGGGTGTAACGGAGGCAGCATTTTATGATCGTGCTGATAACAGACAGCTCGAGTACTTACGTGGTGCCGTAGTCAACAGGATGCGAGTGCTGGCGCACGCGGTTCATGACGCGCAGCAGGTCCTGGGCCTGGGCCTGGGCAATAAGGAGCCTGGACAACATGAACTCGCCCGAGCGCAGCTGGACGAGACTTTCTCGGCCATGGAGCGCGGGCCGCTGATATCTTTAACTCCAGTATCTGCGGTGAGCGAGCCCGCCAATGCCGGGGGTAAGCTCAGAACAGCTTTGACCGGTGTAATACAAACCGCCGAGCTCTTGGACGAGATCATTGCGAGCGCCGATCCCGCGGCCCAAGCGTTGTTGAAAGCTGAAGTCGATAGGGCATTGTCTGGGTTTAGCGAGCATATGGATCAGCCGCAGATCGATATTGTGGCTGCGCGGCAACGATTGCGAGACGCGGGGTTCGTCAGTGACGATAACGAGGACTTTTTTTTGGGTGCCGTGACGGTATTGTTGTACGAACTGCACGACGTGAACAACCAAGCTAAAACATTGCAACCTTGACTGGCTGGGTATGAATTCAACGAAAAAGCCAACCTGTAACGGTTGGCTTTTTTGTTGGGGTGGTGAACAAGTGGTGGAGACGAGGAGGATCGAACTCCCGACCTTCGCATTGCGAACGCGACGCTCTCCCAGCTGAGCTACGTCCCCTTAAATGAGGCGCGCAGTTTACCCGTCTTGCGTGAGGGCGTTCAAGTCAGCGGTGGATAGACTGCGCCGCCTATATCCGTTTTCCCTCACTACTGCTGGAGATCAAGTGATGAAATTTTCGCGCGTGCTGTTTGCTTCGTTTGTCATGGGCGCCGGGTTGATGCCCATGGCTCGGGCCGGGGATCTGGATTCGCTGCAATTGCTGGCGCAACAGGAATTTCGTCTGCTCTCGCAAGACCTGGGCGCAGCGCTCTCGTACAAAGGGCTGGTGCCGGCCGAAGCCCTGGGTATCACGGGCTTTGATATGGGTGTTGCGGTAACGGTCACGTCGTTGAAGAGCGTGGCTCTGCTGGAACGTGCCACGGGTGGGTCAGATATTCCCGATGCGGTGCCGGTGCCCTCACTGCGCGCCTACAAGGGTTTGCCGCTCAATATTGATGTGGGTCTGACCTATTCGGCCATACCCAGCACCAACGTGAAGATGATCGGGGGTGAACTGCGCTGGGCTGCGTTGGCGGGCAGTGCAACGATGCCCGCGGTGGCGCTGCGTGCGTCGCTCACGCGGCTGCAGGGCGTAGATCAGCTCAAACTTGACACGCAGGGGTTTGATATTTCGGTATCTAAAGGCTTTGCCTTTGCCACGCCCTATATCGGTGCCGGCGTCGTGCGCGTGACCAGCACGCCGCAGGGCGTGCCCGGATTGGTGGAGGTGTCGTTCAACCAGAACAAGGTGTTCGGCGGTGTGAACCTGAACTTTGGTCTGATGAACCTTGCGCTGGAGGCCGACGTGACGGACAGCCGCGCAAGTTATGGCGCCAAGTTCGGGCTGAGGTTTTAAGTCAAACGTTAGGGGCAGTCGTCATTCTCATGACGACTGCCCTTAGATATTCGGGTCCCCCGTCTGCGCGCGCGGGTTGAAAAAAATCGATTTCCTCGGTGGTCGGCGCTTTTAGGTTGCACTTCGGGTCGGTGGCAGCGCTACTCCGTTCGGCGGATGTGGTTTTTAACCAAACTTTTCTTCGAGTTTTGGTTTGGTCCAGTCCGGCGCCAGCATCAAGATGAAGTCATAGGCAAAGCCACGCAGGTAGGCGCCTTGTTTTACCGCGAGTCGCGTGGTGTTTTGCCCGAACAGATGCGCGCAGGGCAACACGGTGAGTGATTCACGTGGATGGTCTACGGCAACGCCGGCGATGATGCCCACGCCCAACCCGGCGGCCACATAGGTTTTGATCACGTCGGCATCAATGGCTTCGAGCACGATGGACGGCTCTATGCCCGCGGCTGCAAACGCCGCATCAATCTTGCCGCGCCCGGCAAACTGTGACTCGTACGTCACCAGAGGGTGGCGCGCCAGGTCTTTGAGCGTGAGCTTGCCCGGCGTGGCCACAAACTTGGCCAGTGGGTGCTGCGGTGGGAACACGGCCACGTGTTGCCACTGATAAAGATCAATGGAACGCAGCCCCGGAAAATCGGCCAGCGTTTCTGTGGCAATGCCCACGTCGGCTTGTCCTGACGTGAGCATGGAGGCGATTTGCGACGGACTGGCTTCCAACAGTTTGAGCCGCACCTGCGGGTACTTCTGCACGAAGGCCTGCACCACCTTGGGCAAGACGTAGCGGGCCTGGGTGTGGGTGGTGGCAATGCGCAAGGTGCCACTGGGGGCGCCGGCAAAATCGCGCGCCAGCTTTTTGAGGTTGTCCACCTCCTGCATGATGCGTTCGGCCGCGAGCAGCACCTGCTGACCTGGGGGTGTGAGGCCCAGAATGCGTTTGCCCTGCCGGGCCAGGATGGACACGCCCAGCTCACCTTCGAGCTCAATGAGGGCCTTGGAGATGCCCGGCTGCGAGGTATGCAGCGCACGGGCCGCCAGCGTGAGGCTGAACTTTTGTCGCGCGGCTTCGCGCAGAAAGCGAAACTGTTGAAGGTTCATGGCGCGGCAGTATAGGACGGCGATATGCCCAATAGCTATAAGGAGCCGCGAGTAGGGTTCCGGCTCAAAACGGAGAAATGAAAAATGAAACTCGATCCTGCACAAATGTTGCTCGATGAACAGCCCATCTCTATCGATGTGCTGCTGGAGAAGTACGCCAAGGGCGAAGAAAAAAGTGCCGACGATGTGCGCCGCCGCGTAGCGCGGGGTCTGGCCGCCCTTGAGAAGCCTGAGCTGCGCGCGCTTTGGGAGCAAAAGTTTTTTGACGCCATGGGGGCGGGCTTCATTCCTGGTGGGCGCGTGAACTCGGCCGCAGGCACCGGCATTGCCGCCACCCTCATCAACTGTTTTGTGCAACCGGTGGGCGATGCCATTACCGAGACCCGCAACGGGGTGCCTTCCATTTACGGCGCCCTGGCGCAAGCGGCCGAGACCATGCGGCGCGGCGGTGGGGTGGGCTATGACTTTTCTGCCATCCGCCCCAAGGGGGCTTTGGTGGCGGCCACGCAGTCACGTGCCAGTGGGCCCGTGTCCTACATGCGCGTGTTCGACAAGAGCTGCGAGACCTTGGAGTCTGCCGGTGCGCGTCGCGGCGCGCAGATGGGGATGATGCGTTGTGATCACCCCGACATTGAAGAATTCATCCACGCCAAGCGCGACGGCTCGCTCACCAACTTCAACATGAGCGTGGCGGTGACCGATGCATTTATGCGCGCGGTCGATGCCAACGAATCCATCGCGCTATGGCATGAGTCCGAGCCGTTCAACAAAGAAGGCGCGGAACGTGGCCCGCAAGGCTGGATCTATCGCCGCATCAACGCGCGCGAGCTCTTCGATCAGATCATGCAGTCCACCTACAACCATGCCGAACCCGGCGTGATTTTTATCGACCGCGTGAATCAGGACAACAACCTGTCCTATTGCGAACACATTGCCGCCACCAACCCCTGTGGCGAGCAACCGCTGCCGCCTTATGGCTGCTGCTGTTTGGGCTCCATCAACCTCACCCGCTTTGTGATTGACCCCTTTGGTGAAGGCGCGTCGTTTGACTTTGCCAAGTTCGGTGCCGTGGTGGGTGTGGCCATCCGTGCACTCGACAACGTGTTGGAGGCCACCTTGTGGCCCCTGCCGGAGCAAAAACTTGAAGCCGCTAACAAGCGCCGCGTGGGGCTGGGCTTTACGGGCCTGGGCAACACCCTCACGCTGCTGAACCTGCGCTACGACAGCGACGCGGGCCGCGCCATGGCCGCGCGCATCTCCGGTGTGATGCGTGATGCGGCTTACGCGGCATCGAGTGACCTGGCCCAAGAGAAGGGCGCCTTCCCGCTGTTTGATGCCGATAAATATCTGGCCGCGCCGCACACCGCCTCGCGTCTGCCCGACGCGCTCAAGGCGACCATCCGCAAGCAAGGCATCCGCAACTCGCACCTGTTGTCCATTGCGCCCACCGGCACCATCTCGCTGGCCTTTGCGGGCAATGCATCGGGCGGCATTGAACCCACGTTCTCGTGGACCTACGTGCGCAAAAAGCGCATGCCCGATGGCAGCAAACAGGAATACGCCGTTGAGGACTACGCCTATCGCCTGTACCGCCGCATGGGCGGCGACGTAGCGCATCTGCCACCCGCGTTTGTGCACGCACTCGACATGAGCGCCGCCGATCACATGCAGATGATTGCCGCCGTGCAGCCCTACATCGATGCGGCCGTGAGCAAGACCGTCAACGTGCCCGAGGACTATCCCTTTGACGACTTCCGCCGCTTGTATCTGGATGCGTGGAAGGCCGGCCTCAAAGGCATCACCACCTATCGGCCCAACAACGTCATTGGCTCCGTGCTGGAAGTGCGCAAGGAGCCCGCGGCCACACCCCAAACCACACCGCAAGATTTGAAAGACGACCCAGATCGTCGCGTGCGTCTGAGCTTTGCGCCGCAACCCGCACTGGCCAGTCTCAAATGGCCGGGCCGCCCGGATCTGGCCGAAGGCAACCTGGCCTGGACCTACATGGTGGAAATCCCTGAGCGCCACGAAAAGTTTGCAATTTTTATCGGACAGGTGGACAGCGCCGGTGTGGGCCCGCAGCCGTTTGAAGTGTGGGTCAACGGCGCCGAGCAACCACGCGGCCTAGGTGCCATTGCCAAAACCTTGTCGATGGACATGCGCAGCGAAGACCGCGCCTGGCTCAAATTAAAACTGGATGCGCTGGCCAAGGCACGCGACGAAGCCGGCTTCTCCCTCCCCATGCCGCCCACGGGTGAGCCCAAATTTCAAAGCGGTGTAGTGGCCGCGTTTGCCAACATCGTGCGCTGGCGCTGTGAGCACTTAGGCGTATTTCAAGACCCCGCTCATCAACTGGTGCCCCTGCCCACGCCCGTGATGGACGCACTCTTCAGCCGCAAAGAACCCAAGACCGGCCCCCTGGGCACCATGAGCTGGACCGTGGACGTAAGCAACGCCAACACGGGCGACGACTTCGTGCTGGGCATCAAAGAGCTGCACCTGCCCGACGGCAGCCGCCGGCCGTATTCCATCTGGCTGGCGGGCGAATACCCCCGCGTGCTCGACGGTTTGTGCAAGCTGATCTCGCTCGACATGCGCGTGGTCGATGCCAACTGGATTGGCCTCAAGCTCAAAAAGCTACTGAACTTCGGCGAGCAAAACGGCGAGTTCTGGGCCCCCGTGCCCGGCGAGGAGCGCGCTGCGCTCTACCCCAGCACCGTGGCCTACATCGCCACGCTGCTGCTGCATCGCTACAAAGTCCTGGGCATCCTCGACGACGACGGCCGCGCCATTCAATCGGCCGGCATCCTTGCGCTGCCCGGTTTGGATGGCACCGCCACCCCAGCGCTGGTCAACGAAGCCCAACCCATCAAAGGCAAGGTCTGCCCCGCATGCCATGCCGCCGCCATGATCAAGCGCGATGGTTGCGAGTTTTGTACGGCGTGTGGGTATACCGGACAATGTGGTTAATTACTAAAAGGAGCATGCATTGGAAACTGTCGGCTCGCCCCTCTTGTGGGCCCTCTTTGGTGGGTTTGTCCTGGTGGCCTTGCTGGTGGACTTCTTGGCGCTGCGTCAGCAGGGGGCGCACCAAGTCAGTATGAAAGAGGCCGCCATTTGGTCGATCCTTTGGGTGGCGGTGTCGCTCGTCTTTGTGGCCTGGCTGGGCTGGCATCTGGGGCAGACCCAGGGTGCTGAGCCGGCGCGCGCCAAGGTGGTGGAGTTTTTGACCGGCTACCTGATTGAGAAGGCGCTGGCGGTGGACAACATTTTTGTGTTCCTCATGTTGTTTACCTACTTTGGGGTGCCGGGCGAATTTCAAAAACGCGTGCTGATGCTGGGCATTCTGGGTGCCTTGGTGCTACGCGCGGTGATGATTTTGGTGGGGGCCTGGCTCATTGTTCGTTTTCACTGGATTCTGTATTTCTTCGGAGCGTTTCTGGTGTTCACTGGCATCAAGATGTGGTGGGCGGCGGGACAGGAACCCGATCTGGACAACAACCCGGCCTTGCTCTGGATCCGCAAGCACATCCGCATTGCACCCGATTACGACGGCGAAAAGTTCTTCACGCGGGTCAACGGCGTGCGCGTGGCCACGCCGCTATTTGTCGTGATGGCACTGATTGGATTGGTGGACGTGGTGTTTGCGGTCGATTCGATCCCCGCCATCTTTGCCATCACCCAAGACCCATTCATCGTGCTCACCTCCAACGTGTTTGCCATTTTGGGTTTGCGGGCGATGTACTTCCTGCTCGCTGGTGTGCATGAGCGTTTTCACCTGCTCAGCTATGGCCTGGCCATCGTGCTGGTGTTCATCGGCGTCAAGATGCTGCTGATCGACGTGATCAAGATTCCGGTGCTCTACTCGTTGGGGTTCACCGCAGTCACGCTGGTGTTGACCATGTTGTTGTCGTTGCGCATTCCCGCCCCGGGAGGGCCGCGCGGGGCTTATCCGTTTACGGCACGTAAACCGCAGAGCGCAAAGCCCAAGTCGGACACCTGAGCGCTCGCGGAGCGCTTATTCAGTTAGCCGTCGCGGCGGAATTCGCATTAAACGTTTTAGGGCGTGAACCCTACTTTTTTTAGGAGACGATATGCGTGATGTGTTGAAGGGCGCGCGTATGGGCCGCATGTCTCGGGCTTGTTCTGGCGCTGGCTCAGCCTGTACTGGCGCAGTCCCCCATTGAGCCCGGCAAGGTGTTTTCGGGTGACGAAGGCATTCGTGTGGTGGTGGTGCCGCTCAAACCTGCATCGGACAACAAAGCCATTGTGAGCATCAGTGGCACGGGGTCTGAGTTCGATGGCAAAGCGCAGCTGTGCGAGGTGCTCAGCTCTAGTACCGGCACCGATTACAAAACCACCTGGCAGGGACGTGTTTTTACTGTCTTGGTGGTGCGCGAACAGTGGGGTACGAAGGAATATCGACTCGGCGTGCCCGGCAAGCGCGACAGCTTACGTCTGCGGTTTAACGACAAGGCAACCCAGGAACTCAAGGCGGAGGACGTTTACGCGCTCCATATCAAGCAGAGCAAAGATGGCACTTTGGCGACGATGCAGAAGTTTGATCGCAAGGCGGCTGAGGATAAGCAGGAGACGCAGCTCGGTGAAAAGCTCGAGCGGCTAAACAAGGCCTGTGAAAGCAAGATCAGCGTCAAGGTGAACTGGCCCTCCATTACCGATGACGTGCTCAAGTCCACCAGTATTGCCAGTTATTGCGGCAATGTGTTGGATGGCCTGCGTGGGTTGTGTAGTTCAAAGGCGCTCGCACACCCACTCCACCCAATGCTGGACCGGTATCTTGGTTCCACTGGCCAGATGAGCAATGCAGCCGACATTGGCGGACAGAATCACTTCGGGTTGACCCGCTTGCAGATGCTTGAGTTTGCGATCGCGCAGTGGGTAGGCCAGTTGGGGTTGCAACACTGAATAGGTGCCGGCCGAACCGCAACACAGGTGCGATTCAGCAAACGGTAGTAACTCGGCGCCCAGCGATTCAAGTAAGGGTTCCACCACACCATGGATTTGCTGGCCATGCTGCAACGTGCAGGTTGGGTGGAAGGCCACGCGCATGCGGGGGCCTGTTGTGGTGGTTCTACTTGAAAGCGCGATATCGCTTTCCCTCACCCTCGGTCCCTCTCTCGGAGGGAGAGGGAGGTTTAAAGCCCCTCTCCCTCCGGGAGAGAGGTTGGGGTGAGGGAAACGGTCTCGCGTTCGAGGATCAGCGCTATGAGTCGGCGCAAGCCCCGTGGTGTGTTCTCTCAGTAGATCAGGAATCACCTCCGATGCATCCTTAGCCAGCGCGCTCACGCGCTGCGCTTTTTGTGCGTACAGCGGATCAAAGCGCAGCAGGTGGGCGTAGTCCTTGACCATGGGGGCACAACCGCTGGCGTTGATGATGATGGCTTGCGCACCACGTTCGACTTCAGGCCACCAGGCGTCGATATTGCGGCGGACGTCATTGAGCGCGCCGGGGGTGTCGTCCAGATGCTGACGCACCGCGCCACAGCAACCCGCATTGGGGGCCACCAGAGTTTGCACGCCTAGGGCATCGAGCACGCGCGCAGTGGCTGCATTGATGTTGGGCGCCATGGCGGGTTGCACGCAGCCCGCCAGCATGAGCATTCTGTGTTCGTGGGTGCGCGTGGGCCAAGCGAGTCTGGGCGTGCGTGCGGGCACCTTGTTCTTCAACGCCTTGGGCAACAGTGGGCGCACGAGTTGGCCCAACCTTATTGCCGGGGCAAAGAGGGAGCTGGTCAGCCCCTCTTTGAGTAGCCAGCGCGCCGCGCGTGTGAAGGCGCTACGGCCACGGTGTTCCAGGCGTTCATCCACCACCTTGCGGCCAATATCGAGCAGGCGCCCGTACTGCACGCCGGAGGGGCAAGTGGTCTCGCAGTTGCGGCAGGTCAGGCAGCGGTCCAGATGTCGTTGCGTGCTGGCGGTAGCGGGTGCGCCTTCGAGCACTTGCTTGATGAGATAGAT
>CAZZAD010000003.1:0-1392 GCA_964652055.1 uncultured Burkholderiaceae bacterium | reverse complement strand
ATCGAGCTCGTCGCCCAGCAACTGGTACGTGGGACAGGTGGCGTTGCAAAAGCCGCAATGCACGCACGAACGCAAGAGGGCATCGGCTTCGATGCCCTCGGGGGTATTGCGGATCCAGTCGGCGAGATGGGTTTGCATGGGTAAAAAATAATTGGGGTCAGATCAACATTATTTGGAGCGTCGGATGTAAACAATGTTGATCTGACCCCAATTGTTTTGTTGGTTTACCACGTGGCATACATGCGCCCTCGGTTGAAAATGCCATGCGGATCGAATTCTGTTTTCAGACGATGGTGAATTTTTGCGAGTGCGGGTTCCAGAGGGTGGAAAGCGTTGTCGTTGGACTGGCGGTTGCGAAACAAGGTGGCGTGTCCGCCGGCGGCACTTACGCGCGTGCGCAATATTTTGTCGTGGGCATTGCTGTGGATCCAGCGCAGGGCGCCGCCCCATTCGATGAGGGTGGGGCCCAAGTCCAGGGGCGGTGTGATGGAGGGCACGGACAGGCGCCACATCGGCAGTTCACTGTGGCTGAAGAACGGATGCGTGTGTTCGCGTACCTCGGTCCATAGCGCGGTGCCGTCGACGATGTCGCCACCGATGGTGGTGCGTGCCTCGCTTACCGCAGCCTCAGAGCCCGACAGGCGCACATGCAAAACGCCCTCATGCCACAGCGTGGCGCTGATGGGCCACGGTTGTCCGGCCCAGGCGTTCAGGCGCTGGATGGCGCGGGTTTGATGCAGGTGCAGGCACAGGGTTTCTTCAACACGCGGGCAGGGCAGCACTTTGAGTGAGACTTCAAGGATGACGCCCAGCGTGCCGAGTGATCCGGTGAGCAGGCGCGCCATGTCGTAGCCCGCAACGTTTTTCATGACCTGTCCGCCAAAGCGCAATACGTCGCCCTTTGCGGTGAGCAGTTGTGCGCCCAGGACAAAGTCGCGCACGGCACCGCCCCCTAGGGTGGCAGCGCGCTGTGGACCCGCTAAACCCGCGGCTACCGTGCCGCCTAGGGTGGCGTGTGCGCCGAAGTGCGGCGGTTCAAAGCCCAGCATTTGTTGGTTAGCGGCGAGTGCGGCTTCGATGTCGGCCAGCGGTGTGCCGCAGCGTGCGGTGATGACCAGCTCGCTGGGTTCGTAATTGACGATGCCGGTATGGCCACGTGGGTCGAGGATCTCGCCGTGGGTGGGGTTGCCGTAAAAGTCTTTGGTACCACCAGCGCGGATGCGCAAGGGCGTGTGGGCTTGCGCGGCGGCACGCACCTGACTGATGAGGGGGAGGAGGGTGTCGGTCATGGCTGCATCTTCCCCTCCCCTTCAAGGGGAGGGTTAGGGTGGGGATGGGGTAGGTTGCGAAGAAAAATTTCTCCCGTGCAACCCCATCCCCACCCCCCCCCCC
>CAZZAD010000002.1:0-46946 GCA_964652055.1 uncultured Burkholderiaceae bacterium | reverse complement strand
TCGCGCGCGCATGCGGCTGCGAAGCGCCGTTTATTCGTGATGCACACCTTGCTCAGGATGCGACCCCAACGGTTGATGTTGTCATTGATGCGATTGACCGCTGTCCTGGCTACGAATGGGTAGTCCTGCTTCAGCCCACGTCGCCGCTAAGGATGGCGGGAGACATTGATCGCGCGATTGAAACATGCATTACCGCAAATGCCCCGGCTTGCGTATCTGTGACTGCCGCGCAGGAAAGTCCTTACTGGATGTTCACGCTGGAGGAAAAAGGGAATCTCAAGTCCCTGTTGCCGAGTACAGTAGCGACCCGACGTCAAGACCTGCCGCCCGCTTATTCGCTCAACGGGGCAATCTACGTAGCCCAGACCGATTGGTTGAAGCGCGAGAGAAAGTTTATTGATCGCGAAACAGTGGCGTATGTGATGCCTGTTGAGCGGTCCATTGATATAGATACCGAATCTGATTTGCTTCAACTTAAATATTTAATGGAGAACCAATAGCATGTTTCGTTACCCGCGCCGACGTGAATTTGATCTCGAACCATTCAAAAGCAAGAATGGTTCACATGAAACCAGATACGGCTTGCCGTCTGGCATTGCCTTCTGCAAGAAGTGCGTGATTTCAAACCAGCGACCGAACTCGGCGGTGGAGTACGGCCACACCAAAGAAAGTAAGAAGACGACCATTCACTTCGACGAGCATGGCGTGTGTGATGCTTGTCGCATGGCTGAACAGAAACATAAAACCATTGACTGGAACGCTCGCGAGCGTCAATTGCGCGAGCTGTGTGATCAGCATCGTAGTACCGATGGTTCATACGACTGCGTAGTTCCTGGCTCGGGCGGCAAAGACAGTTTTTATGCGGCACATGTGCTGAAGCACAAGTACAGCATGCATCCGCTGACGGTGACCTGGGCGCCGCACATTTACACCGAGTGGGGTTGGAAGAATTTTCAAAGCTGGATTCACGCCGGATTCGACAACTTTCTGTGTACGCCAAATGGACGCATCCACCGACTGATTACCCGACTTGCGGTTGAAAATCTTTTCCATCCATTCCAACCGTTTATGTTCGGCCAAAAAGCGCTGGCACCCAAGATGGCGTTGCTGCACAAAATTCCCCTGGTGTTCTACGGTGAGAATGAGGCTGAGTATGGAAACCCGATCGCGGACACGCTTTCGGCCAAGCGAGATTGGTCCTATTTCACTTCGAGTGACAAGTCGCGGATTTATCTTGGCGGCACTTCACTTGCTGATCTTAAGAACGAGTTTGGTGTCGAGGATTACGAGCTTCAACCCTACCTTCCCGCCAATCCCGAAGAAATTGAAAAACAAAAAGTTGAAGTTCACTACCTCGGCTATTACCTGAAATGGCACCCGCAAAGTTGCTATTACTACTCAGTCGAGCACGGAGGTTTTCAGGCGTCGCCGGAACGTACTCCTGGCACCTACAGCAAGTACAACAGCATTGATGATCGTATTGACGACTTTCACTACTACACGACATTTATCAAGTTCGGTATTGGTCGTGCAACCTACGACGCCGCGCAGGAAATTCGTTCAGGAGACATCACCCGTGATGAAGGGGTAGCCTTGGCCAAACGCTTCGACGGCGAATTTCCAGAGCGCTTTGCAGAAGAAATTTTTCGCTATCTGAGCATTCCAGCCAACGAGTTCCCGCAGGCTTCAAAAATGTTTGAGCAGTCGATCATGGATTATGAGTATTTCATGCATTTGGCCGACACCTTCCGCTCGCCCCATCTCTGGATATTTGAGGATGGCGAATGGAAGTTAAGGTCGCAAGTCTGGCACCCCGGAGTGTGAGGTATGGCCGGCGTTCGATTAATTCCGCGCCTTGACATCAAGGGGCCCAACCTGATCAAAGGCATCCATCTTGAGGGGTTGCGCGTGGTCGGCGACCCGCAGGCTTATGCGCGTCGCTATTACGAACAAGGTGCCGATGAGTTGATCTATATCGACATCGTAGCCAGTCTGTATGGCCGTAACAGTCTGCGCGACATTGTTAGCCGCACGGCCAGGGATGTGTTTATCCCGCTGACGGTAGGTGGTGGCGTGCGATCAGTTGATGATGTGAGGGAACTGCTTCGCGCGGGCGCGGACAAGGTGGCCATCAACACGGCAGCGGTACGTCGGCCGCAGTTAATTGGTGAGGTGTCGCGCGTTTTTGGCTCTCAATGCATGGTGTTGTCCATTGAGGCGAAGAACGTCGGTCCGGGAAAATGGGAAGTTTTCACAGATAACGGACGTGAGCGCACGGGGCTGGATGTATTGAACTGGGTGCGCCAAGCGACCGAGCTGGGAGCGGGCGAAATTCTTCTGACATCAGTTGATCAGGAGGGAACCCGCAAAGGCTTCGACGTTGATTTGGTGCGCGCAGTCACTGCAGAAGTGTCAGTCCCCGTTATTGCCAGCGGAGGCATGGGAACTATTGACCACCTGGTCGAAGTCTGCGCCCGAGGGAGGGCGGATGCGGTCGCGATCGCAGATGCACTGCACTACAACCGGCTCACGTTAGGTGATATTCGTGCTGGCGCACGCATGAAGGATGTCGCGGTACGGAACGTATGAGGCGATACGAAAGCAGTACTTATTATGAGGGTTGTAATAAATGGCAAAATTGGTAACCGTTGTCGACTACGGCCTGGGCAATATTTTCAGTGTCGCGCGCGCCGTGGAGCATTTGGGTGCTGAAGTCCGGCTTACCAGCCAGCCGGACGAATTGGATGAAGCGTCGTTGCTCGTCTTGCCTGGCGTTGGTGCATTCGAAAACGGCATGAAGGGTCTGCGTGAACGTGGCCTGGTTGAGCCGTTGCGCAAGTACGCCGATAGTGGTCGTCCCTTGTTGGGTATCTGTTTGGGGATGCAGCTGCTTGTGAGTACCAGTTTTGAATTCGGCGAACATGAGGGCCTTGGAATCATTCCTGGGCAGGTTCGTCCGATTGCACGAATAGATTCTAACGGCGCCAATCTGAAGGTGCCGCATATCGGGTGGAGCCCCTTGGTTCGTCCGCCCTCGCTTGCAAGTTGGGATGGCACGATCATGGAGGGGCTGCCAGAACAGCGTGATGCGTATTTTGTCCATTCGTTCGCCGTGGTTCCGAGCAGCGATATCAATCGTTTGGTCGACACTTATTACGGGGGGCAGAGAATCAGCGCGGCCATACAAGATAAAAATGTCTTCGGTTGCCAGTTTCATCCTGAAAAAAGTGGGGTTTTTGGACTAAGCATAGTAAAGAATTTCTTATGTCTCGTATGATTTTCGCGTTCACCATATCGGTGAAGGTCGTTGTAGAAATGAGATAAGTTGCCGGATGAATTTTGAGTGCATCACGAAGAGGTGTTTTGGCTGTGAGTGAGCTCGTCGTGCGGACGACAGCATTTCGTGTTGAGGCGACTGGGTTTGCTTTACGCGCGCTAATTTCCTGTTGAATTGTGATGTTCTTGCAGGGCTAGCGCGTTAGTCGTGTCCGTGCTGTGGCGGCTGAACTGGTTAATTTGGGCCGGAGTTGAATTAGGCAAGGCGTTTCGTTTGCCTCTCTGCAACTCCTCACGCGAGTTTCAACATGAGTAAATATGGTTTACTTCGGCTCAAGGAATGACCGTGCAATAGTGTACGTGTCATTCCCGCATCAATTGCTTCATGCGCTAAGTGCGCTTCAGTATGACCGCCAATTGCGCGGTATGCGTGTGAACTCTCCAGCAACGATTTTTGTTTGGTCGTATCGAGCGGCCAATCATGCGTATGGATCCGCATACGGAAAACTGCTCGCCGCAGCAATCAGTCAATTTCCTCATGTGACGCTGGCATTGCCCACACTGATGCAGCGATGTGTACGGTTGCTCCCCTATCAACGCGTTAGCGCGCGTGCACGATGGATTAGCTGCGAGTTCGCGGACGATCACATTGAGGCAGTGTATTTCTCGCATGATGCGAGCGCGGATCGGACGGCTCAGGCGGTGATGCAGGCTTTTCCTGGTGCCCGACGGGTGTGTTACGGTGACCCGCCGGGTTTTCTTGGTCCGTCCTACAGTGAAAATATCCGCGACCGCAAAGCGGATCGTTGGCTCAAGCGCCGATTTTGGGAAAGTCGTGTCCGCGACCTGGAGGCGTTATATGTGCAAACTGCCTCGATCATTGCGATTGACTTTCGTTCCAGTGATGCGGATGCAGCGGGGGGGGCAGTTGACCACGTCAAGGTTCTGCCACGAACGATTCTGACTGAGAACCTGCTACGTATCCAAGCGGGATTGAGGGAAACCCTGGGTGTCGACGACGTAATGGCGTGCATCAAAACCAACAAGGAAATTCCCCCCTATTTGTTGCTTCTAAGTAATTTTTCGGAAAGTGGTTTAATGACTTCCGATAATGAGATGAAAATGTACGTAGATATATGTGGCAATTATGTTGCAGCTGGCGCAAGAATACTCATTAAACCTCATTTTGGCACTCGCGCTGATTTTGTATCACGTCTTGTGGCGCGGCTGGTGAGGTTTCGTGCCCGACTGCTTCCTGAGTCCTTGCAATTATTGCCTGTTGAGTTGATGTCGGAGGTGGTATCGGCGTGTCAAGTTATTTCAGTTTCTTCATCTTCTGCATTGCTTGTAAAGTTGCTCGGTGTTGACGTTATTCATGCGTTGAGTGCGGACCTAATTCAACGGTACTTCAAGGCGTCTGCAGTGGATTACATGGTTGAGGCCAATGAATGTATAAAAAGCAAAATGATCGGTGGTGGTGGCGATGCCATTCGTATTCATACGAATTTTTAATGTTAATGGGCTGCCTAGCGCGATGTGTTGCGGCAATTTTGTTTTCAGTAGGGCGTGTGGTTTGAAGTTAATGCCTCGTTGCCTCATCAGTTGAGATACGGATGCGAAAGAATATTGAGAAAATGGCCGTCCAGCCTGCCATGAATGCTTGTTCCAGGGGCGTTACTCTGGAAGGGGAGATGGCATTGAGCGTTGTTGATGCGCTAAGCCATGGTCGGTTGGCGGAAAGTGCATCAAAGCTCGAGGTTTTGCCTGCGATGCGGGGCGTGGCACAGTTGCAGAAGGAAGTCGTGGCACTGAACTGTGAAAAAAATCTCGAAGAGACTGTCACGCGAATTGCACTTTGTCTTTCCGAGGGCAAAGAATTTTCCTGGTCTATGGCGTCCAATCTTTCTGAAAGAGAGCGAGCAAAAGATAAGTTGGTATCCCTTGATTCACACAAAGACTTTGAAGAATCAGTCAATGGGCTGAGTGTATGTGTCGGTGCGGGCGAGCGCTCCCAGTTGCGTTATGACTTCTCTGGCGGGCCACAAGAGTCGCTGTTCGCGCACTATCTGATCAAGCCAAATTTTGATGGTGTAGGCGAAGTATTTGCCGCCCTTCGCTGGCTTCACGGCAACGATGACGAGGAAGTCATGCTGCGCTTGCGACCGGCCTCTGTTGTCGTTGGTCGCTGCGTGGAGGTTTCGTTGTTGAGCGTCAATGCGTTCAATCATGTCGCAGTAGGTCGCCACATGGGGCGGGACATTGTTCTATTAAATGGTATCCCAGTGTATTGGTGCCAGGCGCAGACGCCGTCGCCAACAGGTGTGACGTTGGACTTCATTGGTACGACACCTATGCCAAGCCGTGCGGATGTTCCGTTGTTTGTTGTAGCCAAGAACGGACTACCCCTGTTTTTGCGTGATACAGATGTAGCGCAATGGCTGGAGTGGTTGCTACTCGGGCATGCCCAACGAGCCGACTTGGCCGCAATCAGCCGCTGTTTGCATGTGTACTCGGGTGTTGAGGCCCCGCTGTCAAAACATACCTACGACGTTGTGCTTGCCGCCAACTTAAGTCAGCGGCAGGGTTATCGCGACCACATTACAGACCAACTCATCGAGCGCTTGCCGGTCGATGTGCAAAGTAATGCCTTGGCTGAACTGGTTGATCTTGAGCCGCCGATAGTTCTAAAGGTGCAGAACGCAACAGTGAGAATTTCGTCGAACCCCTCGTTGCATGCATCACTGGGGCGACTCATTGGGCGCCATGCGCCTATGGCCACGTTGCTCGATGACATTAACTTCCGCGCGTATGCGGGTGACATCGTGGGCATCATTGGAAAAAACGGTGCGGGAAAGTCGACGCTTCTTAAAACGCTCGTCGCCGCGATGCCTTTGTTGAAGGGATGCATATCAGTAAGCGGGCGTCCGATTTTGTTGCGTCCCGGCGCAGGTATGCAGGGTGATCTAACCGGTCGGGAGAATGTTCTCAAGACAGGTTTGTACATGGGATTTCTTCCGGATGAGCTGCGGGAGCTGATGGATGAAATCATTGAGTTCGCAGAGCTCAAGGAGCATATTGATCGGCCTTTCCGCTACTACTCTGACGGTATGCGCGCACGCCTTGTTTTTGCATTGGCGACGGCAATTCCGCGCGATATTCTGCTTCTCGATGAACTGCTCAGCGCGGGTGACATGGGTTTCCAACGCAAGGCTATGAAGCGGCTGGACGATTTCATCGCTCGCGCTAAATTGGTGCTTGTGGTGCAGCATACATTCGACTTTGTGCTGTCGCGCTGTACGAAGTGTCTCTTACTTGATCGCGGTCGCCCGGTTTACTACGGTGACCCGACCATTGCGACAGAAATGTACAAGGAGAGCTTGTGATGCTGCCTCGCGTAGGCAATGAACGTTATAACTTGGTGATTACGCCAGCGGGCGAAGTTTTTCGTGAAGCTGGATTTCGTGGTCGCGCCAGTCAACGCGCCCGAGATATCGCCCGCGCGTTGCACTTGATTCGGCTTGAGCTTAAACAGCAGGTTTTTGGTCTCAGTCTGGGGCATTTGTGGTTGTTACTTGAACCCGCATTGCAGGCCGGCGCCTACTACTTTTTGCTGACGGTGGTGTTTGGGATGCGTGGAGCAGATTCAACATTTGCCTTTTTCCTGGTTGCGATCATTTACTGGCGCAGCCATGCCATGCTGACCGTGAGTGCGCCTTCTTTTTTAACCACTAAAGGACATCAGTACATTGACCAGGGTTTCGGGTTGAATATTGCTTTCCTCGAATTTTCGGCCCAGGAATTGGTTTTATTTGCAATCCGATTTTGTGTCCTGCTGTTTTTTCTGTTGGTGGCCGGCTACACACCACACGTGTCTTGGCTTGCGGGCTTATTCGTGGGCTTGTGTATGTTTTGCTTTACGTTGGCGTTGGCCGTTTGGTTGGCCATTCTCGGCACGCTATTTAAAGACGTTGGTAAGTTTATTGGTCACTTTGTTTGGTTATGGTGGTACTTGTCCCCGGGTTTATATAGTTTTGGTCGGATTCCTGATTGGGCCCAACCCATTTTTGCGCTAAACCCCTTCGCCTACATTATTCCCGCTGCGCATGCTTCACTGCTGAGCTACACGTTTGGCTTTGCACAGTTTGTCGACAATGCATTGATAGCTGTGGGATCGTTGGTTGTGTTGGCTTTGGGTTGGAGGTTCTTGAGGCGATTTGGCTATCTGATCGCGCAGTACGTTTAACAATGGATTTTGCTGGGACCAGGAAATGACGGTAATTGAAAGTGGGTCGGTGCTCGTTGCTGTTTCCGAGTACGGTGAGTTTGGTGCATTGCTGTCACTCAGTCGTGAGATTGAATTGCGGCTCGGCTTGCATCCTGTCTTTGTATTTGCTCATGGATATGGCTTGGTGCATGAGCATGGTCAGTTGGTGGAGCTCGAAAAGTGGTCATGGATTCAGTTGGGGAGCGATGTGTCCAGTGTGCGTACGCAACTGGATGCAGATTCAGAAAGCGGTTATTTCAGAACATTTTCCGAGGAAGTTCTTAAGCAGGGGAATGGACTGCGCCCAGCGCCATGGGACCCCAAACTGACCCTGCTGTCGACAGTGGTGATGGCGTATCGGCGCATGGCCAGGGTCGGGTATACGTTACTTGGCCAGCGTCGACGTGTGACCGGCAAGGGTGACGCGATGAGGATGCTAGTCAGAGAGTTGCGGCAAGCTGAGCGCATATTCCTGACGTACAGTCCACGGCTCATACTTAGCGGGCAGGATTATGCGTTATCAGTAACTGCAATTCTGTCCATGGTGGGCGAGCGTTTTGGGATAAGAACGGCCATTGTGCCGTTCAACATGCCGCCAACGACGCGTGAACTTATTGAGACCTTTGCGCACTCTGGACATAATCAACTTAGAGGCTTTGTGGACAGATGGCTCGCCTCGAAAGTATGTCGACGATGGCTGAATGTCAGGCGTGGGAAGGTGTATAGCCGTGTCAATTTGGTTGCTGCCTGGGTGGCTGACAGACTGGGGCTGACCCCTGGGGAACCTTGGCTGCCTAACTCGGGTCGTGGTGTTGTCTTTGTGCCTTCTAGGTGGGCCTTTGATTACTACAAAAAAGCAGGAATACCTCCGGCGCAATTGCGTCTTACTGGGGCGGCGTGGAGTGACGTGTTGGTACGTGGGGCGGCGAGTTCTCCTGACCGCAAGAGCCGGTTACTTGCCTCTATCTGTCGGGGGAAGAAACAACATAGATCGCAAGATAAGAATTGGGGAGGTCCGCGCGTGGGGCGACTGATCGTTGTCTCATGGCCACCAAATCAATATCCGCGTAAGGCGCTCGGGTGCGCGACGTACCAGGACTTGTGTCAGCAGTTCGTTCAGATCATTCAGGCGATTCACGAGGCCGGACTCGCTTATGTCGCCGTCAGTTTGCATCCAACATTGACGGATCCGAAGTTGTTAAGCAGTCTGCAGCGCGCCGGCGTGCACGTGCTTCGAGGTGGCTTGATTGAGTATGTTGATTGCGCCGACATTTTTGTATCCACGGTCTCTTCGACGAGTTTCTGGGCTTTGCAATGCGGGATACCGACGATTAACTTCGACGGCTACCTATACGGCTATACGGAGTTTGATGAGGCAGGTGCTATGACGATTCGCACGCCCGCCGAGCTGTACACCACGTGTGCGGCGCTCCTTGAGAATCCGCAGCGGTTGACGCAAGTGCGCTCTCGCATTGCCGAGCGCGCACCCCATTTTTCTGAGGCCACCGGCATGAACTTGGATCGCATCATGAGTGGTCTGGCGGAGTTATCGGGTGTCGATGGGCACGCCTTGGCGGCGCCGGTGCAAATGCCAGAGCGGGCATTACCCCCTCATGGGCCGGTCGAAGGTGCTCGTGTGCAAGATGCCGCCTGACTCGTTGGATCTGATCCTGGCGTGTTGTGATGTCGGCGCTGCAGGGCATATTGCTGCCCTCGCCTCCGGCGCAAGGGCGCGTGGTTTGAAGTGTCTGGTAGTTGCCCAAGGTCCGGCGCAAGCTTACTTTTCATCCCGCCAGATACCGTATGTCACGGTGGGTGCGTGGTTGGGTGCTGATGTAGATGAGGCCACATACGCGGACGCAGCCCCCTTGGCTGGGCAACAGGTTCTGCGCTTTGGAGCGTCAGCAGTTGTGTGTGGACGTTCGTTGGTGGCTGACTGCGGCATTGATCGCATGCTCATTGATGCGGCGCGCCGTGTGGGTATTCCGAGTCTGGTGGTTCAAGATTTTTGGGGTGATGTATGGCCGGAAATTTACCGGCCCGACCATTACTTGGTCATCGATGCCTTGGCCGCGTCACTGACCTGCCAGCGCACGAGTGCAACGGCCCACGTGATTGGCTCGCTCAAGCATGCAGAGTATCTGACGCGGGATTTTGCGCAGTTGCGCTGTCAGGGGCGCGAGATGATTGGTTTGACGAATACGGCCTCTGCGGTCATTGGTTACTTTGGACAAGATCTTGCCGGACTCGCCGGTTATGGTCAGGTGCTGCGTGATGTTGGTGCGGCCATTGCGCGGTTAGGGCCCGTGACGTTGTTTTACAAGCCGCACCCGCGTGAGACCAGGGAGTCGAGTTCCTGGACGATGTCGCTACTGCGTGACAGCGGTGCGCATCCGGTGTTGGTCAAGTCACTGCCGATTGAGATGGCGATCGCGGCCGCGGATCTTGTCTTGCACTGTTTTTCCACAGTTGCTCTTGATGCGGCCTACATGATGTGTGCTGTGGATGCTCCCGAGGTAGCCGTTGTGTGCGTTGACTACCCGGACGATGTGCGTGCGTACTGGCGGCCAGCCACCGGACTAAGTGCGTTTCCCTTGGTTTCACAGGGAATCGCTCTTGCGGCGCATGATGGCGCAAGTCTGGATTTCGCTCTTCGAGCTGGTCTCGAACCCACTGAGCGGCGGCGTCAGGCCTGGGCATGCAGGAGCGCCTTTGGCAGTCCCGGCGTGCCGCTGGACAATGCGCTGCGGCTAATCGGGCAGCTGACAGGCAGGAGCCTTGTGGGAAGAAAGACGGCATGAACTCGAGTAGGCGTAGAAGACTGCTATGCGTGGTGTACGAGCCTGGCAACTTTCAGGCCTGGATGAAGTTGGTTGAATGGGGGCGTGATTGCGGGGAGTTCGACTGCATCTTGTGGTCACCGTACTGTTTGCCCGAATCTGATCGCTATCAGGCCGAGGCCAGCGCGCGGGGCTCGGTCTACGTTGAGGAAACGTCAGTGTCGGGAGGGTTGGCCGATGTCGCATCGCGACTCTCCGGGTGGTTGTCTGCTGACTCACCTCGACTGCCCCTCGATTTGCTGGCACGCATGAATGGGGTGGAGGCGCGCCTGGAGCCGGATATTCCTGCGCATGCCTTAGCACTGACTTCAGCGCTTCCGGAAGCTGAACGTCTACGGGTTTGGGCAGAGGTTGATGCGATACGGCGTCGCATCAACTTCTGTGACGACTGGCTGGCTCGACTTAACGTTGATGCAGTGATATTGCCGGAAGACAATGTTGAGCGTGATAGCTACGCATGGGTCGAAAGCGCCAGAAGGCGCCGGATCAGGTCGGTGGTGCTGAGCTATGGGGCACTGTCTGCTCAGGAAGCGGTCAACGCATACAAGTTCAGCCCGACACACGCGGTCAACCCGCTTCAGTCCGAATGGGTTCGCCAACATCTGCCTCGTTGGCTCAGTGAAGGCGAGGGCTATGCCATTACGCGACTGCCGTATTACCAACTGCTGGCGCGTGAGCTAACCATGACGGCGCCATTCAATCCGTGGCTGGTCAATGCTGGGCACGCAGATGCCATTGCGTTGGAAAGTGCTGCGATCAAAGCGACCTATATCGAATTTGGTTTTTTGCCCAACCAACTTCGAGTGATCGGCCATCCATTTCAAGACATCTTGGCCGATTTGCTCCGCGGCCGCGACAGGCATCGCGAGGCACTGTTTGCGCGATGTGGACTGGATCGGGATCGCCCACTGGTAGTCGTTGCTATGCCGCCAGATCAGTTTCCTTGCCGCCAAGGCGTTTACCCGAGTTATGCCGATCTTGTGTCTGCGTTTGCGTGTTTGCCGGCGCAATTGGCCCATTGCAATGTTGTCATCAGTCCGCACCCCAACCTCTCAGAGCGGGCCAGTGCCCTGATTCGTGGCACGGGGGTCACCATGATTGCGGCCCCTGTGGTGGAATTGTTGCCTCTGGCAGATATTTACGTGGCGTGTGTTTCTTCTACCATCAAATGGGCGCTTGCTTGTGGAATCCCTGTGATCAACTACGACTGCTATGGGTATCAGTATTCTGAATACAGAGATTTGCCCCAGGTGCTTTGTGTGGATGACGAAGATGGTTTCCGAGAAGCGCTCAAGTTGGTTGGTAATCATGAGTTGCGGGAACCCCTCATCCAGTCAGCACGCAAGCAAGCAACACACTGGGGAGCGTTGGATGGTGGTGCATTCAGACGGTTGATCGATCTGTGTTTTTCTGAGGTGGGTACCAGTGACTCTGTGGGCCCGGGTTGACGCATTGACAAACTTTGCCTTTGAAGTGATCGAGCATGTTGCCAAGTTCATTTTCAATTCCTGAATTCGCCCAACGGCTGGATACCTACGTTGGCGAAAGCCGCGCGAGTGCGGACAAAGACATTTTCCATTTTTTTCTGGAAGCACTCTTGGCCGATGGGTTTTCTCCGCAGTCACTCCTTGACGTCGGGTGTGCAACGGGTGACTTGTTGGCTTTTGTTGCGCGCAACATGAATTCGATGAAACTGACGGGGATGGATATTGATGAAACTCTGATTCACTTCGCGCGTAAAAGAGAAGATTTGTCGAGAGTTTCTCTTGTGGTTGGTAACGGTCTGACGTTACAAGTGGGCAGATTTGATGTCGTGACATCGTTCGGCACCTTGGGCATCTTTGATGCTTTCGAGCCATTGTTTGAGAATTTGCTTGCCAACACGGTTGCGGGCGGCCGTGTTTATGTTCAGGCGCTCCTGAACCCCGACGATATCGATGTACGCATTGCCTATCGCGACCACGTGAATGGATTGGATTGGATGCGTGGATTCAATATTTTTTCACGCCAGCAGGTGGAGCGTTGGGCTGTGGCACGTGGCCTTCAGGTGAGATTTCTTGATTTCAGAATGAAAGCAAACCTTCAAAAAAGAGAGCAGTTTCCGCATCGCGCCCATACGCTAGATCTGGCAGACGGGACGCGACGCACAACCAACGGACTGTGCCTGTTGTTGCCGGAAACTTTGATGGAATTGCGCGTGCCTGCGTGAAATATCAAGTTGACCCATGAGCTCACCCAGCGTGCAGATAGGCCCCCATCTTTTAGGCGCAGATCGCCCTCCGGCGTTCTGGCCGGACATTGATGTCTACTTCAAACGTGACGTCAGTCAGGCGCTCCATTTGATCGACAAGGTGGCCGAAGCGGGTGGACAGTTTTTGAAGGGTGCGGTGTTACATCGGGAAAATCTGTGCCTGCGCAGTGAGCACCAGGTCAGTTACTACAACACAGCAAGCGGCACGATGGTTTCGGAGTCGTACAAAAATGTGATTGAGCGCCATGTCGTACCGATCGAGGTGCTCGGCATAATCATGCGGCATGCCGCAGACGCTGGATTGAGCTTGATATTGAGTGTGTATGACAGTGAGGGGCTCGCGTTTGCGCAGCACGTTGGCGCAGTGGGGGTGAAGCTGCCGTCGTCCAACATTACGCACAAGGCGCTGATTGAAGCGGTGGCAGCCAGCGGGTTGCCTTTGATTATGGATACCGGACGCAGCAAGTTCTCTGAGATTGAGCGTGCCGTCGGTTGGGTGAGACATCAGGGGGCGGGCTCGCGACTGTTGCTCCAACACTCGCCACCGGGGCCGCCGGCGCCCGCCGCACGATTTCACCTACGGATGATTCAGACACTTGCTCAGGTGTTTTCCTGTCCGGTCGGGCTATCAGACCATCATCGGGGGTTAAACATGGTTCCGCTGGCGGTGGCGCTCGGGGCGTGTGTGATCGAAAAAGGGTTGGTCGTTGATGAGGCGGTTGCTGATCTTGATGTTGCGCATGCGTTGCCCGTCGGTCGGTTCCGTGAGGCCTTGTCAATGATCGAAGACAGTTGGCATGCGCTGGGTGAGTGTCAACGCCCCGATGAGGAGGTTCCAGACCAATGGGTTGACCGCATGTGCATCATTGCGGGCCGCGATATTGCTGCGGGAGAGATCATTGCGCGCGAGATGCTTGATTTTGCGTTCCCTCCCCTGGGCATCGGTGCCGAGCATCTGGATGCTGTGGTCGGTGCGGTCGCTCGCGAAGGTATTGCGCACGGTATGCCGGTGCGCTCTGAGGTGATCGGCTGTCAGGGGCGAGATTGATCGTGCGCCCTCCAGCGCAGGCGGGCTTGCACGCGCCACATTTGATTTGGGAAAGTTTGGACACCTCTGTCAATGATTGGTTGGCGCCGCTACTGAGCACATGCCCTGGAAAAGTGGAAGGTGCGTTGTCTGGTTTTGGCGCGGGTAGGCCCGTCTATTTGCGGCTGACACGAAGCGGTGTGGAGCGCCCCGAGGTGTTCATCAAGCGGGTCCCATCGTTCTTGGTCGAGCATGAGAGCCGGGTCGCGCGTTTGGGGCTGTCACTGGCGGGCCGGGGGGTGGCTACCCCGACGTTGCGAGGTGTGTTGCCCCTTGACGACGGATCGAGTGCGTTTTTGTACGACTGGATTGAGGGCCAACCTCCCAGTGGGTCGGCAGTTGAAATGACTCGACTGGGGCAGGCTGTCGCGGGGCTACATCGCGCGTTACAACAAGAAGCGCGCAACTATGACATCGCCACACGGACCCGGAGCAGGTGGGCTGGCCTGCTGAAGTTGGCTCGGTCAAAAAGATTTGCTTCGTATTGGCGCGGCAGTGGTGAAGAAGATTTTGTTTGGCAAATGCGTGATTGCTTTCTGGCTGAACACGAGCGCATGCAATGTGAAGCCAGCCCCTGTCACGGTGACCTCCATAAGGGCAACGTCCTGATACGTGAGAGTGACGAGTGCGTCTTTATTGATTTGGAAGATGCGCTGCACACGGCGGTGTGGCCAGGTTTTGACTTGGTCAAGCTTGTAGAGCGCATTGTTCTGCCCACACTTTTGCCGTTGTGCACAAGCCAAGCGGAACAGGCTATTTCTGCATTGATTCAATCTTATGTCGGTGCCGGAGGACTGGCACTTGGAATGGAGATCACGCCGGGCCAAGGAACCATTGCACGCACCATGCGCTGGCATATGGGCCTAGCAATTTCGGTCCTTGCTTCTATAAAAAACGTCAATCCAGAGATTGTTCGTTGTGAGATTTCAAAGTTCAAGCAGATCAATAAACTTATTGACCAGTTTGAACGGGTACTTTGATTTTTTGATTTAAAAAGTTTGCGTTTGTATCTGCGGAGGTCAGTCTGCTGATGCTTTGCTCATAGCAGACTTGGTAAACATGGTAGCGATATCTTCATTTGCCTTCTGGTAGTCGTGAATTCGACCGATATCGAGCCAGTATCCATGGACCTTGTAGGCCGCAGCTTTCTGTCCTTTTTGTATCAAGGCGTCGAACAAACTGGGCATATCAAAACGCTCGCCCTGAGGTACATGTGTCAGTGCAGCGGGTGACAGTACATAGACGCCGGCGCTGATCAGTGACTTGTGCAGGGGTTTTTCCTCAATAAGCCGGATCACTCCATTTTGTTCGTGTACGACCCCGTAGGGTATTTGTAATTCGTATTCGCTCACCCCCATGGTTGCAACGGCTTCATTGTCTACATGCGAATCGAGCATGTGGGCGTAGTCAATGTCAGCCAGTAGATCGCCGTTGGCCACGATGAGGGGTTCGGTGGGTATTTCAGGTAACAGACTGAGCGATCCGGCGGTGCCCATGCGCTGCGTTTCACGCACGTAGCGGATGTGTGCACCAAAACGTTCGCCGTGGCCAAAGTGCGCTTCGATCACTTCGGCCATGAAGTTAACCGTCAGATAAAAATTGTGAAAACCCTGATCAACAAAGTTGCACAGGATGGTCTCCAGCAAAGGCTTGTCGCCGACCTGCAGCATGGGTTTGGGCAAGTTCTTTGTGAGTTCTCCCAGGCGCGTTCCAAGTCCTCCGGCCATGAGGACCACCCAGTTTTCGCGCGTGGCGGGCAGGGCCAGGTAGTCGTCAAGAATTTCTACGCCTACGACGCGGTTCAGCTCGTCCAGTATCGGAACTTGATGCAATTTTTCTCGGCGCATGGTGGCCAAGATCATCTCTGGGCAGTCCCCCACGCGTGCGGTGCGCGGGTCGCGGCACATGCACTTTTCTATGGTGTCCGAGAGCGCCAGCCCTTTAAGTAAGGCCCGGCGGATGTCGCCATCGGATACGGTGCCCAGTAAGCGATGGGTTTCGTCGACTACCAAAGCGAGTTTCCCGCCCGTGGTGTCAATCTTGAGCAGGGCCTCGCGGATGGATTGACCTGGCACAACCAAGGTGTCTTCCCAGTGTTTCATGGCTTATTCCATTGCTTTGGCGGGAACGCCCACCAGACGTGATTGAGGGCCGTGACTGCGGGTGACCACGGCGCCCGCAGCTACCAGGCTGTGTGCTCCCAGTTCTATACCCTGCAACACCACGGCGCCGGCGCCGATATGACAGGCCTCGCCCACGCACACGGTGCCCGAGAGTACTGCGCCGGGGGCGATGTGACTGTGCGCACCGATGGCGCAGTCATGTTCGATGATGGCGCCGGTGTTGACGATGACGTTGGCACCAATGCGCGCGCCAGCCTGAACGATGGCGCCGGCCATGACTTGTGTGCCTGGCCCCAGCTGCGCATAGGGTGATACGCAGGCTGCGGGGTGCACCACAGTCTCAAAGGTGTAACCGCGGGCTTGTTGTTCTAAAAAGATTTGACGGCGGCGTTGTGGCACGTCGGTGGAGCCCACGCCATTGGCCAGCCGTACTTCGTGCGCCGCCAAGGTTTCAAGCTGCCCATCGCCACCGAGCACGGCGACGCCAAAAAATTGCTGACCCCACTGATCCGGGTTGGCATCGAGAAACCCCATCACAGGCCGTTGGGCTTGCAGCAGGGTAGCGGCCACAGTGCGTCCGTGGCCGCCGGCGCCAAGAATGACAATGGGGCGCGTGGGGGACGACAACTCAGACATTGAGCGCCTCATCGGCATCGTAAGCGCGTTGGGCGAGGGTGCCTTGCCAATCCCAATAGGCAAATGGCGACAAGCCGGAGCCAGGCCGTTTGCAGGCCAGCTGCAGTGGTGCGCCGGCCACCACGGCCTGCGCGGCCACCAGGCTCTTGCGCGCAATGGTGCGGTTTTTCAGTTCGCTGGCCGTGGGTCGTTTGATGCCGTCGCCCAGAGCGCGCTCCACGTCGCGGATGGCGGCCACCATGGCGCGCAACTCGTCGGGCTCCAGCGAGGCCTGATGGTCGGGGCCGGGCAGGCTGCGGTCCAGGGTGTAGTGCTTCTCGATGAGCTTGCTGCCGCGTGCCACAGCGGCAATCGGGATATGGATGCCGACGGTGTGATCGGAGTAGCCGGTGGTCAAACCGAATGCCGTGGCCAGGGTGTCGACCGCGCGCAGATTGACTTCGTCGATGGGCGCTGGATATTCGGTCGTGCAATGCAAGAGCGCCACGCGTGCTTGTAACGCCTGCTGTCCCGCTTGCGAGGCATACGCCGCTTCAAAGGCGTGTGTTGCGGGGCGGGTCTCTGCAGACGTTGTGAAACCAAAGGCCAGCACTCCCAGTGCCGCTTCGACTTCCGCCAGGGTGCACATGCCGGTCGACAGGATCACTTTGTGGGCGACGCGTGCAATGTCCAGCAGAAAGGGGGCGTTAGTGATGTCGCCGGAGGACACTTTGATCGTGCGCAAGCCAAAGCGGCCCGTGAGCAGGTGCAGGCTATGGGTGTCAAAGGGAGTGGACAAAAATTCGATACGCCGGTCTTTGGCGTGGGCGATCAAGTCCGCATGATTGTCATCGGTGAGTTCCAGTTTTTTGATCATGTCGAACTGGTTTTCGCTCGCCGCAGTGGTTTGCTTTTGATATTGCGCCTTGGGTGCCTGGCGTGTGACCAGACTCTCAGCACGGAAGGTTTGGAACTTGACGGCATCGGCGCCTGCCTGGGCCGCCACATCGATGAGCTGGCGCGCGTTGTCGATGGAACCATTGTGGTTCACGCCGGCCTCGGCAATGATGTAAACGCGCTGGTCAGTCATGTTGCAAGGGTGAGGGTGTCGCAGGTTGCAGGTCGTAAAAGCGCTTGCTTGGAATCTCTGAAAGCTGTTCAAGGACCCGAACGATCTGTCCCGAAGCGTTGCCCTGCCCATAGGGATTGATCACTTTTTTGCAATGCGCAGCGAAAGAGGTCGACAGTGCGGTGGCCATGGCCTTTTGAATGTCAGTGCGTTGTGGCGCGCAATGTAATACGGACGATGCGGCGAGGCGGCCCTGCTGACGCCCCCCGATATTGACGGTAGGTAGGCCAAAGGCCGGCGCTTCGATGACGCCGCTTGAAGAATTGCCGACCACCGCCGCTGCGTTGCGAAGAGCGCTTATATAGCGTTGAAAGCCCAGCGAAGGAATCGCTAGAACACGTTTGGGATGATTCTGTGCATAGCTTTCAAGCAACGCAATGATGGCCCGCCCTCCGTTGTCGGCATTGGGGTAGGTCATGACTGCGTGTACATCCGGGAAATCATCGAGGGTCTGCAACAGCGCTTGAAAACCGGTGCGCGGATCTTCATTGCCCACGGTGACCGGGTGGTAGGTCACGAGCACAAAGGGGGCGCGCAACTCAAAACCTAGACTGGATGAGAGTGCCTCCAGTGTCATGGACGGCGTGCGCGTGCAATGGTCCAGTCCGAGGGCCCCCACGTTGAACACGTGTTCAGGGGGTTCACCCATCTGGATGACGCGCTGGCGATACGGTGCGGCCGCCGTGAAGTGCAATGTGGCCATTTTGGTGATGGCGTGACGGATGGCATCGTCATAGGCGCCTTCGGTGATCTCGCCTCCGTGCACGTGCGCAATGGCAATGCCCATCACCAATGCGGTTTGCGCCAGGGCCAGCGCCTCAAAGCGGTCGCCCAGCACCACGATGAGCTCGGGGCGCAAGCGTTCGAGCGCATCGGCATAGCCAATCGTGCCCAGTCCCATGGACTTGGCCACACCCACGGAACTGTCGGATGAAAGCAGCATTTCGATCTTGGCGTCGACATTGAATCCATCGGTCTCGATCTGACGCAGGGTCTGCCCAAACTCGGGCGACAGATGGGTGCCACTGACAATCAACTGCAGTTCCAGATGAGCGCTGGCCTGAATGTCTTTCATGAGCCAGTACAGCAGGCCATATTCGGCGCGCGTACCGGTAAACACCGCGATGCGGCGCCGGCTCATGCGGGCACCTGCGGCAACGCGCTGCTGGGCAGGTTCACCACGCGCGCTTCCAGCCATTGCGCATGCGTCAAGTCGCCCTGCGGGCATTGCGCATACATAGGCAGATGATTCATGAGGGTCCAGATGGGGCGCGTCATCACGCCTGCGTCGTTGGTGGCTTTGAGCAAGGCGTCGCGTGCTGCACGGTCGTTGCAGATGACGGCGTTGAGCCAATAGTTGGAGCGGCAGCCCGCCGGTTCGGTGACGAATTGCAGGTCGTGGCTTTTGAAGTGCTCTGCGTAGCGGCCGGCCAGCGTGCGTTTGGAGGCAATGAGGTGCTCAAGTTGTTCGAGCTGCGCGCAGCCCAATGCGGCGTTCAGATTGGGCATGCGGTAGTTGTAGCCCACCTCGTCATGAACGTATTCGTAGGGATGCGGCTTCTTGGCGGTCGTGGTCAGGTGCTTGGCGTGCACGCCAAGCTCACGGCGGGCCAAGATCATGCCGCCGCCACCGGTGGTGATGATCTTGTTGCCGTTAAAGCTCAGTGTTCCCAGTGCGCCCAAGGTGCCAGTATGGCGACCCTTGTACAAGCTGCCGAGCGACTCGGCCGCATCTTCAACCAGGGCCAGCCCCCAGCGCTGACACACCGCCAGCAGGCCATCGAGATCGGCCGGATGCCCAAAGGTGTGCATGGGCACGCAGGCACGGATGGCTTTTTCTTCTTGCCGGGTTCGACATATGCCGTCCTCGCCAACCCGGGCGTTTTCGCTCAGCCAGGTCTCAAGTGCCTGAGGAGATAGACCCAAGGTGTGGCGGTCCACATCCACAAACACGGGCTGCGCTCCGCAGTAGCGGATGGCGTTGCAGGTGGCCACGAACGTCAGTGGCTGAGTGATTACCCATTGATCCGGTTTAACGCCTGCAAGCTGCAAAGCGACATGCAGCGCCGCGGTACCGTTAACCGTGGCCACGGCCATGGGGCTGCTGGTGTAGTGAGCCATGTCGAGCTCAAAGCGGTCTACATAGGCCCCGACGCTGGATACGAAGGTTGAATCGATGGCGTCATCGACGTACTCGCGCTCACGCCCTTTGAATATTGGGGCGTGCAGTGGGATGAGATCTTTGCTGCGATATTGATCGCGCACAAAATGAATCAGATCGTTAAACATGATTGGCCTCGGTCGCAGCCGCTGGGTTGTGTGCGGGCGGCAAGTACTCAGAATATTCGGCAACCCATTGGGCCAGGCGCGTCTTGATCTCGTGGGAGGGGGCGTCATGAAGCTTGGCAATGAGGCTCACGATCTCATCCAAGTCTGTACGCAGCGCCAGTGTTGATCGGGCAATACGCAGTTTGGGGTGGGGTGTGGGCAGCGTGTTTTCATCACTGGCTAGCAACTCTTCAAACAATTTTTCTCCGGGTCGCAGCCCCGTGAATCGGATGCCGATTTGCGCTTCGGTGTAGCCGGCCAGACGAATCATGTCGCGTGCCAGGTCCACGATCTTGACTGGAGCGCCCATGTCGAGAACGAAAATTTCGCCCCCAGACCCCATGGCCCCGGCCTGCAAAACAAGTTGCGCAGCCTCTGGGATCGACATGAAGAAACGTATGACCTCCGGATGGGTCACCGTGAGCGGACCTCCCGCGGCGATTTGTTCCTGGAATTTTGGAATGACGCTGCCACTCGATCCCAATACGTTGCCAAAGCGCACGATGCAAAACTGGGTGTGCTTCGCTTCGTTCAGGTGTTGGCAGAGCATTTCCGCCAGACGTTTGGTCGCTCCCATGACATTCGTCGGGTTGACCGCCTTATCCGTGGAGACCAGCACAAAGCGTTTGGCACCAAACCGTAGGGCGCTTTTGCCCACCACGAACGTGCCGTAACTGTTATTGCGCAGCGCTTGAGCCGCGTTGTCGCCTTCCATGAGCGGAACATGCTTGTAGGCGGCCGCATGAAATACCACCTGGGGGCGGTAGGTGCGAAATACGTGCTCGACACGGCCCTCGTCTTTGATGTCACCGATCACGGCCACGACACCGATGGAAGGAAAACGCGCGGCGAATTCTTCGGTCAATTGGTAAAGCGCGAACTCACTCATGTCAAACAGAACGAGTTTTTCCGGCGCAAACCGCGTCAGTTGCCGACACAGCTCCGAGCCGATAGAGCCGCCCGCGCCGGTGATAAGAATGGTTTGACCGGTGTAGGTGCGCTCCAGCCCTGCTTGGTCCAGCTCTACGGTGTCACGTCCGAGCAGATCATCGAGTTCGATCTTGCGCACTGTGTTGGCAGCGCCTGCAAGCAATTCTTCAAACGAAGGTACGGTCAATATGCGCGCACCGGCCGCGGAAAGTACGGCCACCACTTGTCGGCGCACCTCGTGGCGTGCGCCGGGCATGGCAACGATGGCCGTGTTGGTGTTGAATTGACGCGCAACCTCGGCGTACTGATCGATGCGGCCGATGACACGCGTGCCGTTGATCAGCCTGCCGATTTTTGCGGCATCGTCGTCCAGAAGCGCCGCCGCCTTGTATAGCGGACTGGCTTCCAGATCGCGCAGCAGTTTTGAGGCCGCGTCGCCCGCGCCGATGACGATGACCGGATCGCCCTGCTCGCGCGTGTAAATCGACAAACGATGCTCGCGCCACATGCGGTAGATCAGGCGACTGCCGCCCATGGCAAAAGCCATCAGCAGCGGCAACATGACGAGTACCGAACGCGGAATCACCACGTCGATGCGTGTCATCAGGGCCATGAGCGGAACGACCAGGGTGGCCAAACCTGATGCCAGCGCAATGTGACGCAAATCGCGCAGGCTCGCGTAGCGCCAAAGGCCGCGGTACAAGCCCACGGCGACGAACACTGCGCCTTGTACGGGCAGCACCCACGGCAGCAATCTCAGGGCCGAATCGAATTGCCACCACTCACCCTCAAAGTTCAGGCGTATGGCATAAGCCAGCAGCAAGGCCAGGCCCGCTACCACCACATCGTGTGCCCAGGCCAAAAAAGCGCGGCGATTGAGGTTGATTCGATAAATCATGAGGGGATGGGATGAGTGGCCGCGGGTCCTGGCTGCAAATGTTCCGGTTGACCCGCGCGAAAAACAAAAGCTGCCAGGATCAGTGGTAGTACGGCCACCAAAGCAGCCACCGACGACCATTCTGGGAACTGTGCCGCCACGCCAGCCAGAGGCGCCAGATACAGCACATTGATGGCGACGATGGCCAGGGTGACCGGCCGGTGCGCGCCGAGCCTGCGCGCAACGTTTTGATAGGCATGGGTGCGGTGCGCGGCATAGGGTGCCTGCCCGTGCGCGATCCGGCGCAGCAGCGTCACCGTCGCATCGACCCAAAACACCGCGAGCAATATGGCCCACACCCACAACCAGTGGGGTGCAATCTGCGCGCTGGCCACTGCGTAAACGCCAAACACAAAGCCGACGAAACCGCTGCCCACGTCGCCCATGAAGATGCGCGCCGGTGGCCAGTTAAAAATCAAAAAACCGGCGCTGGCTGCCGCAAGGACTAAGAGACCCGGCAAGTCGATGCCGTAATGCCACGCCAGCAGCGCGGCAGGTAGGGCGACCGACACCGCCTCGGCGCCGGCCAACCCGTCGATGCCGTCCATGAAGTTGTACAAATTAAGCAGCCACATCAGTCCCATCACGGTCAGGGCACTGCCTACTGACGTAGGAAAGTTCAGCGCTGAGCCCGGCAGCACAACCACCGTGATGGGGCCCAGGAGAACGACAGCGCAAGCGGCTGCCCCGAAGTGCAGTAATAGGCGCCAACGCGCCCGCACGTTGATGTGATCATCCCAATAGCCCGTGGCAGCCACCAGAGCTCCGGCGAGCGTCAGCGACATGAACAGTTCATGGTGGTTTGCCTGATTCAGGTGCCACAGCGCAACGATAGAAATCAAAAACACGGTGGCAAGCGCCAATCCGCCGCCCCGAGGCACGGGCGTGACGTGCAAGCTGCGCTCATTGGGGTGATCGAGCAGCCAACGCCGGCCGTAGTGGCGCAGCGTCGCCGTCATGAGCGCCGCGACCGAAAGCGCAGGAAATGCAAGCCAAAGTTCGGACACTCGATTCATGGGGTTGTGCTGCGGTCGGCCGGGTGTTGCGTGCGGGGCGTGTGTTGGGGCCGGAAGGATAGTGCGGTTTCGCGCAGCCCCGCGCTAAGTGTGATGTGTGGTTGCCAGTTCAGCCGCGCATGCGCTTTACTCGCATCGACTTGCAAATTGCCTGCGAGCTTCTTCCACGTGAGAGCCTGACCAAAAATCTGTGCGGCAATCTGTAGTAGCGGCCTAGGTACGGATACAAGGCGACTGTGAACGCCCAGATGCTGCGCCAGTGTTTTGATCAGTGCCGTCAGGCCAATATCTTCTGCGTCCGCGGCCACGAAAACCTGATGCGCTGCGTCTTCATGAGTCAGCGTTGCGCTGAGTAAAGCGGCGAGGTTCTGGACGCTGATGAAACTGCGTTGGTTGTGAATATTTCCTAGTGGCAGTGGCCAGCCGCGTTCAATCCAATGGATAAGCCGCGCCAAATTGCCTGGGCAGCGCGGGCCATACACCAAGGGGGGGCGCACGATCACCAATTCCAGCGCCGTGCGTGCAGCTATCTCTTGCAGCGCGTGTTCGGCGGCCAGTTTGGATTGCGCGTAGGGCTCAAGAGGCGCCAGGGGCGAGGTTTCTGTGATTGGCGCCCTCGATTGCACACCGTGCACGCCGATGGAGCTGATAAACACAAAGCGCTGGGCACCCACCTGCGCAGCGGTTGCGGCCAGCCGCGTCGTGGCCGTGACGTTGGTGGGGTCAAAGGCCGCCCCAGTGTTTTGGGGTCGGGCACGCGCATGTACTCGGCCCGCCAAGTGAAGCACCGCATTGCATCCGGCCACAGCGCGTTGCAGGTCTTGATCGGTGGCGCAGGTCAGATCGCCCAGGGCGATCACCTCATGGGCATTCAGTGGCGCGCGTGCGCGCTCGTCGAGTGAGCGAACTGCAGCCCTGACGGTCCAACCCTGTTGCGTCAACTGGGTGCAGGCGTATTGACCAATAAACCCGCTGGCGCCAGTGACAAGTACGGTGCGCGTGTTCAAAGGCGTCAAAACCGGCGGTATTTCAGCCAGCCCCGCGCGCCGTAGTGAGCAAAGCACCAGGCGGCATGAATTGGATTGAGGCGCTCGACCTCGCGGTAGACCTTCCAGACTTGCCGCGCCGAGTTCGATTTGTTGCGTGAAACAGATCGATCCAGTACGCGATAACGCATGAGATCTTCATTGAGCCCGTGCGCAATACCTCCGGCTTGCGGTCCCGGACGCAACAACGCCAGCCAGCAGGCGTAGTCGTCGTAATAAGTGCGTTTCATGCAAAACGGGCCGCACACGGCTCGATCCACGATCACGGTGGAGGTGGCAATGGCCGTGTTGCGCAACAAACGGGCATAAGACAGCCTGGCCGGCACTTCGATGAGACGGCCCAGGCGTGAGCCATCGGCGCTCATGCGACGAAACGCGGTGAAACTCAGCACGCCCCCATGGGCTCGGTGAAACTTCAGCTGCTCGGAAAGTTTGTTGGGCAACCAAAGGTCATCGCTGTCCAAGAAGGCGACCCAGCGGCCACGGGCTTGCGCCAACGCAGCGTTTCGTGCAGCAGCGGGCCCGCCATTTTTGGTTTGGCGTATGAGGTGAATGCGCGGATCCTCAGCCGCGTGCTCAGCGATGAGCTCAGCGGTGTGGTCTGGGGACTGATCGTCCACGACCAGCATTTCCCAATCCAAATAGTCCTGCGCTTGCACGCTGCGGATAGTTTCGCTGATGTATGTGGCGGCACGAAACGCGGGCGTGATGATGGAGACCCGCTCACCGATGAAATCACCGCAGGACTGCGGGGCGGGTTCAGCTGAATGGGTCGTGGCGGTGCGGGCAATGGCCTGGAGGTGGTCTGAGTTCAATCGCCAAGACGCGGAGTAAAAAACGAGTGGGAGCAAGCCAGCGGGAAGCAAGGGGCGGCATTGTAGTGAGCTGCCAAGACCGGTGGAAGCGATCGGGTTGGATGCGGTGCCCGGTGCAGTATCCTGCGCGCTCTTTGTGCTGGGTGAGCGCCGCGTGGGTACGTGTGAACGACGCTCAGACACCATGCGTCGCAGATTGCGACATCGTGCGACATCGAATTCGGGGCCGTTGAATGTTCAGTGGTAAATCTATTTTTATTTCAGGGGCGACGGGCTCTTTTGGTCAGCGCTTTATCAAGACCGTGCTGGCCAATTACAAGCCGCGCCGCGTGGTGGTGTTCTCGCGCGATGAGCTCAAGCAATACGACATGCAGCGCGACATGGATCACCCCTGCCTGCGCTTTTTTCTGGGTGATGTGCGCGATGAGGTTCGTCTGACTCAGGCGATGCGCGACATTGATTATGTGATTCATGCGGCAGCGCTCAAGCAAGTGCCGGCGGCTGAGTACAACCCCATGGAGTGCATCAAGACCAACGTAATGGGTGCGCAGCACATCATTACCGCCGCGCTGGCCAATGAAGTTGAGAAAGTCATTGCCTTATCGACCGACAAGGCAGCCAACCCCATCAATTTGTACGGCGCAACCAAGTTGGCTTCGGACAAGTTGTTTGTTGCCGCCAATAACATTGCCGGCGGGCATCGAACACGATTTTCAGTGGTGCGTTATGGCAACGTGGTCGGTTCGCGTGGATCTGTGGTGCCGTTGTTCAAACAAATGGTGGCCGATGGTGCGCATGAGCTTCCCATCACGGATCAACGCATGACACGCTTTTGGATCACCCTGCAACAAGGGGTCGACTTTGTGCTCAATAGTCTGGAACGCATGCACGGTGGTGAGGTGTTCGTTCCGAAGATTCCTTCAGCGCGCATCACTGACTTGGCCGAAGCGATTGCCCCGGGCGTGCCCACTCGACCGATCGGCATTCGGCCCGGCGAAAAACTGCACGAAGTCATGGTGCCCGCGGATGATGCCCGGTTGACCTTGGATTTTCCGCACCACTACGTGATCCAGCCGAGCATTAGTTTTAACCAGCACCCCGACTTCGCCTTGGATGCGGGTGGCGAGCGCGGTCAGGCGATTGCGCAGGATTTTGAGTACAGTTCGGGTAGTAACACGTGGTTTCTTACCGTGCCACAGATTCGTGAACTGATTGCGCAGGTCGAATGAGTGCGGGGTTCGTCCCATGAGTTCAGGCTTGGCATCGGCAGACTTTATTCCTTATGGCCGCCAGAGCATCGATGAAGCCGATGTGGCCGCTGTGGTTCAGGTGCTGCACTCGGACTGGTTGACGCAAGGCCCCGAGATCGAACGCTTTGAGCGTCGTGTGGCCGAGTTCAGCGCGGCGCGCTTTGGCTGCGCAGTGGCCAACGCAACGGCGGCATTGCACCTGGCTTGTTTAGCGCTCGAGCTGGGGCCGGGCCAGCGGTTATGGACATCGCCCAACACCTTTTTGGCCTCAGCCAATTGCGCGCGCTATTGCGGCGCCGAGGTGGACTTCGTTGATATCGATCCACGCACCTATAACCTCAGCGTCGAACGTTTAGAAGAGAAGCTGAAGCTTGCCGCACATGAAAAACGGCTGCCACAGGTGTTGGTGACTGTGGACTTTGCGGGCCAACCTTGTGAGGCAGATCGTGTTGCGCAGTTGTGCCGCCACTATGGCGTGCGCGTCATCGAGGATGCCTCGCATGCCATCGGTGCGCGTTGGAAAAACGAGCCCGTAGGCAGTGGCCGTTGGGCCGACATCACCGTGTTTAGTTTTCATCCTGTAAAAATTTTGACCACGGGTGAAGGTGGCATGGCGCTCACGAATGATGAGCGGCTTTATCAGCGGCTACTCATGCTGCGCACCCACGGCATGGTGCGCGACGGAGCGCGCATGGGTTGCCAAGACGAAGGTCCCTGGTACTACGAGCAGCAGGAACTAGGTTTTAACTATCGGTTGACCGACCTGCAAGCGGCCTTGGGTACGAGTCAGATGCGGCGCATTGATGATTTTCTGGCTGCGCGGCGGCGGTTGGCGCTGCGCTACGACGAAAAACTTGCCCACAGCGGTTTGATTTTGCCGTGGCAGCACCCGGATGCATTGTCTTCATATCACCTGTATCCAGTGCAAGTGCCCCTTGCCAGCATGCGTCGCGCGGTGTTCGATGGTATGCGCGCCGCTGGCATCGGCGTGCAGGTGCATTACATCCCCGTGCCTGCGCAGCCTTATTACCGTCAGTTGGGTATGAAAATGGATGATTTCCCGGTGGCGCAGGCCTATTACGAGCGTGCGCTGTCGCTGCCGATCTACCCGGCACTGAGTCATGAGCAGCAGGATCGGGTGATTGAACAGTTGATGCACTGGGTCCGGTTGCCCACATGAGTCTGGCCTCTCGAGTGACCTTGGGTACCGCGCAATTGGGTCTGGACTATGGTGTGACCCACAGCGCGGGTCCAATGCAAGAAACTCAGGCCCTAGCGGTGCTGGCACGGGCCAAAGCGTTGGGAATTCAATGGTTGGATACCGCTGCGGCCTACGGTCGCGCAGAAGCGGTGTTAGGCCAACTGATGCACCCCAGGGCGGGCGAGCCGACTTTGAGTGAACAGAGCATCGAGCCGGCGGACTTCAAAATTTGTACAAAAGTGATCTGGACCGATGCCGGTGCAGACCCCGTGGCAACTGCACAGCAACAGCTTGATGCCTCACTGGAGCGCTTGGGCCGGACGCAGGTGGACGTGTTGATGATTCATGATGCGAAGCAGTTATTAGGCGCCTATGGCGCAGGGCTGCATCGCTGGCTTTTGACGCAAAAAGCGCACGGCAAGGCGCACGCCGTGGGCGCTTCGGTCTACGACGGTGCGCAGGCGCTTGCGGTGGTGGCACATACGGGCCCCCAGGGCCTGGACTGGATACAACTGCCCTTAAACGTGCTGGACCAGCGCAGCGTGCGGGACGGCACCTTGGAGCAACTGAAAGCCCATGGCCTATCGATACAGGCCCGATCGGCTTTGCTGCAAGGCTTGCTGCTGGCCGACCCCGAGCACTTGCCCGATGCCTTTGGCAACGCACGGGTGCCCCTGGCTCGGGTGCGGCACGCGGCGCAGCGCGCAGAGGTTTCAGCGTTGCAGCTTGCCCTTGGATTTGTGGCCAGCGTCAGCCAGATCGATCAGATCGTCTTGGGTGTGCAATCCGCCGCGCAGCTCGAAGAGTGCGTGGCTGCGCTGGCCACCACGTGCGAGGCGTCTTGGTCTGATCTGGGCTGTGAAGATATTGCGGTGATTGACCCCAGGCGTTGGCCCGTGGGCGTGCGTATTTCGGGCTGAGGCTGCCGCCATGAACGTCCTTGGTGTATTGCAAGCTCGCGTGTCTTCGAGCCGTCTGCCGGGCAAAGTTTTGCGGCCCTTATTGGGGCAGCCCATGATTGCCCGGCAGATGGAACGGTTGGTGCGTGCGCGTTCAATGCAAGGCTTGGTTCTGGCCACATCGACCGACACCAGTGATGACCCTCTGGCGCAGTGGGCCGAGGGCGCCGGCGTGTCGGTGTTCCGTGGGCCACTGGCCGATGTGCTGGAACGTTTTGTGTTGGCGGCGCGGCCCTACGCGCCCAAGCATGTGGTGCGCCTGACCGGCGACTGCCCGCTGGCCGATCCTGAGCTGATCGACGCGGTGATTGCGCATCACCTGGCCTTTGGTGCGGACTACACCAGCAATACTTTGAAGCCGACCTGGCCCGATGGCCTGGACGTCGAAGTCATGACCATGGCTGCGTTGGAAACCGCTGCGCGTGAAGCCACGGCGCCCTATCAAAGAGAACACGTCACGCAGTTTCTTTTGCGCCATCCGGAGCGATTCAAACTGGAGAACTTTGCGGCCGAGCTCGACAGGTCAGCGCTGCGGTGGACGGTCGACGAGCCGGCCGACCTCGAGCTGGTGGAGGCGATTTACGCAGCGCTGTATCCCACGCAGCCTGACTTTGGTACGCAAGCCATCCTCGACTTCTTAAAAAAGAATCCACACTGGCAGACTCATAACACCCAGCACGAACGTAACGAAGGGCTCGCCCGCGCCATGGCCAAAGAGTTTGGTGCATGAGCGCAGGCACGAGTTCAGCGTGTGAAGTGCGGCGTGTGAATTGGATGCACAAATGAGAAGGTAATAGTTCACCATGGATCATCGCTACACCATTTCCGAACAGTGGCTCGAACGGGCGCTAAAGACCATTCCGCTCGGATCGCAAACTTTCAGTAAGAGCAAGACGCAATACCCTCATGGGGTGTCGCCTTACTTCATCGAACGCGGTACCGGCGCCCATGTGTGGGATGCCGACGGCAACGAGTACATCGACTTTGTCATGAGTCTGGCGGCGGTGACCCTGGGTTACCAAGACCCTGAAGTCACGCAGGCGGTGCGTCAGCAACTGGACGTGGGCGTGATCTATTCGCTGCCCCATCGGCTCGAAATGCAAGTGGCTGAGGCCATCGTCGACATCGTGCCGTGCGCTGAGAAAGTGCGTTTTGGCAAAAATGGGTCCGACGCGACGGCTGGCGCGATTCGGGTGGCGCGAGCCGTCACTGGACGCGATCGGGTGGCGGTGTGTGGCTACCACGGTTGGCAGGATTGGTATATCGGTTCGACGGCGCGTAATTGGGGCGTGCCACGAGCGGTTCAAAGTTTGACGCATACGTTTGCATATAACGATTCGAGTTCATTGCAGGCCTTGTTCGATGCGCACCCCGGTGAGTTTGCGGCAGTCATTCTTGAGCCCATGAACGTGACTGCGCCGGCCCCCGGTTTTTTGCAGTCTGTAAAAGACCTGACACACAAGCATGGGGCGTTGCTGGTGTTTGACGAGACCATTACTGGCTTTCGTTACGAAATTGGGGGTGCGCAACAGCGCTTTGGTGTCGTGCCCGATCTGGCCACGTTTGGTAAGGGCCTGGCCAATGGCTATCCCCTGTCGGCAGTGGCGGGGCGGGCCGAGGTGATGCAGGCCATGGAAGAAGTTTTTTTCTCATTCACCTTTGGCGGGGAACTGCTTTCACTGGCGGCGGCCCAGGCCACACTGAACAAGTTGCGCACGCAGCCCGTGGTCGCCACGCTCAAACAGCGTGGCGCGCGCCTGATGCAGGGCCTACAAGCGCACATCGATGCGCAGGGTGTGGGTGACTTTGTGTCGGTGGCCGGTGATGCAACCTGGTCATTTTTCATCATCAAGGACGCAGGGCCCTACACAAGCTGGCAGATCAAGACGCTGTTTTTGCAGGAAATGTTCGCGCGCGGCATTCTGACCATTGGCACTCACAACATGAGTTATGCCCATGGTGAATTCGAGGTGGAGCGCTTGCTTGCGGCCTATGGGGAGGTGCTGCCGTTGCTCAAAGACGCGGTGCATGGCCAACGCTTGCATACGCTTTTGCGTTGCGCGCCACTGGAGCCACTGTTCAAAGTGCGTTGAAGGATAGGCTGGTGTTGGAGTCGGAATTGAGGCTGGGCCCCGTGAAGATTGCAGTGCGCGTGGATGCGTCTGTCCAGATGGGACTGGGGCATCTGACGCGTTGCCTAGCCTTGGCCGCAGCCCTGCGGACGGCGGGTGCCGAGGTGTTGTTTGTGACCCGAGACCTGGGGCTGGATGCGGCCGCGCGCATCCGCGCGCAGGGGTTTGACGTGAGTGGCTTGCCTGCGCCCGACGTGCACTCCGGCGCGATGGTGTGGGATGGGCCTGCCCATGCGCACTGGGCCCAGGTTCCTTTTGAACTGGATGCGAGCCAGACGACAGATGCCGTGGCCTTTTTCCAGCCGCAGTGGTGTGTCGTGGACAGTTATTCCTTTGATGCGCGTTGGCATCGGACTGTTGCCGCCGCCACCGGTGCGAAAGTGTGCGTCATCGATGATCTGGCGGATCGTCCGTTGCAAGCTCACTTATTGGTCGACCACAACTTGGCGGCCGATCACCGCGTTAAATACGCCAGCGTGGGCGCTGGGGTGCAGCGTCAATTGTGCGGGCCGCGCTTTGCTTTGCTGGCGCCGGCGTATGAGCACGCCGCTGGATACAACTTTCAGCCGCAGGTCCGCAGTATGGGCATATTCATGGGCGGGACGGATCCGGGGCGGCTATCCGAACTGGTGCTGCGGGCTTGCCGTCAGGAGGCTCAATTTGACGGGCTGATACAAATTGTTGCCACGCGGGCGCATCCTTGCGTTGCCGCACTTCAGGCCGCATGCGAGCGTGCAGGGCACACCGAGTTGCTGCTGGACTTGCCGGATTTGGCTGATTTTTTTTCTCGTCACGATTTGCACATCGGTGCCGGTGGCGGTGCGCTTTGGGAGCGCTGCTGTATGGGTGCGCCGACCCTTGCGTTGGTGTGTGCGCAAAATCAAGAGCAGTCGATTGGCGCACTGTCTGCCGCGGGCGTGGTGGCGAGCGTTGCTCAGAACACGGTTCAGGACATTGGCCAGGCCGCGCGGCGTTTGATAGATCATCCGCACGAGCGGCATCTGTTGCACGAGCGCGCACTTGCTTTGGTGGATGGTCGGGGCGCGCAGCGCGTGGCTTTGGCGCTCATGGCGGAATGCATTGAATTGGTCCGTGCTCAGCCCCAAGACGCTGCGGTGGCTTATCCGTGGCGCAACGATGCGCGAACGCGTCAGTTCTTCCGGGACCCCTCGCCCGTGGCGCGTCACACCCATGATCAATGGTGGTCGGCAGTGTTGGCCAGTGCGCAGCGCGAATTGTTCGCCTTGCGTTGCGGGTCGGTCGTGGTGGGGTTTGTGCGTTTGGATCATCAAAATGCGCAGCAAAGCGCGGCAGGCCCGGCGTCGTTGTTATCGCTTTATCTGGATCCGGCGCTCATCGGATTGGGGCTGGGCACCGCCGCACTGCGCGCAACGCAGCGCTGGGTTCGTCAGCACGGTTCAGCGCCTCAGCGGCTGGACGCTGAAGTGCTCTGTGGCAATCTGGCCTCGGAGCGCGCTTTCGAGGCTGCGGGTTTTGTGCAAACCCGCCCGGGTCAGTGGAGTTGGGAGCCTGGCGTTCAGAAACATCAACGCATGGATCGCCAGGGGTAGGTATGTCGCGTCGAATCGTATTGGCCACACCCCATCAACGTTACGACGCGCTTGAAACGCGCTTGCTCACCGTGCATGGGTTGGACGTTGTGCGACTGCGCGCGCGCGATGAACTCGATGTGGCGGTGCTGGCACGGCATCAACCAACCTACGTCGTATTTCCGCATTGGTCTTGGAAAATTCCTACTGAAATTCACTCATCCTACGAGTGCATCGTTTTTCACATGACAGACGTACCTTTTGGTCGAGGGGGCAGCCCTCTGCAAAATCTGATCGTCCGTGGCGTCGAGCAAACCGTGCTGACGGCATTGCGGTGTGTCGATGAAATGGATGCTGGGCCGGTCTACTTAAAGCGCCCGCTATCGACCCTGGGCAGTGCTGAGGAAGTCTTTGTGCGCGCGGCTGCTTTGATGGAAGACATGCTGGTCCAAATTGTGAGCGAGGACTTGAAGCCTCAGCCGCAAGACGGCGACGTGGTTCGTTTTGAGCGGCGCAAGCCCGAGCAAAGTGATATGCGCAGCGCAGCCTCACTCGGTCAAGTGCACGATCTCATCAGAATGCTCGATGCCGAAGGTTATCCGCATGCTTTTATCGAGGTCGGGAATCTGCGCTTTGAGTTCACGCGTGCAGCCCGCTACTCGGATCATGTGGCGGCGGATGTAAAGATTTCACTGTTACCTGGGAAGGGCGAGTCGTGAAAACAGCCTTGGTGGTTGCTGCGCACCCTGATGACGAGGTGCTCGGTTGTGGTGGAACGATTGCGCGTATGGCCGATGATGGGTGGGCTGTCGACATCCTGATCTTGGCCGAGGGGCTGACCAGTCGTGCGCCGGTGCGTGATGCTGCGGTGATCAGCCAGGCGCTCGACGAACTGGGCCAGTGCGCCCAGCGTGCAGGCCAGATTCTTGGTGCCAGATCGGTGAGCCTGGAATCTTTTCCGGATAACCGGCTCGACAGCATGGATTTGCTGGATGTCGTCAAATGTATTGAGCGGCACCTTCTGCGTAGCCAGCCGCAGCGCGTGCTGACGCACCACGTGGGCGACGTGAACGTAGATCACCAAGTGATTCACCACGCCATTGCGGCGGCGTGCCGCCCCTTGCCGGACTCGTGCGTGCGCGAGGTGCTTTACTTTGAAGTCGCTTCGAGCACCGAATGGCGAGGGTCGCATTCCGCCCTGACCTTTACGCCCAACGTGTTTGTAGATATCAGCCGCACTTTGGAGCGCAAACTCGACGCGTTGCGCGTGTACGCGTCGGAGATGCGCGCCTTTCCTCATGCGCGGTCCATTGAGGCGTTAGAACATATGGCACGCTGGCGTGGCGCGACAGTCGGTTGTGCGGCGGCCGAAGCCTTTGCATTGGGTCGCCGCGTTGAATAAACAGGAACACTTCTGAGAAAGCCCTCAAGATGCAGATAGGACAACACTCCATCGGGTTGGGTGCGCGCCCGTTTGTGATTGCCGAGATGTCGGGCAACCACAATGGTTCCTTGGATCGCGCTCTGGCGATCGTGGATGCCATTGCGCAATCTGGAGCGCAGGCGCTCAAGTTGCAGACCTACACGGCCGACACCATGACAATCAATCTGGCCGAGCGTGAGTTTTTGATTGATGACCCTAAGAGTTTGTGGGCAGGGCGTGCGCTCTACGAGCTGTATCAGCAGGCGCATACGCCGTGGCAATGGCACGCGCCCATCTTTGAACGCGCCAAGGCGCATGGGTTGGTTGCCTTTTCCACGCCGTTTGATGCGAGTGCCGTTGATTTTCTTGAATCGCTTCAAGTGCCGTTGTACAAAATTGCTTCATTCGAGAACATCGATTTGCCGCTGATTCGGCGCGTTGCTGCAACGGGTAAGCCCCTCATTATCTCGACGGGGTTGGCCTCGCTACAAGAAATTGCTGAAGCGGTGGCGACCGCACGTGAAGCAGGCTGTCGGGATTTGGTGTTGCTCAAGTGCACCAGTGCCTATCCGGCTTCGGCTGCGGACAGTCATCTGTGCACGATTGCACATTTGCGGGCGGCCTTCGATTGCGAGGTGGGGTTGTCCGATCACACGTTGGGTGTGGGCGCGGCACTGGCTTCTATAGCGCTGGGCGCCACGGTGATCGAAAAGCACGTCACCCTGTCGCGCGCAGACGGTGGTGTCGATAGCGCTTTTTCACTGGAGCCCCATGAGCTCACGCAACTGGTTCAGGACTCGGAGCTGGCTCGCTTGGCGCTGGGGCAAGTGCACTATGGACCGAGCGCCAACGAAATGAATTCTCTGCGCTTTCGCCGCTCTTTGTATGTGGTGCAGGCCGTGCGCCGTGGGGAGGTGTTCACGTCTGAGAACGTGCGCGCGATACGGCCGGGCCTGGGCTTGCCGCCCAAGCACGTGAACCAAGTGCTCGGGCGACACGCAACGCGAGACATTGCGGTGGGAACGGCGCTGGCCTGGGATCTAGTGGGTTAGAGGTGAGCTTCATGAGGTGAACCCCATGAGGTCCAGTCACTGAGGCCCGACGTCCAGCGGGCTCAACGGTTAACGGTTCAGGAGGTGAGATGCGTGAAGGCAATTCGGTATTGGTGACGGGAGGTGCGGGGTTTTTAGGCTCACACCTGTGCGAGAAACTGCTCGCGCAGGGCCGGGAGGTGGTTAGTGTTGACAATTTTTTTACGGGGGCACGGCACAACGTGGAACACCTGTTGGGGCATCGGCACTTTGAACTGATGCGCCACGACGTGACCGTTCCGCTGTTTATCGAAACCGACCAGATTTACAACCTGGCGTGCCCCGCCAGCCCTGTGCATTATCAATATGACCCGGTGCAAACCACCAAAACCAGTGTGCACGGCGCCATCAACATGCTCGGCCTGGCCAAGCGACTGCGCGCGCGCATCTTGCAGGCTTCGACCTCCGAGGTGTATGGCGATCCTGAGGTGCATCCGCAAACGGAAGACTATTGGGGCCGTGTCAATCCCATTGGAATCCGCAGTTGCTATGACGAGGGCAAGCGTTGCGCTGAAACGCTGTTTTTCGACTATTGGCGCCAGCATCAGTTGCAGATCAAAGTTGTGCGCATCTTCAACACGTATGGGCCGCGCATGCATCCGAACGATGGTCGTGTGGTCAGCAATTTCATTGTGCAGGCACTCAAGGGGCAGGACATCACGATTTATGGCACCGGACAGCAGACGCGTTCCTTCTGTTACGTCGATGACTTGATCGACGGCTTGATGCGCATGATGGTCTCGCCGGCCGAGTTCATCGGTCCAGTCAATATCGGCAACCCCGTTGAGTTCACCATGCTTGCCCTGGCCGAGCAGGTGCTCAAGCAAGTGGGCGGGCGCTCCAAGTTGATATTCAAGCCCTTGCCTGAGGATGACCCCAAGCAACGCCAACCGGACATCACGCTAGCCAAAGCCCAACTGGACTGGCAGCCCCGCGTGGCGTTGGAGGATGGTTTGCGCGAGACGATTGCCTACTTTCGGCGCTTGCTGGCCGCTTAGGTTTTTGTCGAGTCACCACGCATGCGCATCGGGTTTGTTTCAATCTATTCTTTTCGGCCACATGTCGAGCATGTGTATTACCTGTCTTTGCTGGCGCAACAGGCGGGTCATGAGGCGCGCTTTCTGACCTGTGATGCCCAGTTGTCCCAGTGTTACACCCGGGCGCTCAAGGGCCGTAGTGCGTGGGTCGAGTGCCCTAAGTGCATCGCGGGTGGGCTGCGCTCATATACCGGTGGCGTGTCCCGATTGCCAATGGGTTCAGTGCTGCCGGCGCAGGCGCAAGCGTGGGCGGACAGCAGCGCATGCACGGCCTTGCGCATCGAGTCAGCAGCGGATCGGCAAACCGCAGATTTTTTTGCTTTACGTGAGCAGCTCGCCGCGGGTGTGGCGCGTGCGTACGCGGCAGCGCACCGCTGGATCGAGCGCGAAGCACTAGACGCTGTGGTGTGTTTCAACGGCCGCATGGACGCCACACGCGGAGTCTGTGAAGCCGCCGCTGCGCAGGGCATTAGCTACCTGACGGTTGAGCGCACATGGTTTGGTGATGGCTTGCAATTTTCTATTAATGGCAATGCGCTCGATTTGTCACAACTCGATCGGTTAAACGCGCAGTACCGTGATGTGCCGCTGAGCGCGGCGCAGGCCCGTCGTGTGGCTCGGCAGTTGGCGGCGCGCTTTCTAGGTCGCAATGACAAAGAGTGGCGGGCTTACAACCGTGATGCCGTCAGCGCGTCTTGGCCGAGGGTTTCGGGTCAGAAACAGGGGCCGCGTGTGCTGCTGTTGCCAGGCAGTCGCAACGAGGTCGAAGGTCATCCGCATTGGACTCATGGTTGGTCTGAGTTGAGCGAAGGTTTCGATGCGGTGCTCGATGCGCTGGGCGCTTCGCCCGGAGATTGTGTTTTGCGTTGTCATCCCAACTGGGGCGAGTACATCGGGCGTCATACCGGAGCGCGTTCGGAAACGTATTACACCGAGTGGGCCCGGCGGCGTGGTGTGTCGCTGATCGGTAGTCGCGAGGCGGCCTCAACACTCGATTTGATTCGAGAGGCCGATGTGATCTTGGTCAATGGGGGCAGCGCGGCGTTCGAGGCCTGTTGTATGGGTAAACCGGTTGTATCGATTACACCCTCGACGTACCGCGCCGCGGGTATGGTCAATACCGTGATGTCGCCCGAGCAGTTGGTGGATCTGCGCAGCTCGCTCGTGCCGCAAGCCCAACGCGTGCGTCGCGCCTTGCGCTACGGCTACACACACATTTATCGGTTCAGTCAGTACGTTGATTTCGTCCATGCGCTATCGACGACCCGGTATCGCTACGCTCATGGGGCAGATCCGTTGCGCATCGAACGTATGTTGGTGACCGGTCAAATCGAGCCTGACGACGCGCTCAGGGCTGAGGATGAGCAGGCCGAGGACGAGGTCGTGGCGCAAATACAAGCGCGTGACTGGGACGGGCTGATGAATTGGGCCGAAGCGGACGCAACCTCACGGCCGGCACCAACATACTTGACGGTGCAGCGCCGCGCGGGGTTGCGCTGGATGGATGCCCTGCGGGAGCGGTTTGCGTTGGGTGACCGCTGAGCATGCGCAAGACGCTTGTTCGCGGCGCAAGGCTCTTTTCATATACCCCCGTACTGGGCCTGGCTGCGGCTGTGTCTTTTGGCAAGTTGATTGTTTACGCGCAGTTCATCGGGGTTGAGCAATTCGGTGCGCTGGGCAAGATGCTGTTGGTCTCTGCTTTGTTTGGCATGGTTGGCAGCTTGGGGTTGCAATCGGCTGCAAGCCGTGATCTGCCTGTATTCATGGCGCGAGGCCAAGCCCGCCGTGGGTTGCGCCTGTTGGCGCAGACCCTGGCCGTGACCAGCGCAGTGGCGGCGATTGTCCTGCTTAGTGTGGTCGTGCAAGAGCCGAAGGTCTTTGACCTCTCGGTCGAAGAGCTGGTCTTGGGTGTGCTGCATGGATGGGCTCAGCAAATGTTTCTCGTGGCCGCCTTTGACAGCCGTAGCCGCCTGAACATGATGGGTTACGCGCGCGATATGGCGGCACGCAGTCTGGCCATTGCGCTGATGGGCGCGCTTGCGGGGTGGTGGGGATGGGGTGCGCGTGGAGTTGCCGTGGCCGAGACGCTGGGCACACTGTGCTTTTTCGGATGGGTTGCGCATGCGGCGATAGGCCGTGCCGATTCACATTGGCGATGGTGGGTATCAATGCGGATATGGCGTGGCGCGCGCTTGCCGTGGCGCGCGGCTTTGGTGCTACTGGCCGGCGGTGCGGTGATGTTTGTATCGCTCAATCTGGACCGTTGGGTTGCGGCCGAGGTGTTGCCGCGCGCCAGCTTTGGCGCCTATACATTTGCGTGGCTGACCGTGATTGCAGCGCAATCGGTGCAGGGTCTGCTCAATTCGGGCTTGATGCCCCTGTTGGCGCATCGCAGGGCGACAGGGCGCGAGGCCGGTGCCTTTGGGTTGACGTGGATCATTTCGTTGGTCTTGCTTGCGGCAGGGCTGATCAGTGTTGTACCGGCAGCGTGGATCCTGGACGAAATTGTGAAGCGCTGGATGCCTCAGTTCATGGCGGCCACGCCGCTTTTCGCACCCTTGCTGCTTGCGGCGGTATTTCGTGTCTCTGATTTTTGGTCCAGCCTGCTTGTGGTCACGGGCAAAGAGGGCGCCATCTTGATCGGGCAACTGATGGCGGTGAGCTTGGCTGGCGGCGGCTATGTCGTTTGGTTACACCTGAGCACTTCAGCGCCTAGCGCGATCTCATTGACTTGGTTGGCGTTAGCCTCGGCGCTTGTATCTCATGGCGTCAGCGCAGTGAGCGCCTATGCGTTACGCACTACCACCTGCGCGCCACCGAAACCTATTTCTTGACCGAGAAAATCACGCAGAAGGAACCCACGCGGTCACGTTCTGGTTCGGCCACGGCGTGTTGGTAATACACATGATCGACCGCTTCACCAAAATAGCTGCGAATCTCATCGCAAGACTCAATCCGCCGCTTTGCTCCAGGCAGATACCCTAGGTCGCGAATGATCTCTTCCTGAGATTGAGGGCTGTACTCCACGCCCACTGCAATCACGCCACCGGGCTGGGTCACCCGCACCACTTCACGAGCCGCACGCTGAGGGTCTTCGCTGTAGGCCAGTACCCAACCCAAAATCACCGCATCGAAATGATCATTGGCAAACGCCATCGCATGCATGTCACCCAAAAGCACTCGCGGCGAATAAGAAATGAGATCTAGGCCCAATACATTTTTCAAAACAAAGCCGTGCGCAGCCAGATTAAAAAGCTCACCTTCGCTACGCGGGCCGATCGACAAAATACGCGCATCGACCGGTAAAGTTTCAATGACCGAAAGGGGCCGCACCAACAAATGTGAACGATTGACGGCAAGATCTCGCAAGCCCTTCAAGTTATGTGCGATGGTGTTTTGCGCAATCGGGGTGTGAGTGCCGGTGGCCGGGTCAAAGGTGGTCAGGCGCCGTTGAATTTGTACGTACCATAGATAGCGCAAGGCAACGAACGCGAACCGGAATAGATCAACCAACAAAAGTTGGTCGAGCGTGTGGCGCAGCAAACCTTTGACGCGACGAACGTGGCTGGGGTTGGGCATAGGACAGGTTGTATGCCAGTGAGGCATTACGGCATGACGACAAGGCCACACTTTAAAGGTAATTGAATAAAGGCCATTGAATGGGAACCTGGATACGTGAACTGACTTACGGCAAGCTGTTTTCGTGGGTAGTGCTTTGGCCCGCCTTGTGGTTTGGGCTTGTTGTCTATAGGGCGACGGGCCGTACGCCCTGGTTTTCATATTGGGCCATGCGGCGGCTTTACTGCATTACGCGTGGCCGCTCAAATGCCTGGTTGTCGCGGCGCTTGGGCCGGGCGGTGCCGGCCGTGGCAAGGCCAAGCCAGAGTGAGGCCACCGCACCTGAGACGGGCGTGCTGGCGAGCCAAAGTCAGAAAGAACGCACTGAGGCGTTGGCGCAACTTGAACGTGATGGTTTTGTGCTTTTGGGGCATCGGCTGTCTGAAGCGGAGGTGTCGAGCTTGGTTCAGTTCGCCAGTTCGGTGTCGGCGCGCTTGATGCCGACACCGCAGACGGGTCCGACACAGGCTTGTTTCGATCCAGCCCATCCGTTGTCGATCAAATACGATTTGCCGCAATCCCGATTGGTGACGAATCCCATCATTCAGCGTTTGTTGGTGGATTGCTCTTTGCGCGAATTTGCTTGCAGCTACCTCGGCTATGAACCCATCAACGACTTATTGGCCATGTGGTGGAGCACGGCGCATACACGCGAAGCCAATTCTGAGGTGGCCCAGCTCTATCACTTCGATATGGATCGCCCCCAGTTTTTGAAATTCTTTTTCTATTTGACTGACGTGACAACAGAAACGGGACCGCATTGTTATATCCGTGGAAGTCATCGCGAACGAGCAAGCGAGCTATGGCGCGATGGGCGCCATAGCGACGCCGAAGTTCTTGCGCACTATGGGTCCAAGCGTGAGGTTGAAATCACTGCGCCTCGTGGCACGCTCATTGCGGTGGATACCTCGGGATTTCATAAAGGCAAAGCCTTACTCAGAGGGCGCCGGCTCATCCTGCAACTTGAGTACACCACGGCACTATTCGGGCAAAGCTTCGAACGCATCAAAGTGGCAGACACAGACTATTGGCGTCGCCAGATTGCAGCCGCGCCTGTTTTGATGTCTCGCTTTCATGTGGACGCAGTGTACGAAGAACAACGTGTGGGGGCCGCATGATTGGGTGTGGATTTTTGTGATCACACCCGCGTGCCTCAAAGGGTTTTGCCTTTGACGCGGCGGAACATTTTTCTGGTGAGCGATATGAATTTAAGACCTTCAGACACAGCCATTTCGGATCAGTCGCGAGCCTTTCGTGAGGGCGAAGCGGATCTATACTTTGAGCGCAATTGCGCGAAGTACTCAGGCGCCGAACCTCATGCCACGCTGGATGCACTTGAACTGGCATTGAACGTGATTGAGCTTGCCTTGGATTGGACTGGGCAAGCGTCCGAACAGCGTCCCCGACGCGCGCTTGAAGTCGGTTGCGCCAATGGCCTGGCGCTGAACCAGATCTGCGCTCGCTTGCGTTGTGAGGGCGAGGGCATCGATCCGTCTGACAAGGCCATACGTGATGGACAGGTTCGTTTCCCCTCATTGAATTTGCAGGTGGGGACCGCGGAGCAATTGCCGTTTGAAGACGGGCGCTTTGATTTTGTTTTACTGGGTTTTTTTCTCTACCTCGTGCCAGATCACCATTACCTGATGGCGCTGGCTCAGGCGCACCGGGTGCTGCGCGCAGGCGGTTTTTTGATGCTCGTGGACTTTGATCATCCCTCGACCAATCGACGCGCCTACATGCAAAGACAGGATTTATTTAGCTACCGACATCGCGCCTGCGACGTGCTTGCAGCCACACGCATGTATGCGCTGGCAGGCAAATGGCCGGTAGGAAAATTTTCTTTGAACCCGCTAGATCGCGTTAGCTTGAGTTTGATGTATCGAGAAAAAGAGGCTTACCCACTCATCGATGCGGCTTAGCGTTCAGCCCATTAGCGGATCAACCCCGCCTTCCGCCCCAGCGCCACATTGGCTTGTAACCATCCGGTCTTGGAGCCACAGTCGTAACGCGTGCCGCTAAAGCGCCGTGCAATCACTTCGCCGGCGGCCACGCGGCGGGCGATGGCGTCGGTGAGTTGAATTTCACCGCCGCGGCCGCGGGGGGTGGTTTCAAGCTCGGTGAAGACCTCGGGGCGCAGCACGTAGCGGCCGACCACGGCCAGGGTGGAGGGGGCCTCGGCGGGGCTGGGTTTTTCCACCATGCCGGTGACACGCTCTTCGTGCGCGTTGAGCACCGTGGTGGCCACGATGCCGTATTTGCCGGTGTCTTGCGGCGGCACGTTTTCTACGGCCAGGACTGAGGCGCCGTGCGTGTGATAGGTGTCCACCAGTTGCGCGGTCACGCCCGGTGTGGCGTCAATCAGGTCATCGGCCAGGATGACGGCGAAGGGTTCATCGCCCACCACGTCGCGTGCGCACAGCACGGCGTGGCCCAGGCCCAGGGGTTCGGGCTGGCGCACGTAGACAAAGTTCACGCCCTTGGGCGTGGCGCTCATGAGCAGCTCATAGAGCTCGTGTTTGGCGGCGGTGTGCAGTTGCGCTTCGAGTTCGGGGGCGCGGTCAAAGTGATCTTCAATAGCGCGCTTGTTGCGGCCGGTGACGAAGATCATTTGCTCGATGCCCGCGGCGGCGGCTTCTTCCACGGCGTATTGAATGAGGGGCTTGTCCACCACGGGCAGCATTTCTTTAGGCATGGCCTTGGTGGCGGGCAAAAAGCGCGTGCCCAGACCCGCGACGGGGAATACGGCTTTGCGCACACGGGTGCGGTTTGCGGTCATGAGTTTTCTTTCTGTTGCAGACGCAGGGCGAGCAATTTCTTGCCAATCTCCACGCCCCATTGGTCGAAGGCATTGATGTTCCACAGCACCGAGGTGACAAAGGTGCGGTGTTCGTACAAAGCAAGCAGCGCGCCCAGCGAGGTGGCGTCGATGTCGGGCAACTGGATGAAGGTGCTGGGCCGGTTGCCGGGTACCGCCGCGTGCGGCGGGGTGGGGCGCACGTTCTTCCCTAACGCTGCATCACCCAGCACTGCATCACCCAGCACCGCATCCCCAAAAGCCAGCGCATCGGCTTGCGCCACGGCATTCATATAGAGCAGCTTTTCACGGCGCTCATCGCTTTGGGCAAAGCGCGCATTGGCCACGAAGTCCACCGGGACCCAGTGCGTGCCCTGATGCAAAAACTGAAACACGCTGTGTTGCGCCGTGCTGCCCACATCGCCCCACACCACCGGCACGGTGTCGTATTCGAGCGCAATGTCGTTGCGGTCCACGCGCTTGCCCGTGCTTTCCATCTCCAGCTGTTGCAGATACGCGGCCAGGGAACGTAACCGGCGCGCGTAGGGCATGACGGCGCGTGTGCGCACACCCCAGAAATTCGTGTACCAGATGGCCAATGCGGCCAGCAGCACGGGCACGTTGCGCTCGAGCGGTGTGGTGCAAAAGTGCGCGTCCATGGCGGCAGCGCCGGCCAGCAGTTCACGGAAGGCCGGGACGCCATGGGCAATGGCAATGGGCAGACCGCAGGCCGACCACACTGAGTAGCGGCCGCCGATGGTTTCGTCAAAGGTAAGGATGTTGGGGTAATCCAGGATGAAACCTTGCTCACGCGCAAACGCCTGGGCGCGGCTGGGCTGACTGGTGACGGCCATCACGTGCTCGGAGAGCGAGTCCACGCCGCTGCGCAACCATTCGAGCGCGGCACGCAGGTTCTCCAGAGTTTCAAGTGTGGAAAAGCTCTTGGAGATGGCCACGATGAGCGTGCGCTCGGGCAGCGCCCCCTGCAGCGCCTCATCGATCTCCACGGGGTCGATGTTGGTGACAAAGTGCAGACGTGGACCACTGGCCTGGCCCAGCGCCTGCGTCACCAGACGTGGCCCCAGATCAGAGCCGCCAATGCCCAGACACACCACGGTGTCGATGGCTTCGCCGGTGCTGCCTTTGATCTGCCCGTCACGCAGGGCTTGCGCAAAGCTCAGGAAGTCGTTGTCCCGATGGGGGTCGGCGCGTAGTGCGGTGTGCGTGGCGGCGCGCTGCTCGGTGGTGTTGACGGCTTCTCCAGCAAAGAGCCGATCACGCCAGCCCTCTACATCGACGGTGCGCGCCAGGTCCAGAAGTAAACGCAACGTCTCCTGCGTGACCCGATGGCGCGACAAGTCCACGCGCAGGCCCGCCGCGTCGAAGGTCAGGCCGGACACGCGCAGGGGATCGGCGGTAAACAGGCTGCCGATGGAAATGTGTTCGAGCGTGCGCTGATGTTGCGCAAGTGCGAACCACTGGGGAAGCTGATGTCGGGGGGTGTTCATTGGTTTTTTGAGTTTTAGGCTTTAGACGCGACGTCGTTGGGCACATTCAGATCAGCGCACGGCCTACGTATTGAAAACAAGCGCACCGAATGAGCGTCGCCCCGGCGCAGGCCGGGGCCTAATTGCAAGCAGTTCAAATTGGGCCCCGGCCTGCGCCGGGGTGACGACGTTCTGCAGCACATAAGTGTTCCCTGCCTACACCGCTTCGGTGGGCGGCGTAGCCCGGCCGTACATGTCATCAAAGCGCACGATGTCGTCCTCGCCCACGTAGTCACCGCACTGCACTTCAATCATGACGAGCGCCACCTTGCCGGGATTTTCCAGTCGGTGAGTGGCGCCCACGGGCACGTAGCGCGATTCATTGGGCGAGGTCAGAAACGTTTCCTCCGCAATGGTCATGCGTGCGGTGCCGCTCACCACCACCCAGTGCTCGCTGCGATGGTGGTGCATCTGGCTTGAAAGGCGCCCGCCAGGTTTGACTTCAATGCGCTTGATCTTGAAGCGCGGGCCTTCGTGCAGCGTGGTGTAAGTGCCCCAAGGCCGCATCACGGTGCGATGCAGTTTGTGCGCGTCGTGCCCGCGCTTTTGCAGCTCGGCCACCACGTCCTTGACCTGCTGCGTGGCCTCGCGGTTGCACACCAACAGAGCGTCGGGCGTGTCAACAATCACCACGTTGGTCAGGCCCACTGCTGCCACCAGGCGGTCTTCGCTTTGCACGTGGGTGTGGGTGCAACCGGTCAGGATGACTTCGCCCGAGACCGAGTTGCCTGTGGCGTCGCGCTCAAATTCATCAGCCACGGCCTTCCACGAACCCATATCGCTCCAGCCAAAGTCGCTGGGCACCAGCGCAATGCGCTGGCTTTTTTCCATCACCGCATAGTCGATGGAAATGCTGGGCGCCTGGGAAAACGCGCTGGCATCAAGTTCCAAGGTGGGGCTGCTGCTCTGAGGCAGCGCGGCTTGCGCCGCCGCCAATACCTCGGGCGCATGCGTGCGCAGCTCGTCGAGGATGGTGCGCACACTGAACGCGAACATGCCGCTGTTCCAGTAATAGTTGCCCGCGGCCAGAAACTCGGCGGCGCGTGTGGCATTGGGTTTTTCCACAAAGCGGTTGACCCGCAGCGCATCCCCGTGGCCCTCGGCGTCTTGCGCTTCGATGTAACCGAAGCCGGTTTCCGGCAGGGTGGGGCGGATGCCAAAGAGCGCCATCGTGCCGTCGCACGCAATGCTTTGCGCCAGCGCCACGCGCTCGGCAAAACGGGCTTCGTCCTGAATCAAATGGTCCGCGGCCAGCACCAGCAGCACCGCGTCGTCGCCATGCGCGCGTTGCGCCTGCAGAGCCGCCACAGCAATGGCGGGCGCCGTGTTGCGCCCCATGGGTTCGAGCAGCAGCGTGGTGCGCTCGGGCTTTTGCGTGGCGGGGATCTGCGCCAGGTCATCGAGTGTGCGGAAGCGATATTCGGCATTGGTCACCACGTACAACTCATCCGCACCTGCACGGCGCGCGCGGGTCGCGGCCCGTTGCAACAGCGTGGGCCCGTTGCCGATGCGCATAAAGGGCTTGGGCGAGGCCTCACGGGACACCGGCCACAGGCGCGTGCCTGCACCGCCGGAAAGAATGACTGCGATCAACATGATTCTCTTGCTTGAGGAACTTGAGGGTGAGGTGGGTTCGAGTTGCAGGCAGCCGCTGTGCTGGGGGCTGTCGTTGAGGGGCGTGATTGTAGTGGCCGTGCCCTGCACTGAAAGATTCACGCAATTAGACTGCCGCCCTTCTTTCCAACCGCAGTCCCGTTTTTGGAGCGCGTCTTTGGCGTACGTATTCCCCATGGTGATCGATCCCGCCCTGTTCAAGGCCTATGACATCCGCGGTGTGGTGCAGCGCTCCCTCACGCCCGAAGCCGTGCGCGCCATTGGTGCGGCACTGGGTACCGAGGCGGCCGATTGCGGAATGCGCGCCATGGTGGTGGGGCGTGACGGGCGTTTGTCGGGCCCCGCGCTGCGCGATGCGCTCATAGACGGTCTGCGCAGTACGGGCACCGATGTCATCGATATCGGCTGCGTGGCCACACCCCTGCTGTACTACGCCACCCATGAACTGGGCACGCAATCGGGCGTGGAAATTACCGGCAGCCACAACCCACCTGAATACAACGGCCTGAAGCTGGTGCTGGCCGGTGATGCCCTGCATGGCGAAGGGCTGCAGCGTCTGCGCCGCCGCATCGAGAAGGGCGAGTTGCGCCGCGCGCACACCCAGGGCACCTTGACGCAGCATGCGATTGACGAGGCCTACCTTGCACGCATCGTGGGTGACATCAAACTCGCGCGCCCCATGAAACTGGCCATTGATTGCGGTAACGGCGTGGCCGGTGCCATGGCGCCGCGCCTGTTTCGCGCGTTGGGCTGTGAGGTCATTGAACTGTTCTGCGAAGTCGATGGCACGTTTCCCAACCATCACCCCGATCCCGCGCACCCTGAAAACCTGCAAGACCTGATCCGTTGCCTGCGGGAATCCGACGCCGAGCTGGGCCTGGCCTTTGATGGTGATGGTGACCGCCTGGGCGTGGTCACCAAAGATGGGCAAATCATCTGGCCCGACCGGCAACTCATGCTGCTGGCCCAAGGCGTGCTGGCCGAGGTGCCGGGCGGCGAAATCATTTACGACGTGAAGTGCTCGCGTCACGTGGCGCGCCATGTGCGCGCGCACGGGGGGCAGCCCACCATGTGGCGCACCGGGCATTCACTGGTCAAAGCCAAGCTCAAAGAAACCGGTGCGCCGCTGGCCGGTGAGATGAGTGGCCACATCTTCTTCAAGCACCGCTGGTACGGCTTTGATGACGGCATGTACGCCGGCGCGCGACTGCTGGAGCTGCTCAGTTACACGACCAACGCTTCGGCCGTACTCAATGCGCTGCCCAACTCGTCCAGTACACCCGAGCTGCAGCTGGCCACGGCTGAGGGGGAGAATTTCACCCTGGTCGAGCGCCTGAAAAACGAAGCCCGATTCGAAGACGCCCGCGAACTCATCACCATTGATGGCGTGCGTGTGGAGTACGAAGACGGTTTCGGCCTGGCGCGCCCCTCCAACACCACCCCCGTGGTGGTGCTGCGATTTGAAGCGGATAACGCTGCCGCTTTGGTGCGCATCCAGAATGATTTCCGGCGCGCGCTACTGGCGGTTAAACCCGACGCGGCTCTGCCGTTTTGATTCACTCACAAAGGAGATTTCCATGTTTAAACCTTATTTTGTTATTGCTGCCCTGACCGTACTGATGGTGGCTGCCTGCAATAAACCCGAACCCGGTGTGGGTGAACGCGTAGGCAAGCAGGTGGACACGGCCGCCAAAGAGGCCGCCGAAAAACTTGAACGCGCGCAAAAAGACGCTGAAGGCACCGCCAAAGACGCCATGCAAAAAACTGGCGAAGCGCTGGAAAAGGCGGGCGAGAAGTTGCAAGAGAACGCGAAGAAATAACGCGCCACAAAGTCTGTCAAGAGCTTTCAAAGCGTTGCTGATGCGGCGCCGGGTGCATTCGCAATCCAACCGTGCGTGTGCCCGTCGCCCCGGCGCAGGCCCTGTCTCTTGTTCACAGCTCGGTCAGCATTCAGTGCGGAGGTTGCTCCCTCCCCTTCAAGGGGAGGGCGGGGGTGGGGATGGGGTTGTGCGGGAAAAGTTTCCTTTGCAACGCACCCCATCCCCACCCTCACCCTCCCCCTGACGGGGAGGG
>CAZZAD010000001.1:37267-47147 GCA_964652055.1 uncultured Burkholderiaceae bacterium | reverse complement strand
TCTATTCGTTCTTCATCATGTTCACCATCGGCATTACCAAAGGCCGCTGGAACACCATGGTGACCGAGCTGCAACAGTTCAAAGACGACTACGACAAGAACCATCCGCTGTGGCGCATCCTGCCCGAGTTTGTGCGCGCCTTTCCGCAGTACGAACGCATGGGCCTGCGTGATCTGTGCGATGCCATCCATACCGTCTACAAAGCCAACGACATTGCACGCCTGACCACCGAGATGTACCTGTCTGAAATGGAGCCGGTGCTCATCCCCGCGCAGGCCTACGCCCACATGGCGCATAGCGCAGTGGACCGCGTGCCTATTGATGAACTTGATGGCCGCGTCTCGGCCGTACTGCTTACGCCTTACCCTCCCGGCATTCCGCTACTGATTCCCGGTGAACGCATCAACGCCAAGATCGTTAACTACCTCAAGTTCGCGCGCGAATTCAATGCCAAGTTCCCTGGCTTTGAAACCGACATTCACGGCCTGGTGAAGTTGAAGAAGGACGATGTACTTGAGTACTACGTGGACTGCGTGCGTTCGAAATAACTTCTTGGAGAAAACGATGACGAAGCAACTGATGCGTGCGATTTTTGTGGCCGTACTTGCCTGTGCTGCGGGCGCAGCCAGCGCCCAGGCGCCGCAGTCGGGCTCACCCCAATCGGGCTCAACGCCATGGGGCGCCCCGCAATCCAACTTCCACCTCGGACTGCAGCTGGGTTTAACCAGCGGCGGCGACACGCTGGCCTCGGCCACCTTTTCCGGGGGCAATACCGAAACCATCAAGGCCGGTGGGCTGATTCACTTTGCTGCCGGGGTGGTGTGGGCGCCACGGGACATTCCATTTGCCGGCCAGTTCATGATGGGTTACCACGTCGACAGCATTTCGGCCGAGAACGGCGACCTGCGTTTTTCGCGTTACCCCTTTGAGTTTCTGGCCCTCTACACCGGCGCTGGCAAAGTGCGCCTGGGTGCCGGGCTGCGTTACGTGACCTCACCCAGCCTCAAGGTGGACGTGGGCGGTGTGTCCAACACGCGGGTCGATTACAAAGACGCCGTAGGCGTCATTGCCGAAGTGGGTTACCAGTTCTCGCCTGCATTCTGGGTGGCACTGCGTGGCACCTTCGAGGACTACAAGGTCTCCAGCGTCAACGGCAGCAACGTCGTATCCACTGGCACCATCGATGGCAATTCGGTGGGGCTGTATGTGGGGGTGGCGTTCTGATCGTTCTGTATCCTCCACCCCTACGCTCAATGCACGAGACGGGAGAGCGCGGCTGCGGGGGATCGCAGCCACCGCCGAAGGCGCAACGCCCGTAATCGCTCAGGTATCAAAAACCGCCTCGTGCGAGCGACTCTGGAGAGATTGACCGCTCGCACGAGCGCGTCAACGCCGAAGGTGCAGTGGTTGCAGATTGTTTGCAGCCCAAACTCTCAGGCAAAAGGACAGAGGGGCACAGACCCAAAGTGGGTTTGCTGGCCCCAACCTCTTTTCCGGAGTTGCTTGTGACTGAAACTTCCCCTGCCGCGTTGCGGCGCACCCCTCTATACGACGTGCACGTAGCCGCCGGCGCGCGCATGGTGGACTTTGGCGGCTGGCACATGCCCGTGGCCTATGGCTCGCAGATGGAGGAGCACCACGCGGTGCGGCGCCACGCCGGCATGTTTGATGTGTCGCACATGCGTGTGGTGGATGTGCAGGGCGCCGATGCCAGCGCGTTCCTGCGCACGCTGCTGGCCAATGACGTGGCCAAACTGGTTCCCGGCAAAGCGCTCTATAGCTGCATGCTCAATGAGGTGGGCGGCGTAATTGATGACCTCATCGTCTATGTGCAGCTGGACGGCAACTATCGCCTGGTGGTCAACGCGGGGACCGCAGACAAGGATCTGGCGTGGATGGATCGGGTGCGTCAGGCGCAGTCGTTTGACGTCAAGATCAAGTCGCGCCCCGAGCTGGCCATGGTGGCGGTGCAGGGCCCGCAGGCCTTTGAGCTGACGCGCGGCGTCTTGCAAGTGCTCAACCCGCCCGCTGCGGCTGCCATGGTGCATCTGACGCCCTTTAAGGCGGCGGCCGCGGGCGAGTGGTTCATTGCGCGCACGGGCTATACCGGCGAGGACGGCTGCGAGATTGCTCTGCCCGCAGCGCAGGCGCCGCAGCTTTGGGCGCACCTCAAAGCTGCGGGCGTGCGCGAATGCGGCCTGGGGGCACGCGACACGCTGCGCCTGGAAGCCGGCATGGCGCTGTGGGGCAATGACATGGACGAGACGGTCTCACCGCTCGATGTCGGGTTGGCATGGACGGTGGATCTGAAGGCGCAGCGCGCTTTCATCGGCCGCGCTGCGTTGGAAAAGAACGGATCGCAGCGCGCGTTTGTGGGCGTGAAGCTGCTGGGCAAAGGCGTGTTGCGCGCGCATCAGTCCGTGAAAACCGCGCGTGGTGACGGCGAAATCACCAGTGGCACGTTCTCGCCCACCTTGGGTTTTTCCATCGCCATGGCGCGTGTGCCTTTGGGGGTGGCGCCGGGTGATGAAGTGCAGGTGGACATTCGCGGCCAATGGCTGCCCGCACAGGTGGTGAAGATGCCGTTTGTGCGGCAAGGCAAGGCATTGATCTAACACTTAATTAAGGACGACAACCATGAACTTTCCCGCAGAACTCAAATACACCGCCTCACACGAGTGGGCCAAGCTGGGCGACGACGGCTTGCTCTGGGTGGGCATCACAGATGCCGCGCAAGACATGCTCGGTGACCTCGTTTTCGTGGGCGACGTCAAAGTGGGCGCCACGCTCAAAGCGGGCGAGACCGCCGGCGTGGTCGAGTCCGTGAAAGCCGCCTCCGACATCTACGCCCCCGTGGCCGGCGAAGTGGTGGCCTTCAATGAAGCCTTGGCCGATGCCCCACAAACCATCAACACCGAGCCCTACAGCGCGTGGATTTTCAAACTCAAAACCAGCGAGACGCTCGACGGGCTGATGAGCGCGCAGGCGTATCAGGCCAGTGTGAAGGCCAGTGCGTAAGGCGGTGGCGTAGCAGGCCAGAAGATGTTGATGGGCAATGACTACCTGTGCTGGCCCGTAGCGCAGATTGATCAGACAGCGTCTGATCAATCTGCTCCGCCGTGGATTTTGCAGACAGCGTCTGCAAAATTGCTTTTGTTTCAAATTCTCCAGACGGCGTCTGGAGAATGGGTCAAGCGTGGAATTTCGAAGACAGTGTCTGCGAAATCTATGGGCATGGACGTTCCCGTTTCGTCATCCCCGCGCAGGCGGGGATCCAGCGACGTTTCGCGATGGGTACTGGATCCCCGCCTGCGCGGGGATGACGGCAGGGGGGTGTTGCGCAGATTGATTCGGCGAGGTGACGTTCATGTCGGACAGCAAACAGCCTGCGGTTTACATGCTTGCCAGTCAACGCAACGGCACGCTGTATGTGGGTGTGACGTCCAATCTGGTCAAGCGTCTCTGGGAACACAAAAACAATGTCGTTCAGGGTTTCACGCAACGGTACGACGTGCACCGGTTGGCCTATTACGAACTGCATGCCTCCATGGAGGCAGCCATCACGCGCGAGAAGCAACTCAAGAAATGGAACCGCGCTTGGAAGTTGCGCTTGATCGAAGAGCACAACCCGCAATGGCGCGATTTATGGCCCGACGTCATTGGCCAGTGATCACGCCTCTTTCAGTCATCCCCGCGCAGGCGGGGATCCAGGAATGCGCCGCGACCGGTACTGGATCCCCGCCTGCGCGGGGATGACCCTAAAAATTCTGACTCATCACTTCCTCAAAAAATCCCCATGTCCACACCTACCTCTTCTCCCCTCTCCCACCTCGAAGCCCACGACGCTTTTCTGGAGCGCCACATCGGCCCCAATGAATCCGAAGTCGCGCACATGCTTAAGGTGATCGGCCAGCCCTCACTCGAAGCCATGACCGAGGCCATCGTGCCTGAGGCGATTCGTCTGAAAGCGCCGCTCGCCTTGCCCGCCGCGCTCAATGAAGAAGAGGCGCTGGCGCGGTTGCACACGCTGGCCTCGCGCAACACCGTGCTCAAAAGTTTTATTGGCCAGGGGTACTACGGCACGCACACGCCACAGGTCATTCTGCGCAACATTCTTGAGAACCCTGCCTGGTACACGGCCTACACGCCGTATCAGGCCGAGATTTCTCAGGGGCGCCTGGAGGCGCTGCTCAATTTTCAGACCATGGTGTGTGACCTCACCGCCATGGAAATTGCCAACGCCTCGCTGCTCGACGAAGGCACCGCCGCGGCCGAAGCCATGACCCTGGCGCAGCGCTCGGCCAAGAGCAAAAGCAAGACGTTTCTCGTGGCCGCGGATTGCCACCCGCAGACGCTCGAAGTACTCAAGACCCGCGCCGAGCCTTTGGGCATTGAACTGCGTATTGGGTCGGTATCCGATCTCATGCAGGAAGGCGACTACTTCGGCGTGCTGGTGCAGTACCCGGCCACCGATGGGCACATTCACGATGTGCGTGCGTACGCCGAGCGCGTTCACGCTGCTGGAGCGCTGCTGTGCGTGGCCGCCGACTTGTTGGCCCTCACGGTGCTGGCGCCTCCGGGCGAGTGGGGCGCGGACATTGTGGTGGGCAACACGCAGCGCTTTGGCGTGCCGCTGGGTTTTGGGGGGCCACACGCCGCCTTCATGGCGTGCCGCGATGCGCTCAAGCGCTCCATGCCCGGGCGTTTGGTGGGCGTGTCGATTGATGCGCAAGGGCAGAGCGCCTATCGCCTCACCTTGCAAACGCGTGAGCAACACATCCGGCGTGAGAAAGCCACCTCCAACATCTGCACCGCGCAGGTGTTGTTGGCCGTGATGGCCAGCATGTACGCCGTGTATCACGGGCCGCAAGGGCTGCGCCGCATTGGCGAGCGCGTGCATCGGCTTACCGCCATCCTGGCTGCGGGTTTGCGCGCCGGGGGCCTGCAAGTGAACGCAACATTTTTTGACACGCTGCTGGTCAAAGGTGTGACCGCCTCTGCGGTGCAGTCCAAGGCCACCGCGCTGGGCGTGAATTTGCGCGTCATCGAAGGCTCGGCCGGTCGCAACGTGGTGGGGGTGTCGATTGATGAGACCACCACGCGCGCCGACATTGAAACGCTGTGGTCGGTGTTTGGCCTACAGGGCGACATCGCCGCACTTGATGCACAACTGACCGCGCAAGACGCCTCCATTCCCCCGGCCTTGCGGCGCACCAGCCCCTACCTGACACACCCCGTGTTCAACACGCATCACAGTGAACACGAACTGTTGCGCTACATGCGCGGCCTGGCCGATAAAGACCTGGCGCTCGACCGCACCATGATCCCGTTGGGCTCGTGCACCATGAAGCTCAATGCCACGGCCGAAATGGCGCCCATCACCTGGCCGCAGTTTTGCAACATTCATCCTCTGGCGCCCATCGATCAGACCCAGGGCTACCAGCAGCTCATCACACAACTGGAAGGCATGCTGGCCGAGTGCACGGGGTACGACGCCGTCAGCCTGCAACCCAACTCCGGTGCACAAGGTGAATACGCCGGGCTGCTTGCCATCCGCGCGTATCACCGCTCACGCGGCCAGGCGCATCGCAAAATCTGCCTGATTCCTGAGAGCGCTCACGGCACCAACCCCGCCAGCGCGCAGATGTGCGGCATGGAGGTGGTGGCGGTCAAGTGCGACGCCAATGGCAACGTCGATGTGGCCGACCTGCGCGCCAAGGCGCAAGCGCACGCGCAGGACCTGGCGGCACTGATGCTCACCTACCCCTCTACGCACGGCGTGTTTGAAGAAGCGGTGGTCGAGATCTGCAACATCGTGCATGAGCACGGCGGTCAGGTGTACACCGATGGCGCCAACCTCAACGCCCTGGTGGGCTTGGCCAAGCCGGGCCAGTGGGGCAGCGATGTCTCACACCTGAACCTGCACAAGACCTTTTGCATTCCGCACGGCGGTGGCGGCCCCGGCGTGGGCCCGGTGGCAGTGCGCGCGCATCTGGCGCCGTTCTTGCCCGGTGCGTCCGAAGAGAGAAATGCCGTGGGCCGTGTCAGCGCCGCAAAGTTCGGCAGCGCCGGCATCCTGCCCATCTCGTGGATGTACATCACGCTCATGGGTGCGGCTGGATTGCGGCGTGCCACGCAAGTGGCGTTGCTCAATGCCAACTACATCTCGCACCGCCTGGCGCCGCATTACCCCACGTTGTACAGCGGCCGCAACGCGCTGGTGGCGCATGAATGCATTCTGGATTTGCGCCCCATCAAAGAGCGTTGCGGTATCAGTGCCGAAGACGTGGCCAAGCGCTTGGCGGACTACGGTTTCCATGCGCCCACGCTGAGCTTCCCTGTCGCGGGCACCCTCATGGTGGAACCCACCGAGAGTGAATCGCTGCACGAGTTGGACCGTTTCATCGAAGCCATGATCGCCATCCGCGCCGAAATACGTTCGGTGGAAGAAGGCCCCGCCGACCGCGAAGACAACGTGCTCAAGAACGCCCCGCACACCGCCGCCATGGTGATGAGCAGCGCATGGACACACGCCTACTCGCGCGAAGCCGCAGCGTTTCCCGTGCCCTCGCTGCAGCGGCAAAAATATTGGCCACCCGTGGCGCGCGTGGACAACGTGTATGGCGATCGCAACGTGATGTGCAGTTGCGTGCCGATGAGTGAATACACCGCCGCGTCATGAGCACCGCACGCATCCGCACGCAGGTGCCCCTGCCGATGCGCCGCAAGGCGCAGGCAGGCGCGCACGTGATGGCGCAGCTCACCACCTTCGAGGGGCTGCCCGATGACCGCGAACACTTCGCGCTGGTCTTTGGCGATGTGACTGCGCAGCCCGAACCACTGGTGCGCGTGCACTCCGAATGCGTGACCGGCGACGTGTTCGGTTCCGAACGCTGCGATTGCGGCGAGCAACTCGATGCCGCCATCGAACGCATGGCCCTTGAGGGCGGCGTCATCGTCTATCTGCGGCAAGAAGGCCGCGGCATCGGCCTGGCGGCCAAGGCGGCGGCCTATGCCCTGCAAGACCAGGGGCTGGACACCTACAGCGCCAACGAAGCGCTCGGCCTGCCCGCCGATGCGCGCAACTACCGCATGGCCGCCGACATGCTCGGCGCTTTGGGGCTCAAGCGCATCCACCTGCTCAGCGCCAACCCTGCAAAAGCACGTGCGTTAAGTGATGCCGGTATTGAATTGGCGCACGTCAGCGCTCTGGCGCAGCCCGCCAACGATTGGAACCGCCGCTACCTGCTCGACAAGCACAAGCGGTTTTCGCATCAGCCCTGAGCCGTTAATGAAAGCGTTGATTTCGCAAGCTCAGTAAGAGTTGCGGTGGCAGGTCAGAACTTATAGAGAAAAGGCTTGGTTTCTTGCATGACCGCGGCCCTGCCGTACCATCATCTAACCGATACATACTCATCCGTTGTTGGGTCAATCCATTAGGGGTGCTGTCTTGCTCTGGGGCGGTTGATGCGAGTTATGCAACTCCGGAAGCGTGCAGAGCTGCACAACCTAAATAGTTGGGGTAAATATGCGAAAAATAGAAAAAGCGCTTGAGCTAGAACATTTTTGGCTGCACTCGGAATACGCAACTGAAAACCATATGCCAGCTGCTGACGATGTCGTTATTGAGACAGCCCAGGCGCGTCTTGGGCTGCTGCTTCCCAACGCATATACAAGCATCATGCGCGTACAAAATGGTGGGGCTGTGCGCCACAACTCATTCATCGACCCAATCACCGGTAGGCTTTGGGAAAACGTGTTTATCGATGGCGCTGTTTCTTTGCAAAACCTCATGACGCTGCGCGATCATCATGCGGGTATCGAGTTTGGGTTTGATGAGCACGATTGGGACAGACATCTAACCGACATGCACTTGATATTGCCTTTGGCGTGGCATGGCACGGATTGGTACACGTGTTTGGACTACAGGGAATGCGGTGCTCACGGCGATCCGGCTGTCATCGCGCTAGAAATGATTAATGGGGTCACGGAAACTGCGCGGGTCAAGAATTTTTCTCAGTTACTTGAACACTTGATTTATGACGGAGATGAGTACGTGTTCGGCCTGAGCGCTCTTCCGACCCAGGAGGGTGAACTTCTTGAAGCATTAAATCGCCTACTAAGTGTGACTCTCAAACGCCAAGGTCAACGATATTCGTACTTTAACGGTGTTTATCGTGCGCCTGATCGCTATTCGGTTAACTTGTGGCGCAGTGATGATTTACGAAAGCAGGTTGACCCCCTCTTTCCAGAGGCGCTCGATTTCCCATGGATATTGGCTGTTGAGATGTACGGCAGCCGGAAACATGCCGTATGTGAAGGACTTGCTCAATGTTCGTTCAGCCCCGTGTTGATCCTTGAGCCACCACAACGTAAAGAGTTGCGCAATGATGAGTTGGTTGAAGAGGGAGAGCCAGAACTGGAGGTGGGAAAGTCCAAAGTTCAAACCTGCGTCCCGTCCGATCTCGAAGTACGTTTTGCCTCTCGACTGGCTGACGCACGTCGCGGCGACGTCGACGCCATGTTGGAAGTTGCGAACTGCTATGAGATTGGGTTGTGCGGGCCGATAGATGCCAGTGAGGCGATCCGCTGGGAACGAATGGCGGCTGCAAAAGGAAGTGCAGATGCCATGGCTATTGTGGGTGATCGATGCTTGGTCAATGGCGAGCACACTTTGGCCTATGCCTGGTATGAGCTGGCATCGCGGCCTCGTTATGACGCAGGCGATATGCTTGAATTCATCACAAACAAACGCGATGAGTTGCGTGCAAACTTAAGCGCTGACGAATGGGTGGCGGCACAAAAGATAATCTCCACATGCGAAGCCGCTACACCTGCTTTACTACCCGATGAGCTAGATCGTGGGCGCGTTTCAGACTGATGCGTAGTTGCTCAAGCGCTCACGCGCTTGGTGCCGATCAACTGGGTTATTTCTTGATGGAGCGCAGCACACCAATCAACGCTGCATTAAACCGCTGCGCCTCATCCACAAACAAGGCGTGCCCCGCCTCCTTGAACACCTCCACCTGCGTGGCGGGTCGGGCCGCTTTGAGACTCGCCGCCTGCGCGGCAAAGCGTGGGGTAATTAGATAAGACAGTGGCTTGGGAAATGCGCGTGCAATGCGGCGCCAGTGTTCGCGTGGTAGGGGGTAGCTGAGCAATGCGATGGACTGCTCCAGCGTGGTTTTCAGCGCAGATCGCTTGACCTCTTCAATGCGTGCCTCAGGTTGCGGCGTGGCGAAGAGGCCCCGCACAAAGCGGTCCATCGTGGCGGTGCGGTCCGCACGCAGGCGCTGCAAGAAATCGCTGGGCTTGGGTGCAGGCGGCTCGCCTACCGAGTTATCCACCAGCACCAGGGCGGCGAGTTTGTCGTGCCCGTACAGGTGCACGTAGTGCAGCGCTTCGAGCACGCCCAGCGACCAGGCCACCAGTACCACGCGTTTCAGAGGGGCAAGCACGTCCCGCAGATCGGCGGTGCGCCGCTCAATGGTGTAGCCGTGATCGGGCGCATCGGACTCGCCTTGGCCGCGTGGATCAACGGCAATGCAGGGCGCGTAGGGGGCCAGGGCCTGCAGGTTGTCCGACCACAGGCTGGCGGGCATGCCCCAGCCGGGCAGAAAAAAGAACGTGGTCTCGGTTGCGTCGGGTGCTTGCGTGGAAAGCAGGCTCAGGTTCACGCCGTCGCTGGTGCGCAAAGTTTGGCGAGTGAGTTCTGGGAGAGCTTGATTTGCCGTTTCTGCTGACTTGCATTTCGGAACCGAAGCAACATATCGCTCGGTCCGTTCCCTCCCCTTCAAGGGGAGGGTTAGGGTGGGGATGGGCTGCGTTACGAAGGAAGGTTCCTCAGCACAAACCCATCCCCACCCCCGCCCTCCCCCTG
>CAZZAD010000001.1:29460-37257 GCA_964652055.1 uncultured Burkholderiaceae bacterium | reverse complement strand
CAATTACGGGCCTACACCGAGGTTCCTGGGCCAGTGCCGTTTGCCCCGCCACCGGCAGCGACGGCACGCCTGCTGCGATCAGCGCAGCAACGCAGTGACGTCGGCTGGGATTCATGGCGCAGCGGGGGCCGCTTGCGCCTTGCGCTCTGCCACCATCACAAACGACTTGCCCTCTTTGCGCCAGTTGTAGCCAAAGGGGAAGGGCACGGGTACTTTGGCGTCGGCCTCGGGACGGGCTTTGAAGGCGGCGGCCAGATCGTCCTGACGGCGCGTCTTGAACAGCTCGACTGGAATTTCGTATTGGCCGTGCAACTGCACGGCCAGCCCGGCATCGAGCAGCGCCCGGTAGGGCACGCCGGTGTCGTCCTGCACGATGAGCGCGGCCCGATCGAGGATGAAGCGCTTCACCTGGTTGAAGTGCTTGCCGTGCAACAGGTAAGAGGCCGATTTGAGCAGCACCATGGGGGGCTGGAAAGCGCGCAGCCACTCGATGAACTCGGGGTAAGCGCCGATTTCGGCGTCGCTCACATCGAGCGAGAAGTAATAGAGCGACTGCACGCTGGCGGCTTTGTGAGCGGGGTTTTGAAAATCAATCTGTACCGCGCGCAAGGGCAATTTGGGTTGTTTGCCTCGGGGCAATCCAGGCTGCGCCCCGGGGCGCTCGGGCCACAGGTCGATGGCCTGCACGCGCAACACGTTCATCTCCAACATGCCCATCATGGTGAGCAATACGGGCACCGTGCCCTTGAGGCTGCTCTCGCGCACCTGCTCTTTCATGTTGGGAGTGATGAAAAAGTTCAGATGCACCATGTCATTCATGGCCAGGCGCAACTCTTTGAACATCAACCCGCGCTCGGGCGCGGGCATGCGGGCCAGGTGCGGCACTTCGCCGGGCTCTTCCAGGCTGAAGAGCACATAGGTATCCGCGTTGGGGAACAGGGCGTAGGCGTTGACGAAATCGGGTCCGCTAAAGGGATAGATCAGCGTGCGGCTGGCGGTGGCGTGTGGCGCCAGATGTTTGGCCTGCCAGGCATCCATGGCAGCCAGGCGTGCGCGCAGTTTTTGCACGCCGGCTTCGCTGGCGCGACGGTGCGTTTTCCAGGCATCGCTTTGTGTGATGGCGTAGACGGAGGGCACGTCCTTGGCCGGTTCCAGTCCCGCCAGTGCGCGTGCGGTGGCGGTGAGGGTTGCCGTATCGGTGGCATACGCCAGGTGGCACAGGGCACTAAGCAACAGGGTGGCAACGATGCGACCTATGGGGAGCTTCATGAGGGGAGTTTCATGATGAGTTTGGATGAGGCAGACAGATCAGAGCGGGCGATTGTGCCAGCGCTACCCGCATACAATTCGCGCCATGTTGCGACAACGTACTCTCAAAACAACGGTTCGTACCGTGGGCATCGGCATGCACAGCGGCGCCAAGGTCGAGCTGGTCTTGCGCCCGGCCCCGGAAGACACGGGCGCCGTGTTTCGGCGCGTTGATCTGAACCCTCCCGTAGAAGTGGTTGCGGATGCGCTGGCGGTGGTCGATACACGCATGGCCACCACGCTGGGCCGGGATGGCGCCACCATCGCCACGGTGGAACATCTGGCCTCAGCCCTCTCGGGCCTGGGCATCGACAACGTGATCGTGGAAGTCAATGCGGCCGAAGTGCCCATCATGGATGGCAGCGCGGCCACCTTTGTGTTTCTGATTCAGTCGGCCGGCATCGTGGAGCAGAACGCCCCCAAGCGTTTTGTGCGTGTCACCCGCGCCGTCGAAGTGCGCGACGGCGACAAATGGGCTCGTCTGGAGCCGCACTTTGGCTACAAGCTGAAGTTTTCCATTGCGTTCAATCACCCGGCCATTGATGCCACCGAGCAGACCGTGGAGGTGGATCTGGCGCGTGAGCCCTATGTGCGCGCCGTGGCGCGGGCTCGTACCTTTGGTTTTGTCAACGACGTGGAGGCTCTGCGCGCTGCCGGCCTGGGCATGGGGGGCAGCTTTGAAAACGCCATCGTCATGGACGAATACCGGGTGCTGAATATTGATGGCCTGCGCTCGGGCGATGAGTTCGCCAAACACAAAATTCTGGATGCAGTGGGCGACCTGTACATGCTGGGCCGGCCGCTGATTGCCTCGTATGTGGCCCACAAATCGGGTCATGCGCTCAACAACCGCCTGCTGCGTGCCTTGCTGGCTGACCGGACCGCCTGGGTGAATGAAACCTTTGAACAGGCAGCGCAGGCGCCTGCCGCCTACAACGCGCAGCCGGCCTGGGCTTGAGGGTGGTGGCAGGTCTGTGTGTGGTTTCAGGTGATGCGCTTGAGCGAGCGCCCCAGTTTTTCCACCGCCTGACGCAGTGGTGAATCGGTGAGTTGTCCCGCCAATGTCTGGGCAAAGTGACGTGCATGGGTGAGGGTGTTTTTGCGCAGCGCCTGAACTTCAGCGGCGTGGGCATCTTGAGTGACTGCATTGGGGTAGGCCAGGGACCCGGGTTGAACCCGTACCTTGATTTCGATAAGGTCCATCCCGTTGCGCTGCAGAGCGGCCAGCAGCGAGGGTAGGGACTGCCGCAACTTGGCGGCCACGGCCGACGAGGCCGCGCGCAGGTGTAAGGTTCGGTCCCTCAGCTCACAGCTGCCGGGGGTCTGGGGATCAAACCCGGGCACACGCACTGAGGTTCGAGACAAAGTCTGGGCCACGCGCTCACTGGCCTGAACCCGTGCCAGTAACGAGGACGTAGCCGAGGTTTCACCCAGGGCATCGAACAGGGATTTGGGTGCGCGTGACATGGATCTTTGAACCTTGGGCTCTCGTGAATTGGGGATCTGTGAAATTAGGGCGAGTATGGGCTGGAGTTCAGCGACCCGGTGCCGTGGCACCGGACCAAGATACACAGTGAACTTCAGCAGGTGAGTGCCGAGTCCGTGAGCAAATCAGTGGAGATCGCTTGTGCAGATCATTATCGTTGACCGGCGTTGGGCGCATGCCCGCACCCTGAACGTATCGCGCTGGACTCTGGCGGTGGGCAGTGTGGTGGCGGTGCTCACGGTGCTGCTGGCGGTGGCGGCCCTTTATGCCGTGACCTTTCGTGTGGCTACGGGTTTTCGGGTGCCGGTGCTGCATGACATTGTGTCTTTCATCATGCGCGACGAAGTGGACCGCGCCAACCAGTTTGCCCGTGACAACGTGGGCGCCATGGCGCGCAAGCTGGGCGAAATGCAGGCGCAGCTGCTGCGCCTGGATGCACTGGGTGAGCGAGTGTCCAAAGTGGCCGGCATCCGGCCCGAAGAATTCAACTTCAAGGAAATGCCAGGTCGCGGTGGCGCGGCGCCGACCCATGCGCGTCTCATGACCATGGACGAGCTGCAGACTGAAATTTCGCGCTCAGCCAATAGCATCGATCAACGTGCCGACTACATGGATGTGATTGAGTCGGAGCTGCTCTCCACCTCGGTGCGCAACGCCCTGCTGCCGCGAAACACTCCGGTCATTGAAGGCTTTATGGGCTCTGCCTTTGGCATGCGCGCCGATCCCTTCACGGGTCAGTACTCCATGCATTCGGGCGTGGACTTTGCCGCTCCGGCGGGCACGACCATCTTTGCGGCCGCGGGTGGTGTGGTGGTCGGCGCTGAGATGCATCCGGCGTACGGCAACACCATACAAATCGATCACGGCAATGATCTGAGCACGCTGTACGCGCACGCCAGCCGTATCGACGTCAAGGTGGGTGATCTGGTCAAGCGCGGCCAGAAGATCGGTGCCGTGGGCACCACGGGCCGCTCTACTGGGCCGCATCTGCACTTTGAGGTACATGTCAAAGGCGTGCCGCAAAACCCCTCGCGTTTTCTCGCGGGCGTAAAACCGGGTTCACCCTTGGCGCCTTTGGTCAGCCGTGAAACCAGCACAGCTTCTTCGAAATCTTCCAGCGCGCGAACCCTGGTGGCCACGTCACCGAGGGAAGTGGCGCCCAAGGCGGTCAAGTCAGAGGCCAAGGCCGCGCACGATCATTCCAGTTCTTCGCCTGCGCCGGGCCGCTCTGTGCGCAGCGCCAGTACCGCGCCGGGTGAATCCAAGGCAGCTTCAGTACCCAGTGCGGCTCGCCACGAGTCCTCCGGCAAACCCGCGGCGGTTGAGGCGGTTGAGCCCAGCGCAGCCGTACCGGCCACACCGACGACAAGCACCGCGACCCCATAGCGGCGCTTTGCTCGCCCCCCTATGTGATAATCCGCGCCCCTCGGCGCAGAGGTGTTTTTCCTCTGTCGTCAGTGGCGGTGGGTGCCTTTAGGTCAGTCCTTTCAGGCCACTCCTTCAGACCATCTCACAGCGCGCTCGGCGCGCGGGTTTTATCTCACATGATCTCTGGATTCCTGCAGCGAATCTTTGGTAGCCGCAATCAGCGACTGCTCAAGCAATACCAACGCAAGGTGGACGCCATCAACGCGTTGGAGCCCTCCGTCGTCGCGCTCACCGATGAAGCGCTCAAAGACAAAACCGCGCACTTCAAACAAAGGCTGGCTGGGGGTGCGACCCTCGACGATCTGTTGCCCGAAGTATTTGCGGTGGTGCGCGAAGCCTCCAAGCGCGCGCTGGGCATGCGTCACTTTGACGCGCAGTTGGTAGGCGGCATGGTGCTGCACGACGGCAAGATTGCCGAGATGCGCACCGGCGAGGGCAAGACGCTTACGGCCACATTGCCCGTGTACCTGAACGCGCTGGCGGGCAAAGGCGTGCATGTGGTGACGGTCAACGATTACCTGGCCGCGCGCGATGCCGAGTGGATGGGCAAGCTCTACGGTTATCTGGGCATGAGTGTGGGCACCATCCTGTCGCAGCAACCCGCTGAGGCCAAGAAGGCCGCTTACGGCGCCGACATCACCTACGGCACCAACAACGAATTCGGTTTTGACTATCTGCGCGACAACATGGAGCTGTCGCCTGCGGATCGGCGTCAGCGGCCGCTGTCTTTTGCCATCGTTGACGAGGTGGACTCCATCCTGATCGACGAGGCACGCACGCCCCTCATCATCTCGGGCCCCGCTGAGGACCACACCGAGATGTACGTGCGCATGAACGAAGTGCCGCCGCTACTCACACCCCAGGCTGACGAAAAAGCCGAAGGCGACTTCTGGGTGGATGAGAAGCAGCACCAGGTGCATCTGTCTGAAGCGGGGCACGAGAAAGTCGAGGGCATCCTCGCGCGCATGGGCCTGTTGTCTGAGGGTGAGAGCCTGTACGCGCCGCAAAACATCGTGCTCATGCATCACCTGAACGCCGCGCTCAAAGCGCACCACCTGTTCAAGCGCGATCAGCAGTATGTGGTTCAGGGTGGAGCAAACGGCAGCGGCGAAATCATCATCGTGGACGAATTCACCGGCCGCCTCATGGTGGGCCGCCGCTGGAGCGAAGGTCTGCACCAGGCGGTGGAAGCCAAAGAGAAAGTGGCCATTCAGCAAGAGAACCAGACGCTGGCCACCATCACGTTCCAGAACTACTTCCGCATGTATCAGAAGCTCGCCGGCATGACCGGCACGGCGGACACTGAGGCCTACGAGTTCCAGGACATCTACTCGCTGGAGACCGTGGTCATTCCCACGCACCGCCCCATGGTGCGCATTGATTCGCAGGACCGCATCTACCGCACCTTCAAAGAGAAATACAACGCCATCGTCACCGACGTGAAGGACTGTTACGAGCGCGGCCAGCCGGTGCTGTTGGGCACCACCTCGGTGGAAAACTCGGAGGTGTTGTCTGAGTTGCTGAAAAAAGAAAATCTGCCGCACCAGGTGCTCAACGCCAAGCAGCACGCGCGTGAGGACGAGATCGTGGCGCAGGCCGGGCGCCCCAAGATGATCACCATTGCCACCAACATGGCGGGCCGCGGCACCGACATCGTGCTGGGCGGCAACGTGGAAAAGCAGGTGCAGTTTGTGCAAGCCGATGCGGCGCTCTCTGACGAAGAGAAGCAGAAAAAAACTGAAACCCTGCATGGCGAATGGCAGTCACTGCACGACCAGGTGATTGCGGCCGGTGGCTTGAAGATCATCGGCTCCGAGCGGCATGAGTCGCGCCGCATCGACAACCAGTTGCGCGGCCGCTCCGGCCGTCAGGGGGATCCGGGCGCCACGCGGTTTTATCTGTCGATGGAAGACTCGTTATTGCGCATTTTTGCCGGCGACCGCATGCGCGCCATCATGGATCGGCTGCGCCTGCCGGAAGGTGAGGCCATCGAGGCCGGCATGGTCACTCGCTCAATTGAAAGCGCGCAACGCAAGGTCGAAGCGCGCAACTTTGATATCCGCAAGCAATTGCTCGACTACGACGACGTCTCCAACGACCAGCGCAAGGAAATCTATCGCCTGCGCAACGACATCATGGAAGCGTCCGACATGGGCGAGATGATCGCCAACCTGCGGCGTGGCCACTTCACCGACCTGTTCCGCACCTTTGTGCCGGCCGACGCCGTAGTGGATCAGTGGGATGTCGAGGGCCTGACGCGCGCCCTGGCCGACGATTGGCAGATCACGCTGCCCATCAAGAACTGGCTCGACACCGAAGACAACCTGGACGATGAAGCGCTGCTCGCGCGCGTACTCAAAGCGGCCGATGAGCACTACACCGCCAAAGTCTCACAGGTGGGCACCGACATTTTTGCGGGCTTCGAGCGCTCCATGCTCTTGCAAATTGTTGACCAGCATTGGCGTGAACATCTGGCCGCGCTGGACCATCTGCGCCAGGGCATCCACCTGCGCGGTTACGCGCAAAAGCAACCCAAGCAGGAATACAAACGCGAAGCCTTTGAACTCTTTAGTGCGCTCATTGACCGCGTGCGCGCCGACGCGATGCAGATCCTGATGAACGTCAAGATCCAGTCGCGCGCTGAAATTGATGAGGCTGAGCAGCGCATCGAGCAAGAAGCCGAACAGCGGGCGTTGCGCGCGCAAGCGCAGCACTCCGATTTCACTGCGGCCGAAGCGGCCGACGACGATGTGGCGGTCATGGCCGATGAGGCCAAGGTTCAACCGGTGCGTCGCGCGGGCGAAAAAGTCGGCCGCAATGACCCCTGCCCTTGCGGCAGCGGCAAGAAATACAAGCAGTGCCACGGTAAGTTGGCGTAGCGCTGCCGCGCGGTCAACTGCCGGATTTAGGTTTAACTCCCTCCCCTTGAAGGGGAGGGGATTAAAAACATTCCTCCTCTTGAAGGGGAGGAGACAGACACGGATTGATCCCATGCCCGTCGGTCTAACCGCCCCCCGCCCCGAAGACTTACTTTCCATCCCCGGCCTGGAACTCGGCTGGGCCGAAGCCGGCATTCGCAAGGCCAACCGCAAAGACGTGCTGTTGATGCGCCTGGTCCCCGGTGCCGCTTTTGCGCCGCGCCGGTGCAGGTGTGTCGCGCCCATCTGCAAACGGGCAGCGCCATCCGCGCGCTCGTCATCAACACGGGTAACGCCAACGCAGGCACCGGCGAGTCCGGGCTGGCGCACGCACATCAAACCTGTGCGGCGGTGGCACAGCTGCTGGGCTGTGAGGCGCAGGCTGTGTTGCCGTTTTCGACAGGCGTCATCATGGAGCCGCTGCCGGTCGATCGACTGATTGCCGGTTTGCCGCAAGCGATCGAACGCCTCGCCCCCGCACATTGGGCTCAGGCAGCCCAAGCCATCATGACCACCGACACCCTGCCCAAGGCGGCCTCGCGCACGGTGATGATCGACGGCACGCGCATCACCCTGACCGGCATCTCCAAAGGCGCCGGCATGATCCGCCCCAACATGGCCACCATGCTGGGTTTCGTGGCCACTGATGCCCCAGTG
>CAZZAD010000001.1:514-29450 GCA_964652055.1 uncultured Burkholderiaceae bacterium | reverse complement strand
TCACCATCGACGGCGACACCTCCACCAACGATTCCTTCATCGTCATGGCCACCGGCCAATCGGCCCTGCCGCGCATCGAACGCGAAGACGATCCGCGCTGCGCCACCCTGGAAGCTGCGTTGACCGCCCTGGCGCAGACGCTGGCCCAGGCCATTGTGCGTGATGGTGAAGGTGCTACCAAGTTCATTGAGATCGTGGTGGAGCAAGCCGCCAGCACGGAAGAAGCCGCGCGCGCGGCTTACGCCATTGCGCATTCGCCGCTGGTGAAAACCGCCTTCTTCGCCTCCGACCCCAATCTGGGCCGCATCCTGGCGGCGGTGGGCTATGCGGGCATTGACGACCTGGACCAGACGCGCGTGCAGCTCTATCTGAACGAGGTTTGGGTTGCGCGCAACGGCGGCCGTCACCCCGATTACCAAGAAGCCGATGGCCAGCGCGTCATGAAAGGCAGCGAGATCACCGTGCGGGTGCAACTGGGCCGCGGCAGTGCCAGCACCACCGTCTGGACGTGCGATCTGTCGCACGAGTATGTGTCGATCAATGCGGACTACCGCAGCTGATCCATGGGTTCAATACACACACAAGCCCGGCACGTCGCCCCGGCGCAGGCCGGGGCCCAATTTGCAGCGTTTGTTCATTGGGCCCCGGCCTGCGCCGGGGCGACGTGTGTTTTATCGCGGCTTCATGGCGTTTGAATCTATGTCCGCCCCCCTTGAACAACGACTGCACGCCCTACTCGACGTCGTCGAGCGCGCCCTGCCCAGTCCACAAGGCACGGACTGGAGCGCAACTGCCTTTTGCTGGCGCCGCTATGCGGCCTTCGGTCTGAGCTTTGGCGCGCTGGAAGCGGTGCATCAAGTGGCGCAAATCAACCCGCAAGACTTGCAGCATGTCGATGCGCAAAAGCAGGCGCTGCTCACCAACACCGAACAGTTTGTCTGGGGTTTCCCCGCCAACCATGCGCTGCTGACCGGCGCGCGCGGCACGGGCAAATCCTCGCTGGTTCGCGCCTGCCTGGCCCGCTTTGCCTTTGACGGCCTGCGTCTGATTGAAGTCGATAAGCACGACCTCATCGACTTGCCGCACATCAGTCGCGCCGTGGCGGGTCGCCCCGAGCGCTTCATCCTGTTTTGCGACGACCTGTCCTTCGAGGAAGGTGAAGCCAGCTACAAAGCGCTCAAAGCCGCACTCGATGGTTCCGTGGCGGCACCCGCGCCCAACCTGCTCATCTATGCCACGTCCAACCGCCGCCATCTGATGCCCGAGTACATGCGCGAGAACCTCGACACGCATTACGAAGACGATGGCCAGATTCACCCCGGCGAAACCGTGGAAGAAAAAGTTTCGCTGTCCGGGCGCTTCGGCCTGTGGTTGTCGTTTTATCCCTTCCGTCAGGACGATTACTTAGACATCGTGGCGCACTGGCTGCAGACCTTGGGTGTGGACGCTGCGGCGATCGAAAGCGCACGCACCGAGGCGCTGCAATTTGCCCTGCAACGCGGCTCACGTTCAGGTCGCGTGGCCGCGCAGTTCGCGCGTGACTACGCCGGGCGCCACGCCCTTGCGCGCGGCGCATGAACGCTGCTTCGTCGCGCAAGACCACCGAGGTTGCGGTTGGTGTTTTGACACAGCCCGATGGGCGCGTGTTGTTGGCTGATCGCCCTCAAGGCAAACCGTATGCAGGTTATTGGGAATTTCCCGGGGGAAAAATCGAGCCCGGCGAATCCGTGGCCGTTGCACTGGCGCGCGAGCTCCACGAGGAACTGGGCATTCATATCAGCGCGCCCACGCCCTGGGTGACTTTCGAATTCGATTACACGCATGCCTACGTGCGACTGCATTTTTGTCGTGTGACCGAGTGGACGGGCACGCCTCATGGCCGCGAAGGCCAGCAGCTCAATTTTTTTGATCCTGCGGGCGCGCTGCCACAGCCTTTGCTGCCCGCAGCGGTTGCACCGCTCAAATGGCTGGCTCTACCCACCACCTACGCCATTTCCAACGTGGCGGCCTTGGGGCTGGATGAATTCAAGCGGCGCGCCGAGGCGGCGTTAGTGCGTGGTGTGAAGTTGATTCAACTGCGCGAACCCACGCTCGATGACGCCAGCCTCAGTGCACTCATTGAGCAATTCGCCCCGCGTGCGCAGCTGCTGGTGAGTAGCCGTCATGCGCGCGACTTGTGGATCAGGGCGCAAGGCGTGCATCTGACCGCGCGTGACTTGATGAACATCACGGCACGCACTGAACTGCCCGAGGCCTGCCGCTGGGTGGGCGCATCGGTCCACACCCGCGCCGAACTGGAACACGCCGCGTGCGTGGGCTGCGACTTCGCCGTGATGGGCCCGGTGCTTGCGACGCCATCTCATCCCCACGCGGCCACGCTGGGTTGGGAAGGTTTTGCCAAGCTGATTCAGTCAGCACCCCTGCCGGTCTACGCGCTGGGGGGTTTAGGGCCCTCTGATCTTTCGCACGCCCAAGTCATGGGCGCACATGGCGTGGCGATGCTCAGTGCGGCTTGGGCGTAACCATCAGCGTTGGTGCGTCGCCTGGCCCAGTGCAAAGCTCAATGCTTCGGGTCCGAGGGTTCAGCTTGCGATGAACTGAAATCGTTCTCTGAATTTTCTGCTGCATTGCCCGCAATCACATGCTTTTCAGCCGCCCAGGCGCCCAGATCAATCAGCTTGCATCGCTCTGAACAAAACGGCCGCCAGGGGCTGGCCTCAGACCACACGACGGTCTGAGTACACGTGGGGCATTTCACCTGCGTGGTCATACTCAGAACGCACACAGCGCCAGTTCAAATGGCACATCGTGTTCAACGGGCCGCGCTTTCATGTCGGCGTCGGGCCGCGTGAAGCGGATCCACAGCATGTATTTGTTGGCGCTGGTCTCAGGCACCGCCACGACATCGTGAGGCACGCGCACCTGAAGCAGGGTGTAGGTGCGCCCTTGCAAGGGCAATTGAAATCCGCCCTGCGCGGCCCGCTGTGGGCTGACATGAGCTGTCTCGCGCAGCAGGCGCAATACGATGATCAGGCAGCGCTGAAACTGCGCCAGGGTGCTAACCCACGTTGCGATGTCGCGCGCACGTGCGGCCGCATCGCGCATCAACCAGGCGTGGTACGAGGGCAGATCAAATTCACAGGTGCCGCCGGGAATGCTGGCGCGTGAGCGAATGCTGGTGAGCCATTCGTTGTCGCGTAAACCTTGACCGGCTTTGCCCGGGGTGGCGTGCAGCGCGTGATGGGCTTGTTCAACTTCAGTCAGCACTGCAGCCAGGGCGCCTTCGGAAACCTGCGGGTTATTACGCAAACTCATCAGCGACTGCTTATGACGGTCGAGCTCTTGAAGTAGGTCGCCCTTGAGGTCGGAGCGCGAGGTGACTTCGAGAATTTCAAACAACGTCAGCAGCGCGGTGTGGTGCGCGTAGGGGTGTGTCTGCTCACGGAAGTAATGCAGTTTGGCGAACAGGTTTTCCAGTCGCAAAAAAGTGCGCACGCGCTCGTTGAGCGGGTACTCGTACTGGATAACGCTTGAGGGGGTGTCCGTCATTGCAAGGGCCGCAGGCAGGGTCAGCAAAATCAGCGAGGGGCGATGGTAACGCCCTGCGCGCTTGAGGCCTGAACGTAGGACTCATGCAGACGTTTGACGCGCGTGTGCAGCGCCGCCGCGTCGCCTTCATTGACCAGGATGTCGTCGGCCATGGCCAGGCGATGGGCGCGCGTGGCCTGCGCGGCCAGGGCAGCGCGGGTGGTCGCTTCATCCCAGCCGCTGCGCTTTTGCACGCGTTCGATCTGTGTGGTGACGCTGCAATCGACCACCAATACGCGCGCCACGCGTGCACGCCAGGTGGGTGACTCTGCCAACAGAGGCACCACGAATATCACGTACGGCGCCGTGTGGGCCGTTTGCGCTGCCTGCGCTTCGGCGACTTCGCGGATCAGCGGGTGCAGCAGAGATTCAAGCGTGGCCTTTGCAGCGGGGTTGTGAAAAACATGCGCCCGCATGCGCGCGCGATCCAGTGCGCCATCGGGACGCAAAAACGCATCACCAAACTTTGATTGAAGTGCGGGTAGGGCACGCCCACCGGCGCCGGTGAGTTCATGCGCAATGACATCGGTATCGACCAGTGCTGCGCCCAGTGCTCTGAAGCATTCAGCCACGGTGGATTTGCCGCTGCCGATTCCTCCCGTCAGGCCCACGCTCAGATACATGGCGGGGTCAGACCAGTGCGAGCGAGCGCACCAGCGTAGGGCCGTAGATGAGTGCAATAAAACCGGCGGCGGTCAGATAGGGACCAAAGGGGATGGGGATGTCCTTGCCCCGGCGGGCCAACACGATGAGCACCATGCCCACAGCGGCGCCCACTACGGACGAAATCAAAATGATCGGCAGCAACATCTTCCAGCCCAACCATGCCCCCAGGGCGGCGAGCAGTTTGAAGTCGCCGTAACCCATGCCTTCTTTGCCTGTGGTGAGCTTGAAGAGCCAGTACACCGACCAGAGAAAGAGGTAGCCCACCGCGGCGCCCAGCACGGCCTCGGTGAGCGGCACAAACACTTGCCACACATTGGCCAGCAAACCGAGCCACAACAACGGCAGCGTGATGTCGTCGGGCAGTAGGGTGGTGTCCGCGTCAATGAAGCACAGCGCAATCAGTGCCCACGTCAGGGCAATGCCAAGGACGCCGGCCACGCCCCAACCAAAATGCCACGCCACCGCGCCAGACAGCGCGCCGGTCAGTGCTTCGATGATGGGGTAACGCACCGAAATGCCGGTGCCGCAGTGCCGGCATTTGCCACGCAACAGCAACCAGGAAAACACCGGGATGTTGTCGAGCAAGCGAATGGGGGTATTGCACTGTGGGCAGTGCGAGGCGGGCAGTGCCAGGTTGTAGCGCTGCGTCGCCGGGACGGGCGTCCCGGCAAGTTCCGCACATTGGGCCCGCCAATCGGCTTCCATCATGCGTGGCAGCCGATGGATGACGACGTTCAGAAACGAACCGATCATCAGCCCAATCAGGACCGCACCAAATACAAACAACTGATCAGGTGTCACTGCGGCACGGACGCTGAACTACACCACCTGACCGAGCTTGAAGATCGGCAAGTAAATGGCAATCACGATGCTGCCGACAATCACGCCCAGCACCACCATGATCATGGGTTCGATCAGGCTGGCCAGCGCATCCACGGTTTCATCCACTTCGCGCTCATAGTAATCAGCCACCTTGCTCAGCATGGAGTCGAGCGAGCCTGATTCTTCACCTATCCCCGTCATCTGCACGGCCATGTTGGGAAATACCTGCGTGTTCTGCATGGACTGCGCCAGACTGGTGCCGACGTTGACCTCAGTCTGAATCTGTTTGGTGGCCTCTTTGAAAACGGCGTTGCCGGAGGCTGGACCCACCGAATCAAGCGCTTCGACCAAGGGCACGCCCGCGGCAAAGGTGGTGGCCAGAGTGCGCGACCAGCGCGCCACGGATGCCTTCATCATCAGAGGGCCAATGACCGGGGGTTTGAGCAAGGCGCGGTCTACCATCATCTGCACACGCGGCGAGCGCTTCCATGCCTGCAGCAGAAAATAGAAAAAACCACCCGTGCCAAAAAGCAGGACGTACCAATACTTCACAGTGAAGTCCGACATGGCGATCACCGCCAGAGTGGGGCCGGGTAAGTCGGCGCCAAAGCTAGTGAACACACTCTTGAATGACGGAATCACGAACACCATGATGACGCCAGTGATGAGAATGGCCACCAAAATGATGGTCGCCGGATAGAACAGCGCTTTCTTGATCTTGCCTTTGAGGGCCAGCGTTTTTTCTTTGTACGTGGCCAGGCGCTCGAGCAGTGTCTCCAAGATGCCGGCCTGTTCGCCAGCGGCTACCAGATTGCAAAACAGTGCATCAAAGTACAGCGGGTACTTGCGAAAGGCCTGATTGAGCGACGTGCCGGTTTCGACGTCCATGCGAATGTCGTTCATCAGGCGGCTCATGGCTGGGTTGGCGTGCCCACGGCCCACGATGTCAAAACTTTGCAGCAGCGGCACCCCAGAGCGCAGCATGGTGGCCAGCTGCCGCGTGAAGAGCGCAAGATCTTTTTCTGAAACCTTGCGGCCGCGCGTAAAAGTTTGCTTCTTGATTTTCGTGGCCATGATGCCGCGGCGGCGCAATGAGGCAGCCACCACGGATTCACCGCCTGCACGCATCTCGCCCTTGACCACGCGCCCGGCCTTGTCGCGGCCTTCCCAGTGAAACATCGACTCACGTACAACTTCGCGCGGCCGTGCAATTGCTCCAGTTGCCATCTGGCTTCCTCAGTCCGAGTTATTCGTTGGTACAGCCAAGCACTTCTTCGACTGTAGTGACACCCTGCTTTACTTTCAACAGCCCCGACTGTCGCAGATTTTTAACGCCGTCGTGTTGGGCCTGCTGCGCAATTTCAAGCGAACTGCCACCTCGCAAAATGATTTTCTGTATGCCTTCAGTGATCGGCATCACTTCATAAATGCCGACCCGTCCTTTGTAGCCACTGCCTTTGCAACGATCACAACCTACTGCTTTATAGGGGGCCCAGCTGCCATCCAGATCTGCTTCAGCAAACCCCACCGTGAGCAGCGCATCGCGGTCATACTCGATGGCTTGCTTACAGCTGCATAGTTTGCGCGCAAGACGCTGCGCTGTAATCAGTATGATGGATGAGACGATATTGAACGAAGGCACGCCCATATTGGCCAGGCGCGTGAGCGTAGATGGCGCATCGTTGGTATGCAGGGTAGACATCACCATGTGCCCGGTCTGGGCAGCTTTGATGGCGATATCGGCGGTTTCCAGGTCGCGAATCTCACCCACCATGATCACGTCTGGATCTTGTCGCAGAAACGATTTCATGGCTGAGGCAAAAGTGAGTCCCGCCTTTTCGTTGACGTTGACCTGATTGATACCTGCGAGCTGGATCTCGCAAGGGTCTTCTGCAGTCGAGATGTTGATTCCGGGCTTGTTCAGAATATTCAGGCAGGTGTACAGCGACACGGTTTTACCGCTGCCGGTAGGCCCTGTGACCAGCACCATGCCATAGGGGCGCTGAATGGCATCCAGCAGCACAGATTTCTGTTCAGGCTCATAACCCAGCGCATCGATGCCCAGTTTGGCCTGGGACGCATCAAGTATCCGCATCACAATTTTTTCGCCGTACAGCGTGGGCAAAGTGCTGACACGAAAATCAATGGCACGCTGTCCGGTGAGGGCAAGTTTCATGCGCCCGTCTTGGGGCACACGTTTTTCCGCAATGTCCATGCGGGACACCACCTTGATGCGTGTGACCAGGCGCTCCTTAATGGCTAGGGGCGGTTGCGCAATTTCTCGCAAAATGCCGTCAACGCGAAAGCGCACTCGATAGAACTTTTCGTAGGGTTCAAAGTGCAGATCCGACGCGCCTTCAGTGATGGCGTCGAGCAGTAGTTTTTGCAAAAACCGCACCACCGGCGCGTCATCAACTTCAGCGGCTGCTGCCGCAGCCGCATCGTCGACGCCTTGCGGGGCGCCATCGTTGAGCAAATCCTCAAAGCTGACGTCGTCATCGACCAGCTGCTCAATGGATTGAGATGCAGACTGCGATGCGCTTTCAACGAGGCGCACCAGCTTGTCGTGTTCCACCACCACAATGTCTAGCGACAGCTGCGTCTGGAACTTGATCTGATCGAGCGCCTGCGCGTTGGTGGGGTCCGACACGGCCACCGCAACCCGGTTGCCACGCTTGCGTATGGCAAGCACGCGCAGCGAACCGACCAGTTTGCGGTCAATGATGTCTTTGGGCAGCTGCTCGGGATCCACCGCCGACAGATCAAAGAGCGGGTGACCGAACGTTTCTGCGGCAAATCGGGCGATCTGCGACGGGGTCAACCCCGTGGAATCTGCAGCAGCAACCAGCTCGTCGATGAAGTGCGTATTTGACTGGACGGCTTTGCGCGCCAGGGTTTCCGCGCGGTCGGGTCGCAACTTGGATTGTTGGACCAGGGCTCGGGCAAGGCCGGTGAGCGCTCCGGCAGCAGCAGTGGCACTCTGTGTGGCGGCAGACATTGAGGCAATCGAAAAGAGGCTGGGAGCTGAACTTATAAGCCTCGGCCCGGTAGGTCGATGCCTCGAGATGGTGCCGATATGCCTTTGATTTGTAAAGTCAGGCGGACCGCGAAAGCGGTAGCGGCAAGATTTCGATGCGGTGATTGGGCTAACAGCCAACCGCACAACGATCCGGCGGTGGGTTCAACGACTTCTTGTGGTTGCCTTGGTCGGGGTGAGAGGATTCGAACCTCCGACTCCTGCGTCCCGAACGCAGTACTCTACCAAGCTGAGCTACACCCCGACATGCGCAAAATATGCAGCCGGTTTATCGATCCCGGTGCAGCGCAAAGGCGGCCAAGCTTAACAAAGAATCCCGGAATTCAGAGACGGGGAGCTCAAGCGCAGCCTGACGAGCTAGCTCAACTTCGGATTGGGCGCGGGCGCGAACATGGCTCAAGGCGCCTGTCTCATGGACGATGGCCGCAATCCTTGCAAAATCGCCCCCGCCCCCCTGGATCGCGCGCTGGATTTCTGCTTTATCTGCGGCGGTGGCCAGTTCCAGCGCATGGATGAGTGGCAAAGTGCATTTGCCTTCGCGCAAGTCGTCTCCGAGCTGTTTGCCAATGTCGTCCGCGTTGCCAGCGTAGTCCAACACGTCATCAATCATCTGAAACGCCGTGCCAACGTGTGCGCCATAGCGAGCACAAAGATCCTGCATGTGTTGATCTGCTCCCGCGAGGACCGCGCCGATACGTGCCGCAGCTGAAAACAGCGTGGCGGTCTTGCGGTCCACGATGTGGTTGTAGCGGGCTTCATCGATCGACGGGTCGTGAATGTTCATTAACTGCAGGACTTCGCCCTCGGCAATTCGGTTCGTGGAATCGGCCAGAATGGCCAATACCTGGCTGGATCCGCAGGCCACCATCATCTGGAAGGCGCGCGAATACAGAAAATCTCCTACCAGGACGCTGGCGGCATTGCCAAACATGGCGTTTGAGGTGGCGCGCCCACGACGCAGGGATGAGTCATCCACCACGTCGTCGTGCAAGAGGGTGGCGGTGTGTATGAATTCAATAACGGCCGCGAGCGTATGGTGGCCATTGCCCGTGCATCCAAGCGCACGTGCTGTCAGTAACAGCACCGCGGGCCGCAGGCGTTTACCCCCTGCACTAATGAGATAGTCAGCAATCGTCCCGATCAAAGCCACTTCGGACGACAGTTGGGCGTGAATGACTGCATCGGCCGCCCGCATGTCATCCTGAACGGGCGCGAGAATGGCGCGTAGTGGGTTAGTCGTGGACAAGGCCAAATCGGCCGTCAACGGGGGCGGGCTGTCTAGGGATGCGTCCACGGTTCAGTTCCAGTCAATGCGCGGAATTATCAACCATGTGGCACTTGTCCTGTTTTTGTTGTTCGTCAGTGCGGTGGTGGGCTGGCGGGTTGCGGCAAAAGCCGCTTCAGCCGGGCGACCCATGGCGTGTCAGGGATTCAAATTGACTCGACCCCGCCGTTCACGCCATAATCCCGCGCTTTCGGCGACGATCCGTGGCCGCTGTGTATTGAGGTGAATGATGTTTGCAGTGATCAAAACAGGCGGGAAACAGTACCGCGTCGCCGCTGGCGACAAACTCAAGATTGAATCGTTGCCCGCAGGCGTGGGCGAGCAAGTCTCTTTGGGCACCGTATTGGCAACGACCAATGGGTCCGAGGTGCAGGTGGGCGAAGCGGCCGCCAAGGCGGTTGTAAAAGCAACGGTTGTGTCGCACGGCCGCCACCCCAAGGTCAGAATTTTCAAGATGCGGCGGCGCAAGCACTCGATGAAGAGAACAGGCCACCGTCAGAACTACACCGAAGTGCAGATTGATTCGATCAGCGCTTAATTGTTCAATGCTTCGCGCAGGTAATTGGCGCGATTAGGAATAGAAGGAACAGCGATGGCACATAAGAAAGCAGGCGGGTCGTCACGTAACGGCCGGGATTCACAAGCCAAACGTCTGGGCGTCAAAGTATTTGGCGGCCAAGTGGTGGGTGCGGGTGGAATCATTGTGCGTCAGCGGGGCACACAGTTTCATCCTGGGAACAATGTGGGTCTTGGACGCGACCATACGCTTTTTGCCACGATTAACGGCAAGGTCAAGTTTTCAACGGTGGGCGCCTTGTCGCGTCAGACCGTCAGTGTTGAGCCTCTGACACCGTAACTAAACGGGCTGCTTTCTGCAGCCGTTGTTTGGCGCAAAGAAAGGGCCCTGTCCGCATCGGCAGGGCCCTTTGCTATCGGTAGAGCGCTTTCGCCTAGAGCGCTTTCACCTGATGCGCTCTTATTTCGTAATAGAAGCTGAACTGCAATGAAATTCATAGACGAAGCACGTATTGATGTTGCGGGCGGCCGTGGTGGTAATGGTTGCGCAGCGTTTCGTCGCGAAAAATTCATTCCCAAAGGGGGCCCCAGCGGCGGTGATGGCGGTCGCGGTGGCAGCGTATGGGCCGTGGCCGATCAGAACATCAATACCTTGGTGGACTACCGCTACGCGCGTAGGCATCACGCCCCCAATGGGGTCCACGGCAGTGGCGGCGATTGTTATGGCGCCGCGGGCGCCGATATAGAACTTCGCATGCCCGTGGGAACTGTGGTGAGTGATGCCGATTCCGGGGCCCAGATTGCGGACCTCTCACATCATGGTCAACGTGTTTGCCTGGCCAAGGGTGGAACGGGGGGGCTGGGTAACCTGCACTTCAAATCAAGTATCAACCGTGCACCTCGACAATGCACTCCCGGTGAAGAGGGCGAGCATCGCGCCTTGCAACTCGAATTGCGGGTGTTGGCTGATGTGGGTTTGCTGGGCATGCCCAATGCGGGGAAGTCAACGCTTATCTCGGCAGTGAGCAATGCGCGTCCTCGCATTGCGGACTATCCGTTCACTACGTTGCACCCGCATCTGGGTACGGTGCGAGTGGGGGCGGGGCTGGGGTTTGTAATTGCGGATATCCCCGGGTTGATTGGCGGTGCTTCCGAGGGCGCAGGTCTAGGACATCAGTTTTTGCGTCACGTGGCGCGCACGCGGTTGTTGTTGCACGTGATCGATATGGCGCCTATGTCAGAGGATGCAGATCCGGTTCGTGACGCACGGGTGATTGCTGGCGAGTTAAAAAAATATGACCCCGCCCTGGCACGCAAGTCACGCTGGTTTGTGCTCAACAAGATTGACGCGCTGCCGCCTGAGGCGCGCAAGGATTTGGTGGCACAGTTTCGCCGCAGGATGCGCACTAAGGCACCGATCTATGCCATCTCAGCCGTCACGGGAGAAGGCTGTGATCGATTGATGGCTGATGTACAGCAGCATCTTTTTGCGCGCGCGCCGGTTCACGTCGACGATTTAGATCCACGCTTTGTTCCTTTGTCATGACGATGAATGCATCCTCACTCCCGCCCGCACTATCGGCTGCGCGACGCGTGGTCGTGAAGGTGGGCAGCAGCCTGGTCACCAACGCAGGGCGAGGGCTCGATCAAGCGGCCATTGCGCAGTGGGCATCACAGATTGCCAGTTTGCGGGCGCAGGGGCGGCAGGTGGTGCTGGTGTCCAGCGGCGCTATTGCCGAAGGCATGTTGCGGCTGGGTTGGGCACAGCGGCCCAAGGAAATTCATGAGCTTCAGGCCGCTGCCGCCGTGGGTCAGATGGGTTTGGCCCAAGCCTATGAGACGCAGTTTCGCGAGCGTGGCGTGCAGTCGGCGCAGATTTTGCTCACCCACGCCGATCTGGCGGATCGGGCCCGTTATCTGAACGCGCGTTCAACGTTGTTCACTTTGCTTGAGCTGGGCGTGGTGCCCGTCATCAACGAAAACGACACGGTGGTGACCGACGAAATCAAGTTTGGTGACAACGACACCCTGGCGGCTCTGGTGACCAATCTGGTGGAGGCTGACGCGCTGACCATTCTTACCGACCAGTCCGGCTTGTTCAGCGCCGATCCACGACGTGACCCTACGGCCACGCTGGTGCGCGAGGCTGTTGCCGGTGACCCCGCGCTTGAGGCCATTGCCGGCGGCGCGGGCAGTGCGATTGCGCGCGGCGGCATGTTGACCAAAGTGTTGGCAGCCAAGCGTGCGGCACGCAGTGGCGCGCACACCCTCATTGTTAGTGGGCGCGAGCCTGATGTGCTCGTTCGTCTGGCGGCGGGTGAGGCCATCGGTACGCGCCTGGTGGCGGACTTGCCGCTGCTCACGGCGCGTAAGCAGTGGCTGGCCGATCATCTGCAGATGCGTGGCCAACTGGTGGTGGATGCGGGCGCTGTGAACGCCTTGACGCGTGACGGTAAGAGTCTGCTGCCCATCGGCGTATTGACTGTGCAGGGCACGTTTGCGCGGGGTGATGCAGTGGCCTGTGTGGATGAGGCCGGAGCCGAAATTGCGCGTGGGCTCGTCAACTACTCATCTGATCAGGCGCGCCTTATTGCACGCCAGCCCAGTAGCAAGATCGAAGCGCTGCTTGGGTTTGTGGAAGAGCCCGAGATCATTCATCGCAACAATTTGGTGTTGCTGGTTTCTGGTTAGAAAAAATCGTCTGCAAAATCCAGCTCATCAAAAGCGCGCTGCATCTGCAGCTCTTTGCGCTGTTTCTTGAGCCAGCGTTTGGTTCGTAGTACGTCGCCGAATAAATCGATCTGCTGGCGCACATGGGTCAACTCCGTTCTCACCTCCTTGATCTCGCTCTCAAGCACTCCCCCGAGCTTGCGTGGATTTAGGCCCCAACCGGGTTCAAGATTGAACTGCATTCGGAACTGCATCTCTGCGGCATCAATCTGTGCCTCCAGCTCAGTGAGCTGCTCTCTTAGTACTTTGTTGTAATGCTTGACTTGCTTTGAGTCGGCCTTGGCCATGTGGCCGGCATCCACCTGCTCGATGCGCAGCTGAAGCTCCAGCAGGGTGAGCAAATCATTGCGTGCATAGGCCTGGTTGACCTCCTGCATCAAAGCGTTTTTGATCTCGCGCTGCGCCAGGTCGGTTTCCCGGTCAGGGTGCAGGGCGCTGGCGAGCTTGCGGAATATTTCTCGCACTGATTGCGTGGCCAGTTGCGCCTCGGCCTCGCGCTTCTTTTGTGCGGCGCTCTGGCGGCGGCGTGGCGCATCGGTTTCGCGTATTTCCTCCTCGGCGGCGATGCGTGCCCGCATCCCTTGGTGCAAGCGCTGCAGCAGATCGTCTTCGCTCGTGATGTTCTGGTCGTCACCCAGATCCAGGCCAGTGGCAAATTCACTCATGCCTTTCAGGGCGCGCAGAAATTCTTTGTGCTCGGTATCAAAGTCAGTTACCGAGTGTTTGGCGAACACCGCCTTGAGTTCTGCGTCACTGCTGTCTGAGCTGAGCAACGCGCCGGCTCGATCGCGCACTAGGTCGCTGGCGGTTGTGCGTTCGATTTGAGTGAGGCGGCCTGGCTGTTCGCACAGCGCATCCAGCGTGAAAACCCATTGCCGCCGCGCTTCCCACAGCTCGTCTTCCAGCGGTAGCACCGCTTGCGCATAGGACTGCCCGTATTGCGCTCCACCGTCCTGCCAGGCCAGCAAGGTTGCGCGAGCGACTTCTATCTTGTTGATAAGGGCGTTGAAACGCTTTTGCTCGGGAGTCAGTGCGCGGCTGACATCTGTGGGCGCAATCTGTATTGCCTGGATATTTGGCATGGGCGTGGTGGGAGGTGTTGGGTTCACGAGGGGTCGGACTCTATCTGTGGTGGTACATCTGGGGCGGGATTTGTCCCGGGCTCGGAAGGTGACAAGGGGTGGGTTTCCATGCTCGCGTTCAGTACGGGCCGCGTGCGTGAACGAAACACAAAACGGGCCAGCTCAGTTAACGCCTGGTGATACACCTCGCGCTTGAATTCGATCACCGACTCCAGCGGCACCCAGTAGTCGTTCCAGCGCCAGGCATCGAATTCGGGCTTGGGGGTGGCGCGCAGGCTCACGTCGCAATCGCGCCCCATCATGCGCAACAGAAACCAGATCTGTTTCTGGCCGCGGTAATTGCCGCGCAACTCGCGCCGCAACCACTGTTCGGGCACCGTGTAGCGCAGCCACTCACGCGTGCGCGCAACCACGCGCACGTGATCGGGCCGCAGGCCTACCTCTTCATACAACTCCCGGAACATGGCCTGTTCCGGAGATTCGCCATGTTTGATACCGCCCTGCGGAAACTGCCACGAATGTTGTCTGATGCGTTTGCCCCAAAAGACTTCATTGCGCTGATTCAGCAGGATGATGCCGACATTGGGGCGATAGCCGTCCTTGTCCAGCATATGACCACCTGAAGCTCTATCATCTGCGGCCGATTGTATGACCTAAGACGCTCACCTTAGGCAAATAAAACCGCACTCATGCTTGCCACCTCATTTTTTTTCTCCACCCTCAAGGAAGCCCCCGCCGATGCTGAAGTCGTGAGCCACAAGCTCATGGTGCGGGCCGGCATGATCCGCAAGCTGGCCGCGGGCATTTACACCTACATGCCGATCGGGCTGCGTTCCATTCGCAAGATCGAGGCCATCATTCGCGAAGAAATGAATCGCGCTGGCGCGGTCGAGCTGCTCATGCCCGTGGTGCAGCCGGCCGAGTTATGGATGGAGTCGGGCCGCTGGCAAAAAATGGGCCCCGAGCTGCTGCGGGTCAAAGACCGGCATGAACGCGACTTCATCATCCAGCCCACGTCCGAAGAAGTGATTGCCGATGTGGTGCGCGAGACCGTGCGCAGCTACAAGCAACTGCCGGTGAACCTCTATCACATCCAAACCAAATTCCGTGACGAGCGCCGCCCGCGCTTTGGGCTCATGCGGGGGCGTGAATTCACCATGAAAGACGCCTACTCGTTTGATCGCGACGAGGCCGGCGGCATGAAGAGCTACCAGGCCATGTTCGAGGCCTACGGCCGCATCTTCACGCGCATGGGTTTGCGCTTTCGCGCCGTGGCTGCTGACACCGGCAACATCGGCGGCCAGGCGAGCCATGAATTCCAGGTGATTGCTGACACAGGCGAAGACGCCATTGCCTACTGCCCGGACTCGGACTACGCCGCCAATATTGAAATGGCCGAGGCCGTGGCGCCCACAGCACAAAGCGGCGAGCCCGCCCAACCCATGAAGAAAGTGCCCACCCCGGGCAACGAAAAGTGTGAAGAGGTGGCCGCATTGCTGGGCGTACCGCTGCAGCGCACGGTCAAGTCCGTGGTGCTGGCCGTTGAAAAGCCGGAGGGCGCCGGCAGCGAGGTGTGGCTCTTGCTCATACGTGCAGATCACGAGTTAAACGAAGTCAAGGTGGGCAAGGTCGAAGGCCTCAAACACGGTTGGCGTTTTGCCAATGAGTCCGAGATCGTGGAGCACTTTGGCTGCAAGCCCGGTTACCTTGGCCCGGTGAATACGCGCAAACCCGTGCGCATCGTGGCTGATCGCACCGTGGCGCACATGAGCAACTTTGTCACTGGTGCCAACGAGGCCGGGCATCACCTGACCGGCGTGAACTGGGAGCGTGATCTGCCGCGCCCCCTCATGGCTGACATCCGCAACGTCGTGGCGGGCGACCCGTCCCCCGATGGCCAAGGCGTGCTCGCCATCCAGCGCGGCATTGAAGTGGGCCATGTGTTTGCGGGCCTGCCCTACGCGCGCACCATGAACATCACCTACACCGACGAAGCGGGCAAGAGCCAACCCGCGCACATGGGGTGTTATGGCATCGGCGTCACACGCTTGCTCGGTGCCGCCATAGAACAGAACCACGATGACAAAGGCATCATCTGGCCCGATGCGCTGGCGCCCTTCACCGTGGTGATCTGCCCCGTGAACTACCGCCAGTCCGAGACCGTGCGCCAGACCGCAGACCAACTGCACGCGGACCTGGTGGCTGCGGGCGTGGACGTGTTGCTCGACGATCGTGGCGAGCGGCCGGGCGCCATGTTTGCCGACTGGGAACTCATTGGTGTGCCGCACCGGATCACTGTGGGCGAACGTGGACTCAAAGAAGGTGTGGTCGAGTACGTGCACCGTCGTGCACTGACGCCCAGCACCGTGGTGGTGGCCGATGCGTGCCGGTTCATCCAGCAACAGCTTGCCCTCTGAGGCACCCGAAGTTCTTGCTTCAGCCCGGCGGCGCGCGCTCCTGGGCGCGTTGGCCGTCGCCACACCCTTGGGGTTGTGGTCGGGACGCAGCCATGCGGGTGCGCAGCAGGAAGAGCAGCTTTCACATTCCGTACGCACCGCATTGGCCAACGCCATCGCGGACAGTCGCCCCCCCGAGCGCAACTTCGCACTGCCGGAAGATCGGCTGGCCTATGCGGATTGGCTCGCTGAAATGTCCAATCGGCTCGTTCGCAAAAAGCCCGAGTACCGCGCGCGCGTCGATTTTCTGCGCTCGCTCGACTACGAAACCGCGCGCGCCGGGCTGGATCGCCAGATGGTGTTGGGCCTGATACAGGTCGAAAGCAATTTTCGCCGCTATGCCATCTCCAGTGTGGGTGCGCGCGGTTATATGCAGGTGATGCCGTTCTGGACCAAGGTTATTGGTGACGGCGACGTGCGCAAGCTCTTTGATATGCGCACCAACCTGCGCTACGGCTGCGTGATCCTGCGCCACTACCTGGATATTGAAAAAGGCGACCTCTTTCGCGCCCTGGGTCGCTACAACGGCAGCCTGGGCCGGGCCGAATATCCCAACGCGGTGTTGGCGGCGTGGAAAACGCATTGGAGTTACGTTGGACGAGAAAAAGGCGCGGTGCCAGCGGAGAAAGCTGCTCCTAAGAATTAAGGGAACCGGCAGAGCTCTGTAAGTCGCCTCAGAACTTGAATAACACCGCTCTTGCCTCGGGCGAGTTGAACATCGCGCGCCCATCGTGGCCCACACCCGCCACGTTTTGAAACACGTGCGCATGGCCTGGAAAGAATGCGTTCAGGTGCGCGTAGAAGTGCTGTCCACGCTCGTATCGGTGCGCCCCCTCAAGCATCGCCTCGCAGGTTTTATCCATCGAGTGATCGTTGCAGGCCGCCAGGTCGGAGTTGCAGGTATCGCTCGTGCCTTGCAGGTAGGTCACCGAACGGGCCAGATACTGGTTCGTGAGCTGTGCGGCCGAGGGGGCTGCCATGTAGGGAATCGAAGTGCGCGCGGCCAGGCCGTACTTGTAGTCGTTGTAGGAGGTGCACGCGCTGAACGTTGCCCCAGAGGTGCGGAATGCGCCATCGACGTATCGATAGGCGTTCAAGACCATGAAGGACGATGGATTGGCCGGTGCGTAACGGAGGGTCAGCCCAGCGGGCGTGGCCCGTGCGCCTGCGGCATAGCGCTGAACGACTTGCCCGCCTGCGGAGTGTCCGGTGATGACCACTTGCGTGAGTGCAGGAAAGCGCGAGCGGTCGGCCAGCGCTGTGACGATGGCATCGAGCGCGGCATACGAGCTGATTCCTGGGGCACTCGCGTTGATCAGACCATCACCGCCTTCACGCCAATCGTTTTGGGGCCAGTAGAACTCCTGCGAGTCAGCCGCGGCGCTGGCCTGGAAAGACGGCGCAATCACCACCACATTGCCTAGCCCGACAGTGGCTTGCGCTGAGTCCGCCACATAGTCGTAGTAATCAACGGCATTGCGATCCGTGCCATGTACGACCACCACGGCGGACTGCGCGCTGGGGTGTCCGATGTCGAGCGCGTAGTTGCCGAAGTAGGGCACGCGTCCCCCGCTGGCCAGCGGGTACGTCCGCCGGCATTGCACGGGCCCGACGCACGGTGGCGTTGCGGTGAGGTTGGTTGTGCATGTAACGCCGATCGTGGTGACGTTGGCGCCAGACAGAGTTCCACTCGCATTGCTCAACGTGCAGGTCTGGCCCACAGGTTGAGTGGCCACCGTGACGGTGTAGGTCGTGGCATCAGCCAGCTTGGTTGAAAAGTTGAACGCACCGTTCGTGCTCAGCACCAGGGGGTTTGCACCGTTATTGAGCAGCGTGAGCGAAGCGCCGCTGTTGAGCCCCGACACACTGCCGCCTACCGAGTAGGTTGTTACAGGATTAGAGACACACGCAACGCTTACATGGGTCACATTGGCGCCCGAGATGGTCCCGCTGGCATTGCTTACCGTGCAGGTCTGGCCCATGGGTTGAGTGGCCACTGTCACGGTGTACGTTGACGCGTCGGCCCACTTTGTGGAAAAAGTGAACGTACCGTTTGCGCTCAGGGCCAGGCTGTTGCTGCCGTTGTTCAGCAGCGTGAGCGAAGCGCCACTGTTGAGCCCCGACACACTGCCGCCCACTGAGTAGGTCGTCGTCGTTAAGCGCTGTCGCCTCAGCGCGTCCACAGGCGTATCGGCTGGGTTGGCCGCCCCCGCGCTTGCTGTGTCCGAAGGTGCGTCGGTAGGGGGCGCCCCATTGGTGCCACCGCCACAGGCCGCGAGCATCGCGGACAGTGCCGCTGCTGCTATCAGATGGGCTACATCTTTTGCGTGAACGCTCATCATCAATTCTCCAGATTTGCGGTGGGGCGGTTTGCTCGTTTGCGTTGAGGGTCGCCTCAGATCACGGCGACGACCTCAAGAGCACTCGATTGCCCTAGCAAGACTGGATTGAACTGTGCGGCTCAGTCAGACCGGGGGTCAATTCAGCCGCATGTATGAGTCAAGCACAGGCGCGGGAATATCGGCGAGGAGAGGGATGCCATTTTGGCGCCCCCGGGGCATCAGTAAGCACTTGAGTGCAAGCCAGCCGCGCAAGCGCTGTGGGGGGGCGTAGTTGGAACTTGAAGGCGGCGGTTTCCGGCGAATTCGACAGAATCGGATTTGCCCACTTCAACTGAAGAACCGAGGAAACCGCCATGAAGGATCGGAAGACAAAGACGAACAAGCCCACGTTGAAGGTCGTGCACCGCAACGACCGCGCGCAGATCAAGCGCGTATTTGCCGACAGTGGCCAGGCGCTGCTGCCGATGTTGGAGCTGCTCGAAGGGGCCAAGGCCAGCATTGATGAGTTGATGCATGACAGTGCCGTAACCCTGGTTGAACAGCTCTCGATGATCTCGGCACAGGAACTGGCTGGGGTCAAGCAGCGCGGCCGTGAAGTGCGTGTACCGGCCTACGACAGATTGCTCAACGACGAAGGCATAGGCCAGCGCATACGCGACATCTTGATTGCGGGTGTGTCCACGCGGCGCTACGAGAGTGTGTTGCCCAAGGCCGCGGGCACCGTGGGCCCAGGGCAATTGCATGAAGCCCCTGCGGGCCGAGGTTTGATTTGCGCAGGGGAATGAACTGAGGTGCACTCCGATTTTTTGGAGCGCGCGATGCAGCAAATTAACCCAGAGGCGACGGGGTGCACGACGGATTTGATGATGGCTTTTAGCGAGTTGGCTGATCCGCGCACGAGAGCATGCCCCTATCCGTTGGATGAATTGCTGCTGGTGGCCTTGTGTGCGATTACGAGCGGTGCCGAGCACTGGGTTGAGGGCTGTCATCGGGCGCATCACCGTCTGGACTGCCCACCGGCCGTGCTTTGCTCCGCTTACGGTTTGTTGAGCCACTGAGTGGCCCAGGTTAATCCAGCATTGATTTCAGTGCGGTTGGCAATTTCCTCTTGCAATAGCCGTTCGCGCTCATATAATCTTCTTCTACGCCAGACTGCCTGGCGGACTTTAAACCGCTCAGAGGCATATTCGGGCTCAAGCAAATTTTCGGCGGCATGTGGATTGTTCGGTTGCAACCCTGTGCTGAAGGACATTTCTGCCAACGTTTTAATCGCTTTAAGATAACTCTTCCGCCTCTCTACGTGTCTGTCCAAATATTCGTTGTACTTCCTCTCTGCAAGTCTTTCGCCGTTGTTGATGCGATTAGCCTGAGAAGCAGATTTTGCCTTTAACCATTCACCGCCGGGTGGACGCTCTGGTATGTATTCTTGGTTGCTTGTCTTTTCGGAAAGCCAGGTGGCAATGGCCCGAAGTGCGCCAAGAATTTTCCGCGTACTGGCAAGTTGTTTTTGTCTTTTGGTCAACCGCGTGCTGTTGCGCGAATGAAGTTCAAGCAATACCTTGGAAGTTTCGGTAGCTAAAGGGGTGTGTTTGTTCCATCCAAAGGGCAGGCCTAGCGTTAGAGCGTCGCCCCGCGTGAGTTGGCTGCTTTGGGTGAGCCTGTATTTGGCTACTTGTCCTGCCTCTCGAAGTAGGCCGCCCGCCACTAGCAAGGGGCGTCCCCCCATGTGCGCGACACCCCGAAATAGCGCCTTTGCTGGGATGGCACGGAGCACGGCGTGTCCTGCCAGCGCTGCGGCGCCGCCGGTGAGTAGCCCCAGGCCGACATTGGTGAGCACCTCGATGGCCTGATCTTTGTGCTTATTGCCGCCATCCATCATAGGGGCGTGCAAATACGCTGAAGGAGGAGCCGGAGCGTCGCCCTGAACCATGAACTTCACTCCCCCGATGGACTCCACGCTGTGCTTTGACGTTGGCCTTTCAAGCCCAGTGTTTTGAACGGTGTACCTGACAGGGTTTCGGTCCATAAAAACCGTTTCGTGCGGCGCGGGTGAGTTGCCCGAGGTCGGGCTCAAATTTTTAGAAATATTCACGACGGCCCTCCTGAAAGCTGTGTGCGGCAGTTTTGGCCGAGTTTACTTGGCTACTGATACCCGCAATCACCACCAAAATCTTGGTTAACACCGAGCGGTTTGCTCGCCAGGCGATAGTTGCTCTACAGCCTGCAAACGTGTAGCCACTTTTTTTCGCGAGTTCTCAAACGGCTAATGTCGCCTAACCTGCTTACCTTACTTTGTGAACCCACCCCCCGGCATGCGCGGCCCGCCCAGGGCACCCATGGCGCGCATCATTTTTCCCAGGCCCCCCTTGCGCATCTGTTTCATCATGTCCTGCATCTGTTCAAACTGGGTGAGCAGGCGGTTCACCTCTTGAACCGGGACGCCAGCGCCCGTGGCGATGCGCCGTTTACGCGTGGCTTTGATGAGCTCGGGCTTGCTGCGTTCTTTGGGGGTCATCGAATTGATGATGCCTTCCATGCGGCGGATCTGTTTGTCGGCGTCTTTGTCGGACACCTGGCCTGCGCGTTGCGCCAGGTGCGCGGGCAGTTTGTCGAGCAGCCCCGACACGCCGCCCATGCGGCGCATCTGGCCTACTTGCTCACGAAAGTCGTTCAAATCAAAGCGCTCACCGCTTTTCATGCGCTGCGCGAATTTCTCGGCGGCCTGGACGTCGATGGATTTGTGGACATCTTCGACCAGCGCCACGATGTCGCCCATGCCCAGCACGCGCCCGGCCATGCGCTCAGGGTCAAACGCCTGCAGACCGTCGAGCTTCTCGGCCACGCCCACAAACTTGATGGGTTTGCCCGTGATGTGGCGCACCGAGAGGGCCGCGCCGCCGCGCGAATCACCATCGAGCTTGGTGAGGATGACGCCGGTCAGGGGCAGGCGTTCGGCAAAGGCGCGCGCGGTGTTCACTGCGTCCTGACCCAGCATGGCGTCGGCCACGAACAGGGTTTCGATGGGATTGATCGCTGCGTGCAGCGCTGCGATCTCCTGCATCATGGGTTCATCAATGGCCAGGCGACCGGCCGTATCGACAATCAGCACATCAAAAAAATGCCGGCGTGCGTGATCGAGCGCACGGGTGGCAATGTCGACGGGCTTGTCCTCTGGGGTGCTGGGAAACCATTCGGCGCCCACTGGTTGTGTGACCGACTTGAGCTGCTCAATGGCCGCAGGTCGATACACGTCGGCTGACACCGTGAGCACTTTTTTCTTGTGCTGCGCGCCGATCCACTTGGCGAGCTTGCCCGCCGTGGTGGTTTTACCCGCGCCTTGCAGGCCCGCCAGCAAGATGACGGCAGGAGGCTGCGTAGAAAAATTCAGCGCCTGTGCGTTGTTGGGCAGATCTGCCCCCAACAGTGCGGCCAGCTCTTTGTGCACCACGCCCACCAGGGCCTGGCCCGGCGTGAGTGAACCGGCCACCTCCGCCCCCAGCGCTTTTTCCTTGATGCGTGCCAGAAAATCGCGCACCACGGGCAGCGCCACGTCGGCTTCCAGCAGCGCCACGCGCACCTCGCGCAGCATGTCTTGTGTGTTCTGTTCGGTCAGACGCGCCTGGCCGCGCATCTGTTTGACCACGCGTGCCAGTTTGTCTGTGAGTGAATCCAACATGGGTAGTTGCCTTCTTGAGCAATAATCGCCCGCGGTTCGGCAGATGCTGTCGCACCCGCAAGACTGATTCGGATACTGATTTCCAATGACCAATTCATTCTACGTAGCCGCTCATCTGGGCGTGACTGCCATGTACTTCGTGATCACCTGGCGGGTGTGGCGGCTGCTGCGCGTGGCCTCGCCGGGTGTGGCTGCGGGGGCCGATTGGCCGGTGGCCTGTGCCGTGTTGCTGCACGCGCTGGTGCTTTCGTGGGGCGTGTTTGCGGGCCGGGGCAGCAGTGGATTTCACTTTGGCTTTGCCCACGCCCTGTCTGCGGTGCTGCTGCTCACGGTTTTAATTTTGTGGATTGAAGGCTTCTTTGTTCCCATGAGGGGGCTGCAGCCGCTGGTGTTGCCCATTGCGGGTGTCAGCGCGTTGTTGCCCGCGCTGTTTCAAGGCGGCACAGTGCTCTCGAGCGCGCATTCAGGGGTACTGCGCGCGCATCTGCTGGTGGCGATGCTCGCTTACAGCCTGCTCACCATTGCCGCGTTTCACGTGTTGCTCATGGCCGCGCTGGATCGTCAGCTGCACCGGGCCGCATTGGGTCGTGAGTCGCCCCTGCAACGTCTGCTGCGGCATGCGCCCCCCTTGCTGGCGATGGAGGCGCAACTGTTTCGGCTGATCGCTCTTGGATTTGCGTTGCTCACCATGACCTTGGTGACTGGAATCTTTTTTTCCGAGGCGCTCTACGGTCAGCCCTTGAGGCTTGAACACAAAACCGTATTTGCTGTGGCCGCCTGGCTGGTCTTTGGCACGTTGGTTCTGGGGCGCTCCGTCTTTGGCTGGCGCGGGCGCGTGGCACTGCGCTGGACGCTGGCGGGGTTTGCCATGCTGCTGCTCGCTTACGTGGGCGCGCGCTTTGTTCTTGAAGTGATCTTGCATCGGGTCTGATATGGGACGCATTCTTTTCTGGTTGTTGTTGGCGGTTGCGGCGTGGCTGGGGTGGCGCTTGTGGCGTGGGCAGGCGCGTCTGAATCACCGTGACAGCGCGCCGGCCTCGCGCGGCGACGAGGTGCTGGTCGAATGCCGGATGTGTGGCGTGCGTCTGCCCAAATCCGAAGCGCTCAGCCAAAACGAGGTCTATTTCTGCTGCGCGCAGCACCGTGATGAATTCAACGCCACGCGATAGCGCTCGATGAACACGCCTTCGACGGCCGTGCTGGAGCGTTTGCCGCCTACGGCGGTGCCGCCGGCCGAGGCGGCGTGGCGCACGCTGGCCTACTTCACTTTGGCGCGTGTGGTGGTGTCGAGCGCGCTGTTGCTCTCACTGGCTGCCTTCGGCGCGCCGCTCTTTGGGCGGGGGGCCGCGCAGGCCAGCACGCCGATCCTGGTGATGGCGCTGCTGTACTTCGCCAGTTCTTCCACGTTTGCCTTTATGGCGCTGTATCTGCGCCGCAGGTTGTTGTGGCAGGTGGTGGGGCAACTGGCGGTGGATCTGGTGCTGATTACGGCCATGGCCACGTTGGGCGGTGGGTTGCACAGCGGCGTGACGGTGCTCTATTTCCTTCCCCTGGCCGGGGGCGCCCTGATGCTGCCCACGGCACCGGCCTTTTTTGTGTGTGCGCTGGCCGTGCTGGCGCTGCTCACCGATGCCGTGGCGCGGCAGTGGCAGATGTCGGGTTCAGATTCACAGGTGTTTGCCGCAGGCTTGTACGGTGCGGCGCTATTTGGCTTGACGGCGCTCTTGCGTTTGTTGTCGCAGCGCTTGGCCGACCAGCAGCGTCTGGCGCAGTTACGCGGCCGCGATTTGGAAAACCAGCTCGAAATCAACCGGCTGGTGATTGCGCAGATGGAGCAGGGCGTCATCGTGATTGATGCCACCACCCTGGTGCGGGCCAACAACCGCGCGGCGCGCCTGTTGCTGGGGCTGCCGGCCCACGTGCCGCTCACCGGGCAACGGTTGACCGATTTTCAGACCCTGCTGCCGCTGACGCGTGCGTTTAATCACTGGTTGGAGGGCGAGCGCGGTACGGGTGCCTGGTCCAACAGCGTGGTGCAGTCCATCTCGCCCACGCCTGCAAGCGACGAGGTGCAACACCCCATGATGGAGTTGCAGCTGCGTGCGCGTTTTGCCCGGCCGCACTCGGAGACATCGGATGAGTTTGTGATTTTTCTGGAGGACATCCGTGCGGTGGAGGAGCGGGCCCAGCAACTCAAGCTCGCCGCCATGGGTCGGCTCACCGCCTCCATTGCGCATGAAATACGCAACCCCCTGGCGGCCATCAGCCACGCGGGGCAGATGTTGGCCGAGGAGAGCAAGGATCCCTTACCGCAGCGTCTTTCGGCCATCGTGCGCGAAAACACGCAGCGCCTGAACCGTTTGGTCGAAGACGTGTTGCGCGTGGCGCGGCGTGAGCCGCCCGTGGGTGATGAATTCGATCTGGGCGAGTTCGTTCAGGAGTGGACCGCCGAGTTTGTGCGCGACCGGCCGCAGGATGCAGAAAAAATTCACCTTGCCGTGCGCCCGGATCTAATCGTCAAGTTTGAGCAATCCCATCTGCGGCAGGTGCTCTTTAATCTGGTGGATAACGCGCTGCGTTACGCCACGGGCAAGCCCGGCTGTGTGGATGTGATTGTGGAGCGATCCATTGATGACGGTGACCGCGCCCGGGTCTGGGTTTTTGATGACGGACCCGGTGTGGCGCCCGATTCACGCAATGCGTTGTTTGAACCGTTTTTCACCACGCACCCGCGCGGCACGGGATTGGGGCTCTACATTGCGCGTGAGTTTTGTCTGGCCAACCGCTCTGATCTGGTCTACGGCGGACATCGTGAACTCGATGGCAGTTTGCGTCCTGGCTTTGAAGTGCGCTTTGCGCGTGTGGCCGGAGCCACTGCGGCCGAGTTTGGCTTCCTGGATACCGCGCCCCTGCGCTGATGACTGAATGCTGACCCTGGACAACAATCATGAGTAGCCCTTCCAGCGCCTCACCCGACACGATTTCGGAAAGCATGGCCCGGCGCGTGCCCGCTGTACTGGTGGTCGATGACGAGGCCGATCTGCGCGAGCTGGTGGCCCTGACCATCGTCAAGTTGGGTTTTGATGTGGACACCGCCGGCAGCCTGGCCCGCGCGCGCGAGCTGCTGGCGCAGAACAGCTATGCGTTGTGCCTGACCGACATGCGCCTGGGCGACGGTACAGGCATGGACCTGGTGCGCGAGATTGCGGCCAGCGCAGGCAAGGGTCCGCCGGTGGCTGTGATCACCGCCTTTGGCAGTGCGGAGAACGCCGTGGCCGCCCTGAAGGCGGGCGCCTTTGACTATCTGACCAAACCCGTGGATGTGGAGCAGTTGCGTTTGCTGGTGCGCTCGGCTCTGCGTGATACGTCGTCGGCCGGGGGAGCAGCATCCGGTGTGGAAGTAAACGGCGCCACCGGGCGGCTGCTGGGCCATACGCCCGTGATGCAGCAGCTGCGTTCGATGATCGAGCGGTTGGGACGCAGCATGGCGCCGGTGGCCATCTTTGGTGAATCGGGCAGTGGCAAGGAACTGGTGGCGCGCGCCATTCATGAACACTCATCGCGGCGCGGCGGGCCCTTTGTGGCAGTGAACTGCGGCGCCATCCCCGAAGCGCTGATGGAGGCTGAATTTTTCGGCAACAAGAAGGGCGCTTTTACGGGCGCTGACCGTGAACGCGATGGCTACTTTCAGGCCGCAGCCGGCGGCACCTTGTTTCTGGATGAAGTGGCTGAGCTGCCGCTGCCCATGCAGGTCAAGTTGCTGCGCGCGTTGCAGGAGCGGCGCGTGCGCAAGGTGGGCGCCACCGCGGAAGAGCCGGTCGATGTGCGGCTGCTCTCGGCCACGCATCAGGACTTGCCCAAGATGGTGGCGGCCGGGCGCTTCCGGCAAGACTTGTTTTACCGGCTCGACGTGATTGAGCTGCGCGTGCCCAGTCTGCGCGAGCGTGCTCAGGACATTGCCCTGATTGCACGCGCCATCCTGGAGCGCACCGTGGCGCACGGCGCGCCACGCGTGGAGCTGTCTGACGCTGCGTGCGAAGCGCTCCAGCACTACCCGTTTCCGGGCAACGTGCGCGAACTGGAAAACGTACTCGAACGTGCCGTGGCGCTGGCCGGTGAGGGTGTGCTGCAACCCGAGGATCTGATGCTGCCGACGGTGGTGCCTTCGGTGCCGTCGGCTGTGTTGGTGGCGGAATCACCTGTTGCCCTGGGGACTGCAACGCGCAATGAGGAAGAGACGGCGGCCACTGCCGAGCATGAACTGCCCGATGGTGCACCTGAGGACGCCACCTTCGAGATGCGCGATGGGGTGCCCTCCAACCTGAGCGCCTACCTAGACTCGCTCGAACGTGAGGCCCTGCGTGCCGCGCTCGCGCGCACCCATCAAAACCGCACCGCCGCGGCGCAGCTCCTGGGCATGACGTTTCGCCAGATGCGCTACCGCATGCAACGCCTTGGTTTGAAGTGAACCTGTCGGGTTGCGCCAAAAAAAAGTCCGCATTGCGGCTCGATGCCCACGGCTGGGTGGCGGATATCAGACACGTACCCTCGCCTAACTGTGATGAGCGTCCCACCGATTGCGACATATCGCTCCTGGTCATACACAACATCAGCCTGCCGCCGGGCCACTTTGGCGGTGCAGCCATCGAACAGCTGTTTTTGAATCGCCTCGATCCTGCGGCGCATCCGTACTTTGCAACGGTGGCGCACCTGAAGGTGTCGGCGCATTTTCTTATCCGGCGCGATGGGCAGATCGTGCAGTTTGTCTCGTGCGCCCAACGCGCCTGGCATGCCGGTGAATCCTCGTTTGCCGGCCGCACTCGCTGCAATGATTTTTCTGTGGGCATAGAGCTCGAAGGCGCGGATTTCGTGGCGTTTGACCGGGCGCAGTACCGCGCCCTGGCGCGCCTGACCGCGTGCTTGCGTGTGCAACTGCCGCTGCGCGCCGTGCGCGGGCATGAGCACATTGCCCCTGGTCGCAAGACCGATCCAGGTCCGTGTTTTGACTGGAAGCGGTATGCGCGGGATGCGCATCTGCCGCGCAGTTGGCTTTCTTTGTAGGCAATCGCGCGGATCTGGCATCGCCTGTAATGGGGCGACTTGGGCGGCGATTAAAGCCGGAAACAACACCCCCCGATTTGCGATTGCACTAAGATGCTTTCCACCATGTATTGCGGCTGACTCAACCGCAACCACAACATATTGTGGTTGGTCGGGTCTGCTGGAAATGCAGGGGCAAGCGGGTTGTTCAAGAAATTCAGCACCCTGCAACGATGTTTCAGGCTCAAATCCCTTGGGGGTGCGGGCACAAGGATTGGTGTGAAGGGGTGATGACCGTCTGAGCGGTTTGCGGGGCGGTCTGCAGTAAACAAATCATGGGTTGAGCAAATTCATCGTTCGTGAGACCCGGGCGCAAAAGCCAAGACATTGCGCTGGCGCTGGGGTGCGGACTTATTTCATTCATCGGGATTGGGGATCAGGCATGGAAATGACGACGGCCAATGTGATCGTGTTGCCATCAGCAGGTGTGGTGGGCGTGTCCACCGCGGGAACGTCAACGGGTGCAGGGCGCTTGTCAGACACCCTGGCAACGTCGTACGCCGAATACAAAATCATTCGGCGCAACGGCGCCGTGGTGGGCTTTGAGCCTTCCAAAATTGCCTTGGCCGTGACCAAGGCCTTCATCGCTGTGCGCGGGGGCTCGGGCGCCGCGTCGGCCGCGGTGCGCGAGCAGGTGGAAAAACTCACGGCCAATGTGGTGCGCGCACTGATGCGCAGCCGGCCTTCGGGCGGCATGTTTCATATTGAAGACGTGCAAGACCAGGTCGAGCTCTCGCTGATGCGTGACGGCGCGCACGATGTGGCCCGCGCCTACGTGCTCTACCCCGAGGGGCGTGCGCAAGAGCGCGCGGCTCAGGTGCAAATCACTGCACAGGCCGCGCCCGAGCTCTACATGCTCGAAGGGGGCAGGCGCGTGCCCCTGGATTTGGGGCGCGTGCGGTCGCTCATTCAGGCCGCTTGTGTGGGGCTCGATGGTTACGCCAGCGCGGAAGCGGTGTTGAACGAAACCGTCAAGAACCTGTACGACGGCGTGCCGCTCGATGAGGTTTACAAGTCCGCCATCCTGGCCGCGCGTGCGCTCATTGAGCAAGACCCGGCCTACGCCTACGTGAGCGCGCGTCTGCTGTTGCACACGGTGCGCCGTGAAGTATTGGGCGAGGAAGTCACGCAGGAACAGATGGACACGCGTTATGCCGCGTACTTTCCGCGAGCGCTGAAAATCGGCGTCGAAGCCGGTTTGCTCGACGAACGGCTGCGCCAGTTTGATGTGGAGCGCCTGGGCGCGGCCCTGCGGCCGGAGCGTGATTTGCAGTTCAATTACCTGGGCCTGCAAACGCTCTATGACCGTTATTTCCTGCACCACGACGGGCGCCGCTTTGAGCTGCCGCAGGTGTTCTTTATGCGCGTGGCCATGGGTCTGGCGCTGGGCGAGATCGATCGCGAGGCGCGCGCCATCGAGTTTTACGAAGTGCTCTCGCGCTTTGACTTCATGTGCTCTACGCCCACGCTATTTAATAGCGGCACGTGTCACTCGCAGCTCTCGTCGTGTTATCTGTCCACGGTATCCGATGACCTGGACGGCATTTATGAAGCCATCAAGGAGAACGCGCTCCTGGCCAAATACGCCGGTGGCCTGGGCAATGACTGGACCCCGGTGCGCGCGCTGGGCAGCCAC
>CAZZAD010000001.1:0-504 GCA_964652055.1 uncultured Burkholderiaceae bacterium | reverse complement strand
ATCAATGGCACCAATGGCAAAAGCCAGGGCGTGGTGCCGTTCCTTAAGGTGGTCAATGACACGGCCGTGGCCGTCAACCAGGGCGGCAAGCGCAAGGGCGCGGTGTGCTGCTATCTGGAAACCTGGCATTTGGATATAGAAGAGTTCCTCGAGCTGCGCAAAAACACGGGCGACGATCGCCGGCGCACGCACGATATGAACACCGCCAACTGGATCCCCGATTTATTCATGAAGCGCGTGCTCGAAGGCGGCGACTGGACTCTGTTCTCGCCCAACGACTGCCCCGATCTGCACGAAATCACCGGCAAGGCGTTTGAAGCCGCCTACACCGAATACGAACGCAAGGCCGCGCGTGGCGAGATCAAAGTGTTCAAGACCGTGCCGGCCACGCAGCTGTGGCGCAAGATGCTCTCGATGCTCTTTGAGACCGGGCATCCCTGGATTACCTTCAAAGACGCGTGCAATATCCGCTCGCCGCAGCAGCACGTGGGCGTAGTGCACAGC